>DATNAU010000050.1:0-21286 GCA_035572415.1 Acidobacteriaceae bacterium
ATCGGCGCGTCTGGGTCGGGGAAGTCGACGTTGTTCCATATCCTGGGCGGCCTTACCCCTCCAACGGATGGAACGGTGACCATCGCCGGTAACGACCTCGCACACATGTCGAATAGCCAGCGGACAGAGCTGCGCAAGGGCACGGTGGGATTTGTCTTCCAGAAGTACAATCTGCTGCCCACGCTGACGGCTGAGGACAACATCAAGATTGTGGAGTATATTGGCGGGCGTTCCACGGAGTTCACTCCGGAGTTTGTGGAGGTGCTGAAGCTGCTGGGGATTGCGGACCGGATGAAGCACAAGCCGAGCAAGCTCTCCGGCGGGCAGCAGCAGCGTGTGGCGATCGCGCGGGCGGTGGTGAACCATCCGGCGATCCTGCTGGCGGACGAGCCGACGGGGAATCTGGACAGCCAGAACTCGACGGCGGTGCTGGGGCTGCTGAAGGACCTGAACCAGCGGCTGGGGCAAACCATCCTGATGATCACGCATGACCGGGAGGCGGCATCCTATGCCGGGAGGAGCGTGCATATCCGGGACGGAAGGATTGTGTAGGGAAGTGGCGCGAAGGAAATGGCCGGAGCTGCGGCTCGGCTATCCAGGTGACCGCTGGACGGCGAAACTTACTTAATGGACGATCCGTCTATGAAACGATCCAGCGAGAACCGGGAAGTGGAACTGCCCGTCCGAGAGGCGCCCAGAGAAATGCTTTGGGGCGAGGCAGTTGCAGGTTTGAGGTTGATGAGAGGCAAAGATTTTTTGAGGATGAACGGAGCGCAAGTGCTGGCCACACGAGCGTTTCTGCCATTACAATCGAGGGGACAAAGACAAACCCCACTGATGCGTTTCGGCAAGACAAACAATGCGCCGGACGTAAGGAGACCCACCGCGCCATGAAATTGAATGCACGTCTTACGGTCCTGGCCGCACTTTTTTCGGTGCTTGGCACGACCACCGGATGCAATTTTCTGAAGTCGCGCGACCAGCTGACCAAAGGCGTCGCGGCGTTTAAGAACGCGCAGTATGAGCAGGCGACCAATTTCTTTCAGAACTCGGTGAACCTGGACCCCACCAACGAGACGGCGAAGCTTTACCTTGCGACCACGTATGCGTCGCAGGTGGTGCCGAACCTGACCACGCCGGACAATCTGGCGATGGCGCAGAAGGCGATTGACGCCTTTCAGGCTGTGCTCCAGAAGAACCCGGACGACGTGACGGCGCTGAAGCAGATTGCGTCGATCAACCGCAATATCCAGAAGTTCGACCAGGCGAAGGCGTATGAGCTGAAGGTCATTGCCGCGCCGAAGGCGACGGACAAAGACAAGGCTGAGGCGGACTATATTGTCGGTGTGGTGGACTGGACGCTGGCCTACAAGAATGCGCTGGACATCCTGGCGAAAGAGGGTTTCTCAACCGTCAATGGGCTGACCGGCGATCCGAAAAAGAGCAAGAACGCCTGCGCACAGATTCAGAAGGAGAACACCGACCTGGTCAAGGAGGGCATGGACTACCTGAATCAGGCGATCCAGATCAACCCGACCTATGACGATGCAATGCAGTATCTGCAACTGGACTATCGGCTGCAGGCCGAGCAGGAATGCGGCAAGGATGCCGATGCGGCGCGCAAACAAGACCTGGCAACTGCAGACGAGTGGAGCGCCAAGGCCATGGGCGCGCGCAAAGCCAACGAACTGGCCAAGGAAAAGAAGGCCAATACCGGCGGCGTGACGATGGGCAACCAGCAGTAGACGCAGCCAACGCTAACGAAACAGAGAGAGCCTCCCGGTGCGGGAGGCTCTCTGATTTTGTGAGGAAGGTCCGGTTGCGCTAGGCTTGCTGGGTATGAGGCGAGGGATGCGGCCGCGGAGCGGGTGGATTTCAGGTGCGATGTTCGCGATGATTGCCACGGTCTGTGTGGCGCAGACGTCCGCATCGCAACGCCAGTATGTGGGATCCGAGAGCTGCCGCAAATGCCACGAGAGCGTCTACGCGAGCTGGAAGAAGACGCGCATGGCGAATGTGGTGCGCGACCCCAAGGTGCATCCCGAAGCTGTGCTGGGGGACTTCTCGCAGCCGAATCCGGTGGTGACGTTCTCTCTCAACGATGTTGCGTTCGTCTATGGGAGCCGGTGGAAGCAGCGCTACTTCACAAAAATCGGCGATGAGTACTATGCCGAGCCGGCGCAGTGGGATGTCGCCAAGAAAAAATGGCTGCCGTATCACGTGGAGCGGGGCACGGACTGGTGGGTGCCGTTCTACGGCACGAGCAACATGGAGCGTCCGACGGGTCCGCTGTGCGACGGCTGCCACAGCGTGAACTATAACGTCGCGACGAAGCAGGTGACGGAATGGAACGTCGGCTGCGAGAAGTGTCATGGACCCGGCAGCGCGCACGTGGCGAAGCCGACCCGCGCGAACATCGTGAACCCGGCGCGGCTGGACTATGTGCGCGGCAATGACACCTGCATTCAGTGCCACAGCCAGGGGCGGCCGATCGACGATACGGGACTGGCGGCGAAGTATGGACATCACTACGACTGGCCGGTGGGCTATACGGCCGGCGACCGGCTGGCGGATTTCTGGAAGCTCGAAGAGGTAAAGCCCGGCACGACGAACTTCTTCCAGTTTGCGGATATGACGGCGCACAAGAACCGCATGCAGGGGAATGACTTTATCCAGAGCACGATGTATCACCGCGAACTGCGGTGCTTTGACTGCCACAACGTGCATAGCGCCGCGCATGCCAGCAATCTGAAGGCGGAGGGCAATGCGCTTTGCCTGAGGTGCCACGCAGCGTCTCAGGACAACGCTGCCGGTTTGAAGGGCACGGTGGCTCAGCACACGCATCACGCGCCGAACAGCAAAGGCAACCAGTGCACGGCGTGCCACATGCCGCTGATCGAGCAGACGATCAAGGACAACTATGTTGCATCGCACACCTTCCGCTTCATCACTCCTGCGCTGACGGAGGAGGCGAACATTCCGAATCCATGCACGCAGTGCCATACGGACAAGACGACCGCGTGGGCGACGGAACAGTTGCAGAAGTGGACGACGGTGTCGCCGTGGCGCATGGCGCAGTGAGAGAGCGAATCAGCTAACGAAAGCAAGTCAGCGAGTCAGCAAAGCAAACGTGGCGATTCTGATCCGGCAGGCCTGAATCGGAATGACGCGCACCGAGAGGTATTGCTATTCCGCCCAGCGGCGGAAGATGAGTGAGCCGTTGGTGCCGCCGAAGCCAAAGGAGTTCGACAACGCGCAGTCGATCTTCGCGGGCTGCGGCTTGTTGGGGACGTAGTTGAGACGGCAGGCGGGGTCGAGCTCGACGATGTTGGTGGTCGGCGGCGCGGTCTGGTTCAGCATGGCGAGGATGGTGATGCCGGCCTCGAGGCCGCCGGCGCCGCCCAGCAGGTGGCCGGTCATGGATTTCGTAGAGCTCACAAGCAGCTTGTGGTTGGTAGCGCGCTCGCCGAAGACATTTTCGATGGCCTTGGATTCCAGCGCATCTCCCAGCGGGGTGGAAGTGGCATGCGCGTTGACGTAATCGATCTGGTCGGGCGAGATACCGGCCGACTTGATCGCGGCGTTCATCGCGCGGAAGCAGCCTTCGCCTTCGGGCGCCATGCCGGTCATGTGGAATGCATCGGCGGACATGCCGTAACCGATGACTTCGGCCAGAATCTTTGCGCCGCGCGCGCGGGCGAAGTCGAGTTCTTCGAGGATCAGCATCCCGGCGCCTTCGCCGACGATGAAGCCGTCGCGGTCCTTATCGAAGGGACGGCAGGCGTGGGTCGGGTCATCGTTGCGGGTGGAGAGGGCTTTCATGGCCGCGAAGCCGCCAACTCCCATCGGAGTGATGGCCGCCTCGGTGCCGCCGGCGATCATGGCGTCGGCATCGCCGCGCTGGATGATGCGGAAGGCATCGCCGATGGAGTGCGCGGACGAAGTGCAGGCGGTTGCGGTGGCCTCATTGGGGCCGCGCGCGCCGAAGCGGATGGAGACGTGACCGGCGGCGAGGTTGATGATGGAGCCGGGGATGAAGAAGGGAGATATCTTGCGCGGGCCGCCGTTCAGCATGGCAATGTGCTCGCGCTCGATCACGTCGAAGCCGCCGATCCCGGAGCCGATGTGCACGCCGATGCGGTCGTGGTTCGACTCGTCGATCTTCAGGCCGGAGTGGTCCATCGCCTCCTGCGAGGCGGCGATGGCGAAATGGATGAAGCGGCCCATCTTGCGGGCCTCTTTTTTGTCGATAAAGAGGAGCGGGTCGAAATCCTTCACCTCGGCGGCGAAGCGGACCGGATGCCCGGTGACGTCGTAGGCCTTGATTTCGGCCATGCCGCTTTTGCCCGCGAGCAGGCCATCCCAAACTTCAGTTGCGTTGTGGCCGACTCCGCAGACGAGGCCGAGGCCGGTGACAACGACGCGACGCCGCTGCGCCTGCTGCTCCATCGCTTGCCCTGCCCCCATTACTTGCCCTTCTGGCTCTTTTCGATGTAGTCGACGGCATCCTTGACGGTCTTGATCTTCTCGGCGTCCTCGTCGGGGATCTGAATATCGAACGCTTCTTCGAACTGCATGACCAGCTCGACGACGTCGAGCGAGTCGGCGCCGAGGTCCTCCTGGAAGCTTGCGCCGGGTGTCACTTCGGCCTCATCGACCTGAAGCTGCTCAACGATGATCTGTTTTACCTTTTCGTCCACTGCTGCCATGCGGTTTCTCCTGTATTGCCTTCAATTACTGCCAAACTCTCAGATGTGCGGGCGACATGCATCCATTGGATCGTATGTCCGGGCCCAAGTCACAAGTCTTAAAGATACCGAGCGCCTAGGAGAGTGTAAAGCAAAGCGCGGGTGCGTGTTGGGCGGCTGATGACTGGGTTGAGTCGCGGACGGGAAATCCACTATGCGAACGAATTGCGCACAGCCTGTAAGCGAAGAATTGGCGTAGATTGGTGGGATGCAGATTGTGGTGTTTGTAATCGGGTGTGCGCTGGGTGCGGTGGCGATGTGGCTCGCGGTCCGCGGCCACTCGGCGGAGCTGCGCAGAGCGATGGGCGAGGCGCGTGAGCGCGAGAAGGCGGAGTCTGCGAAGGTGGCGGAGTCTGCGGCGCAGCTGACCGCCGCGATGATGGAGAGGGCCGCTGCCCAGAAGGAGGCTGAGGGCGCGACACGCCGGGCCGACGAGATGATCGCCCACGAGCGGGAAGCGCAGCTGCGAATCGTGCGCGCCAAGGATGAGCAGATTGTGAAGCTGAACGAATTCATCGCGCAGGCGAAGGACGCGATGACCCAGGAGTTCAAGGCTGTTTCCGGTGGTGTGTTGAAGGATGCGTCGGAGCAACTGGTGAGCCGTGCCGAAGCAATCATCAAACAACACGGCGAGAAGACCACCGACGATGTAAAGCTGCACAGGCAGCAGATCGAAACCATGCTGAAGCCGGTCGAGGAGACGATCAAGCGGCTGGATGAACACGTCGAGAACACCAATCGAGCGAGGTCAAACGCTGAGACTCTTCTTGACGAGCAGATCAAGCGTTTGGCAGGTGCCAGTGAATCTTTGACAACGGCCCTACGTAAGCCGGTCATACGGGGCAGTTGGGGCGAAATGACGCTCGAAAATGCGTTGGAAAGCGCTGGTTTACAGGCCGAAATTGATTTCGTTCTACAGCACACAACGGATGGTGAAGACGGTCGTAAGCGAACCGATGCGGTCATCAATCTTCCTAAGGGCCGCAAGCTGGTGATCGACAGCAAGAACCTGATGGAGTCGTACATTGCATATTCGATCGCACAGGATCCGGCGGAGAAAGTACGGTTTGCAGAAGCGCATTCCAAAGCACTCAAGGGTCACATCAAAAGCCTTTGGTCGAAGCAATACATGGATCGTTACGATGGACCTGACTGCGTGATTCTCTTTCTCCCGCACGACGGAATGTACCATGCAGCTCTACAGGATGAACCGGATGTGGTTCGCGAAGCTTGCGAAAAACGTGTGTTTGTCTCCAATCCCATGAGTTTGATCCCGCTGCTCAAGGCGGTAAGTTACGTCCTGAATCAGGATCGCGCGAATAAAAATGCGAAAGCAATTCAAGACATTGGTGAGGAACTCTACGGCGAATTAACGCGCTTCGCTGCCAACGTCGGAAATATTGGCAACAAGCTGCGCGAAAGTGTTGAGGCATATAACGACGCTATTCCAGGATTAGACCGCTACATATTGGCAAAGGCTCGCAAATTGAAACAAATGGGTGCGGGCAAAGGCGGTGAGCCGGAACTGCCGGAGCCGGTGGAGTTGGAGCCGCGGCTGTTCTCGTCGCGCGAACTGAAGACGACGAATCTCTTCCTGCAGCAGGACGAGGAAGCAGAGTTAAGCCTCGCCGCCGCCGCAGCAGAACAGCCCGAAGACAAGTAGATCGATCTATCCAGCGGCGGCGAGCATTCGGTCGGCGAGGGCCGCAACCTGCCTGGCGGGCGCGACCTCATGCACGCGCAGGATATGCGCGCCGGCGAGGATGGCGGCCATGTTTGCGGCGGAGGTAGCGAAGTCCTTGTGCCATGCCTCTTCGGGATGTGAGGCAACCGCAATTTTGTCGGCGCCGGGCTTATTGTGTCTCGACTCCCACGTCTCAGAATCGAGAAGTGGGGCACCCACATCCCTTTTTGTGAGGAAGCTTTTGCGCGAGAGACCGGCGAGCAGCGGGAAGCCGAGGGAATGAAGTTCGGCGAAGTTGGCGAGCAGCGGCAGGTTCTCGTCCATGATCTTGCCGAAGCCGAAGCCGGGATCGAGGATGATACTCTGTCGCGCGATGCCTGCGGCGAGTGCAGCGTCCGCACGAGCCCTCAGCTCGCGCAGAACGAGCGGCATCACTTCTTCCGGCGCTAGCCGCTGCTGCGTCTTCCATTCCGACGGACGCCCGCGCGTGTGCATCAGGATATTGCCGCAAGCGAGTTCAGAACACGTCGCAGACATTGCCGGATCCCACAGATGGCCGCTGACATCGTTGACGATTTCTACCCCGGTATCGACTGCCGCGCGTGCGGTCTCAGCGTGGTAGGTATCGATGGAGAGAATGGCATCCGGCCGGGCGGCGAGGATCGATCGGACAACCGGCAGAACGCGCCGCTGCTCCTCTGCGGACGAAATCGGTGACGAAGAGGGCCGCGTGGATTCCCCGCCAACGTCGATGAGGTCGGCGCCTTCGTCCAGCATGCGAAGGGCCTGATCGAGCGCGGCGGGATGTGGAAAAAAGCGCCCGCCGTCGGAAAACGAGTCCGGCGTGACGTTGAGAATTCCCATGATGAGCGTTCGCTGGCCGACTTCCAGAGAGCGGGAACGAAGGCGCCAGACGCTGCGGAGACGGTGGTTGGAAGGCATTCCGTGGTTCCTGGAGAGCGGCCCGGGAAGCCGCTCAAAATCGTATAAACATTTGGCAAATAATGTACTTATGAGTAACTAGGTGACGTTGAATTTTACCTGTAAGTAACGGAAAGTTATTATTTTTTTTGGTGCCACTTCACCCGTCGTGATGCAATAATTCTCTCTAGACTTGCCGACCCCACGAGACAAGCCCCAAAAAATCGGCCGACCCCAATAAACCGTAGAGCCTTCGGGGCCCGGAGACACCATTGAATCTTGCATTTCTCCCAGATTTGTCTGCTCTGGCGATCCTGATTTTGATCCTGGCGCTCGTGCGCCGTCGCCACTCCGACGCGCGTGCTGACGCGTGGCTGCTGGGGCTGTCCTTTACCCTGGTCGAATCCATCGCACATACCTTCTATACGCCGAACAGCATTCCTTCGCCGGCGCTGCATCTGGTTGTGCTGGATTGTTACCTGATTGCGGGCATGGTGTTCAACTGGGCGGCCGCAGACCAACGGGAGACGAACGGCTCGCGGTTGCTGTACCTGGTGGTGAACGGTCTGGCGCTGATGGGGCTGACGACCATCTATGGCCTGAACCTCCGTATTCCTCAGGTTTATGTGCCGGTGGTAGTGGTCGGGATGGTGGTGGGCGTGGTGAGTTCTCTCGCGCTCCGCAAGAGCTGGCACCTCGCGCTCTTTCATCTGCTCGCATGGGGGGCTATCGCCGTTCTTGTACTGCGCGGCGAGTTCCGCCCAGCAGTCTACTGGAGCCTGGCGTGTGTTTACGCCATCGCCTCGGTCAACTTCTATCGCCGGCTGGAAGGACGCAGTGCAGGTCGCGTAGCGGTGGTGCTCGGTTTCTCCATCTGGGCGCTGTGCTTCTTCCTGCATCCGATGATTGTGGACCGTTCGGCCTATGCCGAGGTCGCATCGCACATCTGGAACATGCAGAAATCGCTGATCTCGATCGGCATGATCCTGGTGATGCTGGAGGAGCAGGTCTCAAACAACGAGTGGCTCGCTCTCCACGATGAGTTGACGGGCCTGCCGAACCGCCGCCTCTTCGCGGCGCGGTTGACCAATGCGATCCAGTACACGGAGAGCCGCAACTCAAGCCTGGCGTTGGTGGTGCTGGACCTGAACGACTTCAAGAAGATCAATGACACGCTGGGCCATCCGGTCGGGGACCAGGTGCTGCGCGAGGTGGCCGCCGCATTGCGCAAAAACATCCGCGCGACGGACACTGTGGCGAGGCTGGGCGGCGACGAGTTCATCATCGCCGCGACCGACATGCCGAACGACAGCGCCGTCGAGCGGTTTACCGAGTCGCTGCGCACCGCGATCGAGCGCCCGATTGTGGTGAACGAAATCCCCATGGTGGTGGGCGCGAGCTTCGGCTTCGCAATGTATCCCGGGGACGCGAAGGACGCGACCAAGCTGCTGCGGCTGGCCGACCAGCGCATGTATGCGCTGAAGCGGCGGCCGGTCTATTCCGCGCAGATTGAGGCGCCGGCGAAATTCATAGCCCAGGCGTAAAGCGCACACCGCTTTCGGAAGGGCACGGCTGAAGCCGTGCCGATATAGACACCCAATAAATTCAGTGCATGATAGTCGATTGCTTGCGATCGACCATCATGCACTCCGAAGCCCGCTACGCGAAAATGACAGTTTTGTTCGCGTAGGACAAGATGCGATGGTCGAGATGCCACTGCACCGCGCGCGAGAGCACCATGCGCTCCAGGTCGCGGCCCTTCTGGATCAATGAGGGCAGCTGGTCGTTCTGGGAGACGCGGGTCACGTCCTGCTCAATGATGGGTCCTTCATCCAGAACTTCGGTGACGTAATGGCTGGTGGCGCCGATCAGCTTGACGCCGCGCGCGAACGCCGCGTGATACGGCCGCGCACCCACGAAGGCCGGCAGGAATGAATGGTGCACGTTGATAACGCGCCGGGGGTAGGCGTCGACGAACTTCGGCGAAATGATCTGCATGTAACGCGCGAGAATGACGAGATCGATCTTGTTCTGGGCGAGCAGCGCGAGCTGCGCCGCCTCGACTTCTAATTTCGTCTCGCGTGTTACCGGCATGTGATGGAACGGCACGCCATGGAACTTCGCCAGCGCTTCAGCCTCGGTGTGGTTCGAGACGATGAGCGCCAGGTTGCAGCGGAACTCGCCGGTCTGGTGACGCTGCAGCAGATCGGCCAGGCAGTGCAGGTAGTGCGAGACGAAGATCGCTACGTTCTGCACCTGCTCGACCAATTCCAGACGCCAGTTCATGCGGAACTCGCGCGCGACGGGCGCGAAGGCCTCGGCGAACATGGCTTCGGTAAAGTTGGCGGCGTCGGTGGCAAATTCGACGCGCATGAAGAAGAGGCCGAGCTCGGCGTCCTGATGCTGGTCCGCGTTCAGGATGTTGACGTCGTAGCGCTGCACCAGGAAGTTGACGATGGCGGCGACGAGGCCCTTGCGGTCCGGGCAGTCGATGAGCAGGATGGCGGTTTTAGAGGCTGGCATAGACAAAAAGCGGGACGCAACCAGCCTAGCAGGATGATTGCGCCGCGTTATTCCGCCGGAGCCGAAGGTGTCTTGTTAAGGGCATGGCTTCAGCCATGCCGTATCCCGCTACAAATGTCTCAGGGCTTAGCCCTGAGGGTAACTTCGGGGGCCCTACCACTTCATCAGCTGGTTGATCTGGATCAGGTTGCCGCAGGTGTCATTGAGTTTTGCGATGGTGGCTCCGGCGACCTGCGTGGGCGGCATCACGAACTCGCCGCCCGCGGACTTGATGCGCTCATAGTCGGCCTGGACGTCATCGCTTGAGAACATGGCGGCCGGCTGGCCCATCTGCAGCAGCGCCTCCTGATAGGCTTTGGCCACCGGGCTGCTGTTCAGCGCGAGCTGCAGCTCGGTCCCGTTCTCTTCCTCGGCCGACGCCACGGTGAGCCAGCGGAAAGGCCCCTGGCTGAAATCTGCCTTCTTGGTAAATCCGAGCACTTCGGTGTAGAAGCGCAGCGCCTTCTCCTGGTCCTCCACATAGATGCTGGTCAGCTTGATTTTCATGGGTCTCTCTCCGGATCAGATATTCGCGATGTGCCGCTCACAACGATGACGGATGCCCAGGGGAGAATGTGACGGAATCAGCGCCGGTGGGTCTAGATACGGGGCATGGGGCCCGCAGCACGCTGTGCCGCCTCAAGCTGTTTCTTGCACCTCCCAAAGTCTCTTTCAGCGTCCACCGCCAGCTTATTTAACATTTTCAGCGTGAAAACCGCATCCATGCTGGGGTAGAGCGAAACTAAATCTTCCATCATTTCGGCCATTAGATAGACAGTTCCTACACCAGCAACATCGAGCCCCATGTTTGTTGGGCCCATATGCACAGATGGGAAGTCGTGGGCTTCCCGCGTGTACGTTCCCTTTGGGCTAGCGTAAATGTCAGCAGATGCCCACTGATAGTGGGCGCGATAGCGCCCCGCTCCGACCGCGTCCTCGATTTGCCTAAAATTGGGACCTTTTGTGCCAAAGGGAACACCTGATTTCTGCAATGCGTCCGCCGCCCAGCCATAATCCGTTCCAAAACTAGAACCGTGTTTTTGGAGAAGCGAATCACAAAGGCTTTTCACTTTCGCATGTTCGGCAGTAAAGGTAGCATCCTGTGCGGCGACTTGTGCCCAGAATGGGGTTGCAAGCTCATCCATTCTCTTCTTTGTGGCGATCAAATGATGATCGAAATATTTGACCGCAACGTCTTCACCATGAAGAACAAGAAAATGCGATACCACAGCCAATTCGTGCAGCGTTCTCCATCTGGACAAGGCGCCATCCGCAAATCCTGATGCGAGCAGACAATAGATTTCTTCGCTTGTACGGATCGCCCTAGCGTGTGATCTTGTAAGTACTTCCCAAAGCATCGACCTAGCCGGATCCGAATCTATTCGTGTCCTAAATCCAGCAACAAGCTGTCTCGATAACACCAGAAAATGCCGCATTGTGCTCAGTGGTTTTTTCCAACGCGTGCGAAGACGTTTCTCAAACTGCATAACATCTCTCTGCTCTCGTCGCGAATACTGGGGCCAGCTCTTTTTTAGGTCCCTAAGAACCAACCTCGCCATCTGTGTGGCTCTTTTCTCGAATATCTTGGGCGCATTCTTTTCGAGGCGATCTACGTGTCGTTCAACACGCCGCATATCTTGTTCGTTCAATTCGATATGGCAGTCTAGTAGCCTTGCGTTTCGGCCTACTGGCAGGGAAGGATGAAGTGGGTCTTTACGAATGAGGTCGAGAAGTTCTGAAATCTCAGATCGAGAAAGTTGAGTTCCTTGTTTGTAGAGTTTGTCTACTATGACCTTTGTCAGAGCGATATGGAAACCGTCGGCCATTTCGGCTTTAAACGCTTCATGAACCAAATCTAAGTCGGTAGGATCGACTAGCAGTAATCTCATTACTTTATGTCCCGCCAGTTGGGGCCGAGGCCGAGTTCGGCGACGATGGGGACGGAGAACTCGGCGACGTGCTCCATCTCATGCTGGACGAGCGTGCGCAGCTCGTCGGCCTCGGCGGGGACGACGTCGAAGAGCAGTTCGTCGTGCACCTGGAGGGTCATGCGCGAGCGGAGTTTGCGCTGCGTGATCCCGGCGTCGATGCGCAGCATGGCGAGCTTGATGAGGTCGGCGGCGGTGCCCTGCAGCGGCGTGTTGATGGCAGTGCGCTCGGCGAAACCGCGCATGTTGGGGTTGCGCGACTGGATGTCTGGAATGGGCCGGACGCGACCGAAGTAAGTCCTGACAGCCTGATCGCGCCGGACTGTTTCTAAGGTTTCATCAATGAATCGCCGCACGCCCGCATAGCGCTCAAAGTAGCGGTCTATATAGAGACGCGCTTCTTTCTGCTCAATGCCGAGCTGCGCGGCGAGCCCAAAGGGCGAGATGCCGTAGACGATGCCGAAGTTGACGGCCTTGGCGCGGTTGCGGGTCTCTTTGTCGAGCTGGTCGACGGGAATGCCGAAGACCTCCGACGCTGTGAGCGTGTGGATGTCCTGGCCGGTTCGATAGGCATTCAGCAGCAACGGGTCCTGCGAGAAGTGCGCCATCAGGCGCAGCTCGATCTGCGAGTAGTCGGCGGAGAGCAACAGGTTGCCGGGCGCGGGGATAAAGGCGGCGCGAATCTCGCGGCCAAGCGCGGTGCGTATGGGGATGTTCTGCAGGTTGGGATTGGTCGATGACAACCGCCCCGTCGCCGTGCCTACCTGGTTGAAGGTGGTATGCACGCGGCCTTCGGCGTCGACGAGCGTGGGCAGCGAGTCGAGATAAGTAGACCGCAGCTTGGCGAGCTGGCGGTAGTCGAGCACAAGGCGCGGGACGGGATGGTGCTCGGCCAGCTCTTCGAGCACGTCCTGCGCAGTGGAGATGACCTTGCCCTTGCCGTACTTCAGCGGCTTGGGCAGCTGCATCTTGTTGAACAGGACGTCGCCGAGTTGCTTGGGTGAGTTGATGTTGAAGCGCAGCGGCGACTCCTGCGCAGCGGCCTCGCCTGCCTGCGCGTAGATTTTGTCCGCAAGCGAATCCATCTCAACCGCGAGCCGCGAGGACATTGCGGAGAGCTGCGCCGGGTCGATGCGCACGCCGGCCTGCTCCATGCGGAGGAGCACAGAGACGAGCGGAAGGTCCATCGAGTTGTAGATGCGGCGGAGCGGAGCGGTGCGCGATGCTCCCGCCCACGTCCCGGATGAACCTTGTTCTTCCCACTCATCGCTTCGCGATGAATGGGGCACCCGAGCGGTTTGCGCTTCGGAGCTGGGGGCGGCACCGGCGAAAGCGGTGTCGCTTTCGGCGATGTGCTCGGCGAAGACGCGCGCGAGCCGGACGATGGCGGCGGCGGCTTCAGCGAGGCGGTTGGGATCGTTGGGATTGGTCTTCGTCGGCTGATGAACGAGGGCGCGGTTGGTGGAGCGCGCGGCGATATCTGGAAGAGTATGGGACGCGTGCGTGGGGTTGATCAGATAGCTCTCCAGCATCACGTCCGTGATCGCGCCGCGCAGGGTGACGTTGTGCGGCGCGAGCGCGCGCAGGACAGCTTTGAGATCGTGGACGAGCTTGGGCAGCTTCTCGTCTTCGAGCGCGGCACGCAGGCCGGGCGCATCGAGCGAGGCTTCGAGCGCGGAGCTGCCGTCGATGGAGAGGCCAAGGCGGCAGGCGATCTCGCTTTGTGGAACGGATGGCTGCGGAGATTTTGCATCCCACCCGTCCGCTGCGCGTACGGATGGGGCACCCGAACTGGTTGGGCCGAACAGGTCCATGGTTGCGGCGGGCGGTGGTTCGGGTTCGCCGGATTCAGGATCGGGTTCGGCGGCCGTCTCTTCGGTGAGGGCTTGCGCATCTTCGAAGAGCGCGATGGCGAGGCCTCTTACTTCCCACTCATCCCGCTGAGAGGCGCGGGATGAATGGGGCACGCCATGATTCGTGGCTGCTTTCTGTTCCCTGTTCCCTGTTTCCTGCTCCTTTGCTTGCGTGAGCAGGGCGGCGATCTCGGCGTCGGTGGGTTTGAGGTTGTAGCTGAGAGGGGTTGTGTCGGCGGCGGGGGCGAGCTCCTTGAGCAGTGTGGTGAACTCGAGTTCGGCGAAGAGATCGCGGCAGGCTGCGGTGTCGGGCGGTTGCGTGCGCATCTCGTCGAGCGAGAACTCGATAGGGACCGCGGTGTGGATGGTGACGAGTTCCTTCGAGAGCAGGATGTTGTCGCGGTTGTTCTGCAGCGATTCGCGATAGGTCTTGCGCTTGATGGAGTCGGGCTGCGCGATGGCGGCGTCGAGCGCGGCTTCGACCGAGCCGAACTGCTGGATCAGCTCGACGGAGCCTTTGTCGCCGATGCCGGGCGCGCCGGGGATGTTGTCGATGGTGTCGCCACGCAGCGCCATCACGTCGATGACGCGCTGGGGCGCGACGCCGAGCGTGGCCTCGACGCCGGCGGGATCGAGGACGAGGTTATCCTTGGTCGGGTTCAGGATGGAGACATCGGCGTTGACCAGCTGCATCATGTCCTTGTCGGAGCTGACGACGAAGACATGGTGGCCGAGCGCGGAGAGTTTACAGCTGAGCGTGCCGATTACGTCGTCGGCCTCGAAGCCTTCGTAGCTGAGGATGGGAATGCGGAAGGCCTCGAGCGCGCGGCGGATGAACGGAAGCTGCTGCGTCAGGTCGGCGGGCATCTCCGTGCGGTTGGCCTTGTAGCCGGCGTATTCGACGGTGTCGAACTGCTGGGTCTTGACGTTCCACTTCTGCGTGGCCTTCATCTCGCGGGCGCGCTCGTCGCGGAAGACGGGGCCGGAGAGATCGTAGACGGCGGCGAGGTACTCGGGCGCGAAGTCCTTGCGCAGCTTGTTGATCATGTTGACGAAGACATACGTCGCCGCGGTGGGCACGCCGGTGCGCGTGGACATGGGCCGCTGCCGCTGCATGGCGTGGTACGCGCGGAAGATGAAGGCCATCGAGTCCAGCAGGTAGATGGGCGGCCTGCCGGATTTCGAGGCGGCGGAATTTTCCGCCCGGGGCGCCGCCGCTTCGGTTGCTTCAGCTTTCTTTTTCGTCGCCATCGCAGAGTTGAGGATACCAAGCTCGAGATGGCGCGCGTTGCGGGTCAGCGGCGGCCGCGGGGATCGAACTGGAAGCATTGTTCGAGGGTGACGCCGAGGGCGAGGGCGACCTTGAAGGCGGTTTCGAGCGAGGGCGAGTATTTGTCCTGCTCGATGGCGATGACGGTCTGGCGGGTGACGCCGACCTGGTCGGCGAGGTCCTGCTGGGTCATCTCGCGGGCGGCGCGGAGCTCGCGGATCTGGTTGCGGATGGCGGGCATTAGAGGGCTCTCCGATAGGCGATGAGCTGGGCGGCGGTCTTGGTGATGTCCGCGATGACGAGCATGCCGAAGAAGACGGAGAGGAAGTGGAGACTCATCCTGGCGCTGTCCAGGTGGAGATGGCCGATGGAGGCGTGGAACCAGAGAAGCGCGAGGCCGAGGAGCATGAGCGAGGCGAAGGTGAAGTAGCCGGCGCGGTAGCCGCGCAGCTCGATGAGGCGGTCGCGCTCGTCGGTGAGGCGGTTGCGGGTGTAGGCCGCGATGACGGTTTGCAGAATGACCTGCAGGATGATGATGCCGATGATCATGGCGGCGACTTTGACGACTGAGTCGTGGCCGTGAAGGAAGAAGTAGGGAACATAGATGACGACCTCGGCGATGAGCGAAGCGTAGAGGGACTTTTCGCGATAGGAGAGCGAGGCCATGGGAGTAAAACCTCCATGTAAGAAATGTTGGACATAATATACTTGACACACAAGAGTCAGGAGTCCAAAATTGAGACACCGTGACAGGGCAGCTTTATTTCAATTCGGATTCAGGAAGAGGGCCATCGCCCATCTGGTTGTGGTTTGGGCAATAAACATAGGACTCTCCCTCTTTGTTAAAGAAGCAGTAGGTCAGCCAGTGCTTTTCTCCGAACACGTCTTGATAGGTAATAGCTCCATAGACGATGTAGCCCTCGCCCGGACCTTTCACGTCCGCTCGCGCGACGCTTTGATCCCCATTGAACTCAAACAGCGAAGTATTGTGACCAGGGGTAACATACCCCATTGGCATGGGAGCGCCGAAGAATGTATAGGCGAAATTGTCTCCCGGCTTGAGAATTCTTCCAGTGAAGTAAACCAGTACGTTTTTGGCAGGTGTCCTGCCACTATTGCTGATGGGAAATGTGATTTTGAACTTGGAATCATTAGGTATTCCAGTGGCAGGCTCTACGCTAAGCCAAGCGCGTTGATCCTGATGGAAATTGTCGATGGAGGCTTGGAGAGATTTTTGGGAGTCGGCTTGGGAGGCCATAAGTGCATCGGAGGCGTCCTTATCGGCAGAGGTGCGGGCGCTATCCATCTTGTCAGCTTGGGATTGGAGTTTACCGACAGCGGATTGAATTCCTTGGTTGATCCCTTCCGCGCTGCTAGAGAATTTTTCAGAGGCTATGCGGATTTTTTCAGCAGACCCAATCAACCTATCCACTTGTCTAGTGGTGCTGCGGCTGTTATTGCAGGAAACCACTATCTGACTAATCGCGCTCAGGGCAATAATGGCAGTCAGGAAGATCATCAATCGGTCGCCGTGAGGAATCCGATCATTGATGCTCTTTACGAGGCTTTTGAATTTTTGGTAGGAACTCTTTTTATGGCGATAGGGATTGCCTTGCTCGTCTACTATGACCCCGCTATCGATGGATGGCAGAGGCCCGCTTGCGGACTCCTCTCCTGCATCTTCGGGGCTATCATGGGGATCATTTTCGGAGTTGGCTTGCATGTCTAAATCACACGAATATCACGAAGGCCCGGAAGCAGCGGAACGATTCGAGAAGATGGCGAAGAAGGTTTTCCGTGCGCCCAAGTCTACCGCGAAACCAGTGCAGAAGAAACAGTCTGTACGCAAGGCAAAGAAGGCCAGCAAGGGCTAGTGTCTGCGTTTGCCGCGCCCTTGCCGCCGATCAATGAGAGGTAGCGCTGCCAGTGCCGAGTGAGTTTGTTAGAGCCGCATACGTCAACCGCTTTCCAGCTACATTGCGGGCGGCAAGTTCAAAGCGGTCTTTATCGTCCATGTTTTTGCGGTTGTTGAACCGGAAGGACTGCTCATCGATGTACCGAAAGAGATGGAATGGCTCTACCGAAACGTAGGTTCCGCCGAGTGACCGCTTCAAGCAAGACCAGAAATTCTCGATACCGTTTGTATGAACACTGCCCCGCACATAGGCGTCCGCGTGATTGATAACTTCGTGAGTGAAGTTACGCATTCCCTTGTACGGGTGATGCTCGTCCGTGTAGACGGTCGATCCCGGTTCAATCGAGTCCTTCGCAAGCTGGTGCAGCACTATGCGCGTCCGTGCTTCAACCACGTTCGCCTTGACGCGGCCCTTGCGCTCAAGCATTCCAACCACGATGGTCTTGCCTTTGAACGCGCCCGGTTCGTTCTTGAGATGGCTTCCCAGCCGCGCACGCTTCGCCGCGTGCATGTTCTTTGCCTTGCCGCCTATGAACGTCTCATCCATTTCAACTTCGCCAGAGAGCGGCGTTTCGTCATCCTCATGCAGCAGCATCCGCAGCCTGTGAAGCATGAACCAAGCCGTCTTTTGGGTCACACCGATGGCGCGATGAACTTCGTAGCTGGAGACGCCATTCTTGCAGTTGCAGAGCATCCACAGGGCGCACATCCACTTGTCCAAGCCAATCGGGGAATCCTCGAAAATGGTGCCGACTTTGATCGTGAACTGCTTTTTGCAGCCTTTGCAGAACCAGATTTTGCGTGTGCTGATAAACGAGTGCTCATGCGAGAAGCACCGAGGGCACGCCACTACGCCATCCGGCCAGCGCAGATGCTTCGCATATTCAAAGCAGCGATCAGGATCGGAGAAGTAGACGATGGCTTTCTGAAGTGTATGGGGCGTGTCCATGTTTGAAGGCTACGCCTGAATTGTTTGTGTGTCAAGTATATTATGTCCGAAATGTTTTACATCCGGAAGGTAGCATCGCAAGGCAGCGATGTCAAATATTTCGTACATAGTGGCTTTCCGCTGCGATAAGAGCGGGGGGGTACCCCCTCCCCTATCCAATTTTGCATAATCTTCATTCTGAACGGGTTACATGCTTTGTTCTAGACAGCAAAGCACTTAGCCGAAGCTCTCTTTATTTTCAAGGAGATAGATTAAAGCACGAAGCCCGGCCATGAGCCGGGCTGTTGGAGGGTGTTTCTTCACCTACTTCTATTGTAGCGAGCGCGGCATAACTAAAATGCCACTTCGGCGAGAAATATTTTTACGGCGAAGGTAATTGGATTGTGGGAGTTGGAGGAACGGAGTCGCGGGGACGGGGGTTGACAGCAATTTTGCGGAGGTTCTGGGCCAAAGACGCCGGCTAGGCGGCAGAGGCAGCGGGAGGCGCGGGCGGGCGCAGCATGCCCATGGCGCGGTTGATGGATTCTGCCATCCGCTCGCCGGGACGATGGGTGATCTTGACACCTTTCGCGGTGAGGCAGCAAACCTCATAACGATTGTTTCGTTGTGCCATGGCTACGTGGATCTGATTGGAACGCATCGTGTGACTCCTATGTAAGAAGAAAGTGTGATCGAGCCGCATGGGCGGGGAGAGGCACGCTGCGGATGAAGCTTACTCGGCGGCCGCGCGAGTCACTCGGAAAACGGCATGCCGAAGCAGAGTGAAGCGGTGCGGGGAGGGCGGTGCGACTCGCCGATGATGGTGGCGGTCATGCCCATCTCCCGCCACAGGCGCAGCGCTCCGGCGTTCATGTAGAGCAGGCGCGTCTGCTCGGTGGATGTGCCGCGGGCGGAGTAGACGCTGATGCGGTTCAGCAGCCGGGTCTGCGATGAGGCCATAAGATACGGCCACATGCTGATGCTGGGCGAGTTGTCGGGGAACATGATCTCATTGCGGCTCTGCGCGAGGATGGTGTAATTCTCAGACGCGATGGAGGTGCGGACGACGAGGTGAAGGCCGCGCTGGCTGAGCGCCATCGGCGGTGTGGGTTGCTGCAGAAGCGTGCGAGAGAGAGTGGGAGAGAGGCTCATTGCTTACCGTCCTTGGTGGAGGCGCTGTGCGCGCTGTTGACGGCAGCCGAGAGGTCCTCGGAGAGAGAGTTGAGATCGGTCCTGGCCTGCTCTGCGGCAGCCACAGCTTCCGCCTCCGTCCTGGGGACGATGGAGAGGTGGACCTTGCGCGCGAGGTGCCGGGAGACGTCGGTGGTGCGGGGATAGCTCATGGAGTACTCCTGACGAAGCGGTTGCGTACCGGGGGGACGCTCGTCTGGAGCAGGATGAGGCTAAAGGCGAGGGGGTTACTGTTTCCAGCCTACGCTCTTACGGGCGGTTGTGCCGGTAATTCGGCGGTGGGATGCGGATTTAGTGTGCGGGGCTGGGCGGATGGGGTCTCGGATGGGTGCGAATGGACCGTTGGGGACGCGGGGTGCAAACCCGGGGAGGCTGCAGGAGTGTAGTCTGCGAACAGGAGCGGCCCATGGTTTGCAAGGTATGTGTGCAGTTGCAGGAGGCGGTGGCGTCATCGCAGATGCCGGATGCGCCGGACCTGCTGCTGGGACTGACGGAGGCCGGGTTGCGCAACCGCGCGCACCAGAAGGCAGAGCGCAAGGTGAAGTCGGAGCTGGACCTGGAGAAGCATCGGCGGTCCTGCAGGGAGTGGAACGAGCGCGCGGCGTTCTGAGGACGCAGCAGTGGGGTGGCCGGGTGCGCCTTGCGGCGATTCGGGCTGCTGGTCGAATCCCACCAATGTAGGAACGGGCGTAGTGTTGGTACATGGACACCGCGCAAAGTCACCGCCTCACCATGGTTCAGGACCAGATATGGCATCTGAAGCTGCGCAGCGATGCCCTGCGCGATGAGCTTGGCTCGCGCCCGGCAGGATCGAAGAGCAGGCTGGAGGGCGAGAGGGAGCTGGCCAGCCTCCGCGCGGAGATACGCGGCCTGGTGCGCCAGCGGCGGGGGAGAGCGTAAGGGGCTATCCACGTGTAGCGGATTGCGTCGCTTCCCGAAGGCTGTTTCCAGATCATTTGTAAGATCGTGCGGTCATTGACGCACCGACGCGTTCAAAACCGCAACCGCTGGTTAGGGTTCGGGGTTCGAGGTGGGGGCCAGGGGCGAGGTGAAGGTTTCCGGGGAGAAGAAGCGCTGGATGCGCGGGCCGCAGCGATAGAACCAGCCGGCTGCGATGCAGAGAACGACGATCCGAATGAGGCCGCCCAGCAGATCAGTGGTGTAGGTCATCGTCCAGTATGTTTGGGAAGCGACTGCCGCCTGTCCGGGCAATCCATAATGAGCGAGGGCGAGCAAATCACGCGGTATAGCGACGAGGCTGACGAAAGCCCAATAGAGAAAGAAGACGGCGATGGCGCGGCTGATAATGCGGATGAGTTGGAGGTAATTGGCAGGTGCGTCGAGCGTGGCGGGGTCGGGCATGGTGGTCTTCGGTGGTCCTTGGCGATGGAGTGGATGCGGGGAGAAGTTTACATGGGGGGAGAGCTGCCGTCCTAGAATTGGGACGCCGGCGGGGCAGGTTGCCGCGAAGTTTGCGAGGAGGCTGGTGTGAGCTTGGTTGTCGTGAAGAGGCGTGGGAAGGCTGTTCGTGTGGGTGCGGCGGCCGCTGCGGTGATTGCGATCGGCGGCATTGCCGTTGCGGTGATGTATGGTGACACACCGCTGACGGCAGCCGATTACCAGAGGAATCCGGCGGCGATGATGGAGGCGTATCGCCATGTGGAGGCTGCGTCGGTGTCGGATGCGGAGGAGCAACTGTTGCACGAGCGGCACTACATGTCGCACCGGATGCATCCGGTCTTTCCGACGAAGTTTGCGGGCACAGCGCTGACGGTGCTGCTGAAGAAGGAGGAGAACAGCGACGCGCATGCGTTGGATGGGATGCTGGAGGCGATCGACAGCGGCGGCGCGGGACAGGTGTATGTGGTGAAGGTGGAGGACGGCGCGGACATTGCGGGCGTGGGAGGGTTGATGGGCACGGCGATGGCGGCGCGGGGGTTTGCGGGCGCGGTGGTGGATGGCGGCGTGCGCGATGTGGCGCAGTTGAAGCGCGTGGGCTTCCCGGTGTATTCGACGGGGGCGGTGGTTTCGACGGCGGTGGGACATTACCGGTTCGCGGGGAGGAACGTGCCGTTGGAGGTGGATGGCACGCGCGTGGAGGCGAACGACATTATTGTGGCGGACCAGGATGGGGTGGTGGTGGTGCCGCGCGCGCACGCGGCGGAGGTGCTGGTGCAGGCGCAGAAGCTGGATTATAGCGAGCACAGCACGTATCCGGCGATTGAGAAGCTGCATTCGATTGTGGAGGCGGTGAAGGAGTTTGGGCGGATTTGAGGCGGGGGGCGA
>DATNAU010000051.1:0-19477 GCA_035572415.1 Acidobacteriaceae bacterium
ATGGTCAACTGCAACCCGGAGACGGTCTCGACCGACTACGACACCAGCGACCGGCTGTACTTTGAGCCGCTGACGCTCGAAGATGTGCTCGCCGTTTATGAGCATGAGGCATCCGGCAGTGCCGACATCGGCATGATCGTGCAGTTCGGCGGACAGACGCCGCTTAACCTGGCGCTGCCGCTCAAAGCCGCAGGTGTGCCCATCATCGGCACCTCACCCGAGTCGATCGACCTGGCCGAAGACCGCAAGCGCTTCGGCAAGCTGATCGAGGAGCTGAAGATTCCGCAGCCCGAGGGCGCAATCGCGACCAGCGTCGACGAAGCCCTAACGGGTGCGCGGCGCGTGGGCTATCCGGTGCTCGTGCGGCCCAGCTATGTGCTGGGCGGGCGCGCGATGGTCATCGCCTATGACGACGAAGCGGTACTGCGGTACATGAGCACGGCGATTGAGTACTCGCAGGAGCGGCCGGTGCTGATCGACCATTTCCTGGAGAGCGCAACGGAGTGCGACGTGGACGCGCTGTGCGATGGCGAGAACGTGGTCATTGCCGGCATCATGCAGCACATTGAGGAAGCGGGCATTCACTCGGGCGACTCGTCCTGCGTGCTGCCTGCGGTCGACTTGAGCGACGACGTGCTGCGGACGATCCGCGAGTACACGCGCAAGCTGGCGATGTCGCTGAACGTCATCGGCCTGGTGAACATCCAGTTCGCCATCCAGCGCGGCAAGGTTTTTGTGATCGAAGTAAACCCGCGCGCCTCCCGGACGGTGCCCTACGTCTCAAAAGCCACTGGCGTTCCGCTGGCGAAGATCGCGTCACGGCTGATGACCGGGCAGAGGCTGAAGGATCTGCTGCCAGAGTATGTCGAGTCCGGCAATGACCTCGACACCGGCGCGCATTACTTTGTGAAGTCGCCCGTGTTTCCATGGGGCAAGTTCCAGGGCACGGACACGGTGCTGGGACCGGAGATGAAGTCGACTGGCGAGGTGATGGGCGTGGCGGACAACTTCGGCGAGGCATTTGCGAAGGCCCAGATCGCCGCGGGACAGAAGCTGCCGGTGAAGGGCACGATCTTCATGAGCGTGAACGATTCGGACAAGGAAGCCGTCGTCTCGCTGGCACGGACGTTCGTGGAGATGGGCTTCCACATTGTGGCCACGCACGGCACGGCGGAAGTAATCGAAGCCGCGGGCCTGCAGCCGGAGCGCGTGTACAAGGTGAAGGAAGGCCGGCCGAATGTGGTGGACCTGATCAAGGGCGACCGCATTCAGCTGATCGTGAACACGCCGCGCGGGCAGGACACGTTCTTCGACGAGAAGGCGATCCGGCGGGCGGCGGTGACGGCGCGCATTCCGACGATCACGACGCTGGCAGCCGCGCGGGCGGCAGCCGAGGGCATCACCTCGCTGCAGAAGGGCCGCATGACCGTCTACGCGCTGCAGGAACTGCATGCATCACGCGAAGCCGCGCTGGCCTAACGCTTGCTGATCGCATAGCCGTGCCGCTCCAGAAACAGAGTGACAGCCCGCCATGCGTCGCGGGCGAATTCTCGTTTCTCTTGAACCAGAGAATACTCTTCATCCAAGTTCTCTTTGCGAAAGAAATGACGACTTGACTCTGAATAGACCTGGCTAATCTCCTCTTCGGTGCAAGAGGTAAAGAGCGCAAAGATTTCGCGGAGATCATCGTCCGAAGGTTCTGTCGACGTTACCAAGCTTCCTCCGGTCTGTTGCTAATTGCGCAGCGGGTGCATCAGGGCTTCGAGGGCGGCGCGCTGGGCGGCGTCCGGTGGAAAGTGCGGCAGGCGCGGAAGGCCGGCGGCGTAACCGTTGAGGTCGCAGGCGTACTTGAGGCCGCCGGGGCCGAGAGATTCGGCGAGGGCGGCGGCATCGCGGATGCGGGCCTGCTTCTCTTCGGCGAGGGCGACGTCGCCGTCTTTCCAAGCAGCGTAGACCTCATAGCAAGCCTGGGGCGCGCATGCGGCGAAGGCGGGCGCGATACCGGTTGCGCCGGCGTTCAGGGCATCAAGCAGTGAGCCCGAGTTGCCGCTGAGGATCTGGAATCCGACTGCTTTCGTGCGGGTGCGCAGCGCGGGTGCGAGCGCGGGCGGTTCGGCGATAGCGGATGCAGAGCCGGTGAGGGAAGCGGCGGAGAGGAACGCCGGTGCAGGAGCCGCTTCTGCCGCGAGCTTCATGCGCGCGGTGACCGCGGCGAAGTTAGAGGTGACGGTGACTTCACGTTGGATAGAAGCGGTTTGCTCGGTGAGCCATCCTGCTTGTTCTCCTCTGCCGTGTGTGTCGACGATGCCAATAATGTTTGGGTGCGTGGCGAGTTCGGAGGCATCTCCCGCGGTCATGGCGCGGCCTGGCCTACTAAGCAAAACTATTGGCAGTGGCGAGCGGTCGGCGATCACCCGGAAAAACGGAAGACGCAGATGCGCCCGCTTCTCGATGCGGTTGATTAGAACGCTACGTATCTCCTCTTCTTTCTTATCTTTTAGACCCTCTGATATCAGTGATGGGTCGAGCGCCGATCCTCCGACCAAAATGGCGTCGTAGTGGAGTTCGGCTGCGACATCGACGAGGGCGAGGACGCTGCGGACGCTGTCGCGGGCGATGCCGGCGATGAGGATTTTTTCCGGCGCGGCGGCTTCGGCGGCGGTGCGGAGAACGTCGCGGGTCTCGTCGTCGGAGAGCAGCGTCGGTTCACCGGATGGGCCAAGGACGATGAGGCCGGCGGCGGGCGTCTTGGAGTAGCGCGCGACGTTGCGGTCCAGTTTGTCCAGCGCGACTCGGCCGTCCGCGTTGAACGGGGTGGTGAGCGGGATGTGGAGGCCTTCTAAGAGCATGTTGATCGTTGATGGTTGTTCGTTGTTGGTTGACGACAGATACGGAGATTCTGGATCGCGCGATGCGATCCAGAATGACGAGCGCAAAAACAAATACAGGGGTCCTTCGCTTCGCTCAGGATGACGGCAATCATTTGTGTCATCGCATTCGACCCGCGTCGATCGCGGCGGAATGACGAGTACAAAACACAGGGGTCCTTCGCTTCGCTCAGGATGACGGCATCTTTTTGTGCGCGGATCATTGTCGTTGCCATCGCATCAGCCTCTCGGCTCGCCGGCGGAGGGGCCGGCCGCAGGGATGTTCTCGCCGCCGACGGCTTCCGGTGCGAAGCCAGAAACGGGGGCAACGGATGTGGGATAGTAGACGGGCCAGCGCCGTGCAGCGGCGAGATCGAGGAGCGCGGGGGTGGGGTTCACGGGGAATGCGCCAGATCCAAAAGCAGATTCCTTCGCATTCGATCCGCGCTGCGCAGGATCGAATGCTGCGGAATGACAATCACTTTCGGGAGTGCAGGCGCAACGCGCGAGCGCGAGCATGGCGGCGTCGTGGATGGAATTGCCGAAGACGGCGTGCGGCGCGGCGATGCCGGCGCGGGCGAGGGAGGCGGCCTTGCCTTCGTCGGTGGGAACGTCGAGCAGGCGGTCGGTGACGATGCCGTTTTCGATGGCGACGCGGGCGGCGAGCACGCGGTCGGCGGCGATATTGAAGCGGCTGACGCCTTCCTCGATGACCCAGTCGTTGGTGGAGCTGACGGCCCAGATCTCGACGCCGCGGGACCGCATTTGGGCGATGAGGTCGCGGAGTTCGGGGAAGATGCGATGCTCGATCTCGGTTGCGAAGAATTCGGCGGCGGCGGCGCGCATGACGGCTTCCGTGAGGCCGCGATAGACCTGGACCATCTGCCCGCAGATGGACAGCTCGTCGTTTTTGCCGGCGAGGTAGGCCTGATAGCGTTCGTCGAGCCAGGCGATGGCCTCGGGTGAGAGCAGGCCTTTGGCAATGGTCCAGCGCATGAAGCCGGAACCCGCATCGCCAGACCAGAGGGTGCCGACACAGTCGAAGACAGCGATGCTCCGGCCGGGGCCTTCGACTGCGTCAAGCGCGGCAGAGTGGAACTCAGCCGCAGTGAACGGGGCTGCGGTGGCGCGGTCGGCGATGGATGAGAATTCGGACATTTGAAGGAAAATTATTTTAGGGGTATCTTGCCCTGCAAAACATTTGAAATGTTTTACTTGCCGGGTCGCAACACACGTAAAATATAGATTCTAGTTGGCTTAGCCACAAAATATAGATTTCAAATGGCTTAACGAAAATTATGAGCTGCGCGGGTTCGCCGCTGAAGCGAAGCTGCAGGCAATCTCCCCTCTATGTTCCATTCTACCAACTTGGGATAACTAAACTGCCAACTCTATCCCAAATGGATTGAGATAGATGGCTTGAATTGGGGCTTGACAAATGAAAATGGCGGGATTCCGGAGAGGCGCTCTTGCGCTGTCCGGCATGATGGCCTTCCATATCGCCGTCAGCTGGCTGGTGGAAGCTTCCACAAGGCGAGCGCGGCCGCGGCATACGTTGCCGTGACGTAGCACCAGAGCACGGCGAAGGCAGCGTGCATGAAGGTACGAAACCGGTCGCCCTTCCAAATGGCGGGGTCGTAGCCGAAGAACTGAGCGAGCAGCCGGCAGAACCAGAATGCGGCGATGGCGGCCAATAGTGCCCGATTGAGAGGCGCGGGCCGGAGTAGTTCGTCAGCATAAAAGAGCGTCAGCAGGCCTGAAAGCGCGACCCCCATGGCAACGAAGAAGCTATGCACGAAGAAGACCCGGCGCGTGAGCAGAGAGACGGCTTGCAATTCCTTGCTCCATCCGAAGTAGCGGTTGAAGAAAACGTGGCTCACTCCGAGCAGGGTCAGCAGAACACCGACGATCCGCAGATGAAGACTCAGGTTCATGCGAGCTTCTGCAAATGGTACACACGAACGAACCGTGTCATGGGAAATTCAGTTCGCAGAGTAAGCCCGGCCTGGAGAATTGCCTTGCGCCACACGCTTCGCGAAAAGAAATGAAACGCTCCCGGACCAAAGGCGAGAAAGTTCCAAAGGTCTCGCGAGTGTTCCATCAGGATCAGGTCGCGTCCGGGCGCCAGGATACGAGCGAGTTCCCGGAACAGAGTGACGCGTTGGTCGTGCCTTCGCAACTCGTGGGCTGCGAAGATCACAAAAACTGCGTCGAACGAACCGGAGTTGAACGGCAATGCGTCGTATTGCGCGCTCACAGACGGAATCTCACCGCTTTTGCGGCCCTGCGCCATGCGGATGGAGCCTTCGGTCATGACCTTCGGATCGTAGATATCGACAACGCAGGCCTGGGACTGCGGGAAAATTGCCGAGAGCAATCCGCTGGTTTCGTCGAAGCCATTGTGGATGTTGATCCATTTTGCGGGCGTTCTGCCGAGCGCGCGCGCAATCCAGCGCAGATCGTACAGTGGAAACCGGTCATACACGTAGTGCGATACGATGAGCGACGAAGCCAGCCAGAAAAGCGCGGGCACGACAGATACGATCAGTGCGATGCGCCACGCGGAATGCAGAAATGGCAGCGCCAGCATGGCGACAAGCACGGTGAGTGCGGCCCCGACGTAATACGGCCGGTTGAACTGAAGGATCTGAAGCACGCCTTGGTATGGCCCACGGGCGCCGATGGAGTTCATGTGAGCCGCCTCCCGCGCTGCCATCGATAAGGCACATCCTGAACATGAAAGGCATTCGCCAGGATCGGGGCGGCGTGGCGGAGGGGTTCCCGATTGAAAAATGCAGGATGCGCGACCTCCACTTGCACCGGCTTTGGGTCCCAGCTTTGGCGAACTGCATGAATGCCGATGATGGAGCCGGTGGCTTCTTCATAGTCAAAGGTGTAAGGCAAGGGGCCTGCAAATCGCCGCGCGTCCTTCATAGTCTCGAAGGGAGAACCGTGCGGCAGTGCCGCGGGTTCGCCGGCCAGGAGCGCCTTTACCTCAAGGTCGGCCTCTGCGTTTGGAGTCCGGATTTTCCAGGAGATTTCGCGGGGACTCTCTTCCAGAGCGGCCTCGCAGAGATGGTAGTTGTAATGCGTCAACAGATTTCCGGCGCGCACCATGATGCGGCGATCCGTATCGCTGCGCAAGATTCGCAATCCGCGTTTCGATTGTTCGCCGCCCGCAAGCCTGGTGAAGATCCTATAGCCGCTCAGAAAAAAATCGCAGCCTACTGCCGCGGGCAGAAAGCTGGGCCGCAGGTCCTTCGTTTGCACCAGTGCAATGGCGAGAAACGCATGTTCGCGATATGTGTCCAGCACAAGCCCCGCAGGCAGGAGAGGTTGAAGAACCTGCGGAGGAAACGCGTAGGTCAATACCAGCGAATGCCGGAAGAACGCGGAGATTGGAATGGGATGTCTTTTTAGAAGATGGAGCATAACGTGCTTCCTTCGACGGCATTCACCTCGACCGCGCCCCAGAGCAGCGAGCGGTCGAGAGCGGCCCAGTTTTTAGCGATACTTTTGCGCGGCTCGGCGAAGGTTCGAGTAACAATATCCGCCCCCGGGGCGGCGGCATGCTGTATCGCGGTACGCAGCCTTCGCAGGTATTCCGGCGGCGCTCCGTCTGCAATGTTGGAGAGTGTGAAGGCGTCGAACTGCGCGGGCGGAGAGTTCTCGAGAAACTCGGCCGCGTCCGCGCAAGCAAAGTGGATCGGAGATTCAGGCGTGCTGCCTTCAACCGGCCCCTTTCCCAGCAGCAATGCCGCGGCGTATGGATTGTCCCGGTTGGAATGCAGTGACCAGCCGCGGCGCAGCCGATGGCGTATCTGCCGGCCGAAGTCGCGCGGCAGGGATTTAAGGAATGGGCTGGTATAGCACAGTCCAAGCAGGCGCGGCGTAAGGAGTGTATCCAAGGCCAGCCGCCAACGCCGTGTGTCGAGATGATGGTCCCAATAGCCCACCTGCTCTTCGGGATTCGACAGCTCAAGAAACTTCCGCAGATTTTTCCGCTTCCACCCGAACAGCCATGCGACGGAACGGCCGCGCATCATCAGACGCTCCGCTCTGCCCATTTGAGGCGCGCTCCCGGCGACTCGAGATTCTGCATAGGCAATTTGCCGCGGATTGATGTCTACTGCTGTCACCGAATGTCCCGCGGCGGCAAGAGCGCGTGCCGTACATCCCGCGCTGGCGATGCAGAAGACACGGCTGCGCGGTTTGAATGCGCGCAATTCGATAGCGGGGTCTTCATACATCATGCCGAAGATCAGTTCGTCGTGATTTTGACGGAAGGGGCCGCGCCGCCATGGGGTTTCCTCAGCTTCACTCGTGCGCATGATGAGGAGCGTCCTTTGCCGCCACCCAGATCAGGATCAGGAAAGCGAGGTTTTGCAGGATCAAGCCGGGAGGATCAGGAATCAGATGCCACGCCCAGATGAGGCCACCGGCATTCATGGCGAGGAGCAATACCGTCTGCACCAGCGCTGCCGAACGCAATTGCTTTCCCGACAAGACCCATGCCGCGATGCCGCACTCGATCAACCCGAGGGCCATTAGCGTAATGCGGCTCATTCTGGCTCCGATAAACGGCACGGATGAGACTACCGCGGCGTGGGCGGCCGAATGGCCCAGAACCTTGCACCAAAGGCCCTCGTAGAGCCAAACGGCCGCAATCGAGAGGCGTATCACTGTTTGGCTGGGGAATCGTTGAGACATGGGTGCTCGCTTCTCTCTCCGATGGATCACCATTGGGGGGTCTGCGGTAGATGGTACCCCTACACGCGAACTTTTCGGGAGTGTATCGCCGACTCGGGAATTGAGGTGGCATCCGAGACTAGTTTTCCGTGGGGCGGTCGATGGAGTCGATGACGACGACCTCGACGGGGCCTTTGGTGGCGACGAGCTTGATGCCGAGAGATTCTTCGAGGGCGGTGGGGAGGGTTGGCAGATCGGCGGTGGAGTCGGACGGAGCGGCGGAGTCGAGCGCGGCCCATTTCATCTCGTCGATGTCGAAGAAGCCGGTGAAGCCGGTCTGGTCGATGATGGGCCGGTTGCCGGTTTCGCCGAGTTGGGAGCTGAGGAGGCGCATGAGTCCGGTCATGGTGGTGCCGCGGGCACGGACCGCTCTCATGCCGTTGGGTCCCATCATCGTCATCATGGTGCCGGCGGGGAGCGGCCCGTTGGCGGATGGGAAGGGGGGCGGTGGGCTGCCGGGATCGCGCGGAACGGGAGCCTCGACGGGCTTGATCTTGAGGCCGCCCTTCGCGGGCACCAGTGTGTAGACCGGCATCTCGCGAACTTCGAAGTGGACTTTGAGATGGAAGCGCTCGGCGAGCAGGGACTGCTGCATCGCATGGTCCTCCGGCACGCGTTCGTCGGACCGCATCTTCTTCATGGCGACTTCGACTTCGGCGGAGGGTTTGGCGGTGATGACGTATTCGTCCTTGTCGATCCACTCGGGCCCGCCAATGACCTGCGCGGAAGCGAGTTGAGCGATGGTGGGCGCGTAGGCGGTGCGGATGTATTCGCGAACAGTCGTGCCGCGGCCGAGGATCATTCCGTTGGGTGCGGTTGCCGGGACGTACGGCTTGATGGTGGCGACATCGTAGGAGGGGAGCGGCGGAGCCGGGTGGAAGACGCGGGCGATCGGGGCTGCGGTCTGGGCCGAGGCTGCCGCACATGCCAGTATGAGGAGGATGAGGGAGCGCTGGGACAGAGATTTCATTTCGCAGAGCACATTACTACGATGAGAATCGTATTGCAATGAGAGCTGCAATATCAACAGATCAAATGCGGGGGGCCGTCGATTCTGGCGTTTTACGCCTACGCTCGGGTGACGGCATTCGTCCTCGTCGCTTACGAACTCCCAGGTAACCAAGGGCGAGGCACCTGGGGCACCCAGCCAACGCATAACCTTCCACGATTCAGTTTTCCGAGGGGTGGTCTATGGAGTCGATGACGACGACCTCGACCGGGCCTTTGGTGGAGATGAGCTTGAGGCCGAGCGTCTCTTCGAGGGCCGTGGTGAGGGAAGGCGCGTCGTTGGGGGTGGATGCCGTGTCTGCTGCGGCATCGGGGGCGGCAGACAGGGACGCGGACCACTTCAGGTTATCGAGGTCGAAGTTGCCGGTGAAGCCGGTCTGGTCGAGGATGGGACGGCTGCCGGTATCCATGCGGACGACGTTTGGGCTGGTCTGCTCGATGAACCCGCCGATCATGCCTGCAAACTGAGCCATGGATATGGAACTGGCGCGTAGCATTCGGACGCCTCCCGCGCCCATCATTACCTGAATCGATCCTGGGCTCATGCTGCGCGGGTTAGGCGCTGGAAAGACTGGGCTGTTCGGAGCAGGCGGCAGGGAAGTATCCACAGGTTTGATTTTGAGGCCGCCTTTTGCGGGGACGAGGGCGTAGATGGGCATTTCGCGCACTTCAAAATGGACCTTGAGATGGAGGCGGTCAGCGAGCAGAGACTGCCGCATGGCGTGGTCCAGTTGAAGCCGGTCCTCGTTTTTCATGGTCTTCATGGCGACTTCAAGATCGGAGGGAGGCTTGCCCTGGATGGTGTATTGGTCCTTGTCGAGCCATTCCGGTCCACCGACCACCTGCGTGGATGCAAGCGAGTTGGCGGCAGGAGAATAGGCGGCGCGGATGTAGTTGCGTATGTTGGTGGAGCCGAGCCGCATCCTTCCGGCTGTAGGTGGCGTCGGATCGTAGGGCTTGATGGTGGCGACGTCGTAGGAGGGCAGCGGCGCGGAGGGATGGAAGACGCGAGCGACGGGGGCGGGTGATTGGGCGAAGGCGGCGAGGGTGAGGAGGGAGAAGAGAGCCGCCAGCGTGCGTGCGGAAGGCATGGGGAATTGTACGTGTCCATTGAGTGGTGCGACGCGACTTAAATGCGGGGATTCTTCGCGTTTCGCGAATGACAAGTTCATAAGGTATGTAGTTTTCCAGGGAGCCATCGGCCTAAATCGGCGGCTGGGCGTTGACGATGGGGATGCCGGCGGGCGGGGTGAAGTGGAAGTCGGAGGGCGGGAGAGTGACGTTCTCCTGTTGGTTGGAGAAGGTGAAGGCGGTGATGGCGCCGGTGGTCTCTTCGATCTTCATCGCAGTGATTGTGCCGTCGGGCGTGACGGTGAGGGTAATGAGGCGGACGCGGTCGGCGATGGCTTTGGGCACGCCTGTGATGGTGAACGTATTGTTTGGCGCTGGTGCGATGGCGATGTGGTCCAACTCTTTCGCGAGCTGGGTGTGGCCAAGGAGGAAGCGCAGCGGGGTGCGGAGGTCGTCGAGCTGCTTGGCGGGGGCGCGGGTGACCTGGGCGTCGCCGGGGGTGTAGAACCAGGCGAACTTGCCGTCGAGGACGAAGACCTTGCCGGCGGGCGCGTCATAGGCCCAGCGCATGAGGCCGGGTTTGCGGAGTTCGAGGGTTCCGGACTCGGTGCGGTCAAGGCCCATGCCGGCGTAGCGCTCGGTGTAGCGGGCGCGAAGGGTGCGGAGATGGTTGTAGTGGTCGTCGACGCGGTGGAGGAGGTCGGGGGGCTGGGCGAGGGCGGCGGCGGTGAGGGTGAGAAGTGCGAGCGCGATACGGAACGAGTTCACGCGTTAACCATAAATGGTTACCGTCGCATAGCGCGGGCCTTCAGCCCGCGGCCTGGTTGTGGATGTCTGAACCCTGGGGCTACGCCCCAGGCTAGGATAGCGCGCGCCCTTGGCGCGCATAAGCGATAGGGCGCGAGCCGGATTCATCCCACCGATCCGTGTGCTCGCGCCCGCGTGTGGATGGGGCGCCCGTGGATTTGTGGCAGAAGGCCAACGCAGATTCCCTTTGGGAATGACAAAGAAAAGCGGGGATCACAAAAACGCTATTGCAGGGGTTGGGTGCAGTTGGTGCCGCCGGCGGGGTCGATCTTGATGATGTTGTTCTCGTCTGTGCAGTAGCCGTTGTCGCCGGTCTTGCCGATGGACTGCGGGACGCCGGTGATCTCGACCGAGTTGTAGACATCCTGGTTGTTGAGGGTGGTCTTGGAGCCGCATGTGACGGTGAAGATATAGCCGGACTTGGAACCCGTAGCGGCGAGGGTGGGATCGATGAGCTGCGCGGCCTGCGGCGACGGGGCGCCGGCGTGGGGGTCGCCGCCAAGGACGGCGATGGGGCAGCCGTAGCCGTTGGTGGGATAGGTTGAGCTGTAGCTCAACTCTGCCGAGGCGAGGAGCTTCATGGTCTGCACGGCAGAGGTCTGGTGCGCGTTCTTGGTCATCTTGAGCGCCTGCGGAATGGCGAGCACCATCAGGACAATGATGATCGACATGACGATGAGCAGCTCGATGAGGGTGAAGCCCATGTCAGGGTCGTGGGTCGAGGTTCGAGGTTCGAGGGTGCGGCGCGTGAACTTCATGGGTTTCCTCGGAATGCGTGTGACGGGTGCTTGTTAAGCGAGACGGATGGGGTTCCGCTCCGTTAGTGAGGGTATCAGAAGGGGGAACCGAAGGAGGGAACAGGGATTAGGGAACAGGGAACAGGGAACAGAAAAGCTGATGCGGAATCCTTCGCCTGCGCCTGTGCGCTCGGGTGACGGTGAATGGCAACGACAAACGCAGATCCCCTTCGGGGATGACAACCCCAAAACGGCAACCCACCCTTTCGCGATGCGAAAGGATGGGGCACCCGGGCTGCTCAAGGCTGACTTGCTGACCCGCTGCTTCAGCAGGCGAGGGATTCGCGGGTGATGGCGAGGTCGCCGAGGTTGCCGAGGGCGGTGACGGCAATGGCGTCGGGGCGGAAGAGGTCGGCGGCGAGGGCCTGGATCTCGGCTGGGGTGACGGCGTCGACTTCGGCGACGATCTCTTCCACGGAGAAGAAGCGGCCGAAGTAGATCTCCTGGCGGGCGAGGTTGGACATGCGCGAGCCGGAGGATTCGAGGCCGAGGACGATGTTGCTCTTGAGCTGGTCCTTGGCGCGCTTGAGTTCGGCGTCGGCGACGGGCTCGGACTTAATGCGCTCGAGCTCGGCCATAGTCAACTTCAGCACTTCGGCGGTTCGCTCAGTTGAGGTTCCGGCGTAGATGGCGAGCAGGCCGGTGTCGCGGAAGGGGCTGTTCTCAGAATAGATGGAGTAGGCGAGGCCGCGCTCTTCGCGCACGGACTGGAAGAGGCGTGAAGACATGCCGCCGCCGAGCATGGAGTTGAGGAGATAGATCGAGTAGCGCTGCGGAGCGTTCACGGGAGGCGCGGTGACGCCGATGCAGAGCTGGACCTGCTCGAGGGACTTCTTGCTTTTGAGCGTGATGTGCGGCGTGGCTGCGGGCGCGGGGATGCGGTCCGGCTCGGCGGCGCCGGCGGCGGCGAGGGAGCTGAACTGCTCGGCGACCTGCGCGACGAAGGCATCGTGGTCCAGATTGCCGGCGGCGGAGAAGACCATGTTCCTCGGCGTGAAGCGCGAGGCGTAGAAGTTCAGCACGGTTTGCTGGTTGAAGGCGCGGACAGTGCGCGCGGTGCCGAGGATGGGGCGGCCGAGCGCGTGGCCCTTCCAGAAGGCCTGGGTGAAGGTTTCATGGACGAGGTAGTCGGGGTTGTCCTCATCCATCTTGATCTCTTCGAGAATGACGCCTTGTTCGCGCGTGATGTCTTCGGCGGTAAACGTGGGGTGCAGGACGAGGTCGCTAAGGAGATCGAGGGCGCGGGGCACGTGCTCGTCGAGGACCTTGACGGTGAAGCAGATGCCTTCCTTGCCGGTGAAGGCGTCGAAGTTGCCGCCGATGGAGTCGGCCTCGCGGGCGAATTGCTGCGCGGTGCGCGAGGTGGTGCCCTTGAAGACCATGTGCTCGACGAAATGAGAGATGCCGTTAATTGGGAGGGGCTCGTCGCGGGAGCCGGAGTTGACCCAGACGCCCATGGAGACGGAGCGGACGTGCGGGATGGATTCGGTGAGAACCAGCAGGCCGTTGGGCAGACGGGTACGGCGCAGGTTGCGTGCGGGGGTAGCGGCGGGGCTGGTAGAGGCAGAAAGGGCTACGGACATGCTTCTCCTATTCTATCGAGCGATTCCGGTGAGCGAGACGCACGGGAATTGGATGCGGGCGGCGGATTGTGGGCGGTAGACTAGAGGCAAAAGCTTAACACCGATAACACCGACGGGCACCGATCTTAAATACAAGTAAAAGATGAAAATGGCGCGACAAGTCACTGAAAAGGAAATGGGTATCTGCGCGGGCAAAGCCCTGTTCGGGATGGGGCCGGAGGAGCTGCGCCGGGTGGTGGAGGGGCTTGGGCTGCCGAAGTACAGGGCTGTCCAGATCAGCGAGGCGCTGTACAAGGAGCGGGTGAGGGATTTGGGGGAGATCACGACTCTGCCCGCGGCGGTGCGCGAGGAGCTGGCTGCGGCGGGGCTGGCGGTGGGAGTGCCGGAGATTGTGCAGACGGCGACGTCAGTGGATGGGACGGAGCGATACCTGATCCGGATGGCGGATGGCGAGACCGTGGAGACCGTGTGGATGCCGAACGGCGATGGCGGCGAGCGCGGGGATGGGAGCGAGGCGGGGGAGGAAGAGGAAGACGCAAGGGAACAGGGATCAGGGAACAGGGAACAAAAAGACAAACACGGAGATTCTTTAGCTTTGCCCCAGAATGACGAGCGCAATCAAGGTGGTTATAAGCGGGCGACGATCTGCGTATCGAGCCAGGTGGGTTGCGCGGTGAACTGCCAGTTCTGCCTGACGGCGAAGCTGGGAGTGAAGCGGAACCTGACGGCGGGCGAGATTGCAGGTCAGGTAGCGGCGGTGTTGAACCGGCACAAGGTTCGGGTGGGAAGTGGCAAGGGGGTGGAGACCCCGAGCCGGATCAACCTGGTGTTCATGGGGATGGGCGAGCCGTTCCTGAACTACGACGCGTTCATGAAGGCGGTGCATCTGCTGCGCGGGATGGGGATTCCGGAGTCGCGGATGACAGTGTCGACGAGCGGGATTGAGCCAGCGATAAGAAGGTTCGCGCAAGAGCCGGTGCGGCCCAAGCTGGCGCTGAGCCTGAACGCCCCGAACGATGCGATCCGGCGGGAGATCATGCCGATCACGAAGAAGTGGGACATCGCGGCGTTGCTGGAGGCGCTGAAGACAATTCCGTTCGGCAAACGCGAGTATGTGACCTTCGAGTATGTGCTGCTGGGCGGAGTGAATGATCGGCCCGAAGATGCGCGCGAGGTGCTGTCGCTGCTCAAAGGGATGAAGGCGAAGGTGAACCTGATCGTGTGGAATCCGGGGCCGGGAATTGCATACACGCAGCCGAAGCCGGACGACGTGGCGGTGTTTCACAGGATGCTGGTGGAGGGCGGGATTCCGACGTTTACGCGACGCCCGCGCGGGCGCGATATTTACGCCGCGTGCGGGCAGTTGAAGCGGACGGTGGATGATGCGCCGGAGTTAGTGAGCCTCTGCTGATCGATATTGGGAAACGGACGCCCACCCAAGCGGAGCTTGGGGGGGGCACCCGCATCGACTCGCGTGGAACCGCTGGTGGATGACAACTGCAATTTGATTTAGCTATGGGCGGGCAGGCAGACGCGGAAGGCGGTGCCTGAATGTTTTGAGGATTCCGACCAGGTACGCAGGCGGATGGAGCCGCCGTACTTGCGGACGATGCCCTGGGTAATCCAGAGACCGAGGCCGGTGCCTTTTCCGGTCTTGGTGGAGAAGAATGGCTCAAAGATGCGATCGCGAACCGCAGCGGGAATGCCGGGTCCGTTGTCCGCGACGGTAACGCAGGCGGCGGAAGCCTGGTCGACACGCGTGACGCTGACGTGGATCTCACCGCCGGAGGGCGGCATGGCGTCGATGGAGTTGACGACGAGATTGGTGAAGACCTGGCGCAGTTCACCCGGCCTTGCGAGCACGCAGGCGTTGGGCTGATAGCGGGTGAATACGTGGATGGAGCGAAGTTGCAGGGTGGGCTTCTGCAGCTTGAGGACTCCGTCCATCAAGTCCGCCAGATTGACCACGCTGGTCCGCGTCGTATCGCGATAGAAGGACAGGGTCTGCTTCGTGATCTCGCTGACGCGCAGGACCTCGGCGACGAGCAGTTGCGCGTATCTGCGGGCTTCGCGGTCGAGGGACTGGTTCTCCACAAGGAGATAGCCCAGGTTGAGGATCGCCTCGAGCGGATTGTTGACCTCATGGGCGATGGAGGCAGCCATGCGGCCGATGGTGGCCATGCGCTCCGACTCGATGAGCGCGGCCTCGGCCTGTTTGCGGCCAGTGATATCGCGGGCGATTTTGGAGATGCCGACGATACGGCCTGCGGGATCGCGAATGGGAGAGATGGTGAGCGAGATGTCGAGGATCTGGCCGTCTTTGCGGCGGCGGCGGGTCTCAAAGTGCTCGATCCGCTCGCCTGCGCGCATTTTTCGGAGAATTTCAGGCTCTTCGAACTGGAGCTCAGGAGGGATCAGCAGCAGGACGGATTGACCGATGATCTCCTCGGGCCGATAGCCGAAGATACGAGTCGCGGAGGCGTTCCAACTGGTGATGACGCCGCTGAGGTCCTTGCTGATGATGGCGTCGTCGGAGGAGTCGACGATAGCGGCGAGCTGCAGGCGTGCCTCGACCGCGGCAGGCCCCGGCTGGGGGCCCTCTGGAGGCTCAAAGGGAAACTGAACTGCTGCAGCCAAGCGGGTTGCGCCTCCAAGTAGTTCCCGGGCAAAGGTTTACGACACGGGAGAGCCTGCCGGCGAGACAGGCCAACGGGACGGCTGAATGTCGGCTAGCAACCCCTGAGATGCATAAACCATGGTGCGGTTTGCTTTTACGGACTTTTTACGGGACTTCGATATGAAATGGCGGACAGTGTGCCGTTTCTGGCTTTGGGACGATATCGAGCCGGAGAACGCGCCGACCCTAGACGATGAAAGGCCAAGGTCCGAATCCTCCGATGGCAACCCTCCTAGCTCCCAAGCCGGCAACGCAGAGCAAGAGCGCGCGCGTTCTGATTGCCTCCAGCGCGATGCTGACGTTTATCTCCTTCTGGCGGGTTGCCGCCATTGTGTTGAACGATATGGGCTCGTCGGCATTTTATGCCGGCGCCATCTCCGAGCACTTTATCGGCAAGACCGCGCCGTGGTTTGTGCTGGCGATCATGCTGCTGGCGGGAACGGTCGCGGCGCTTTACATCGAGAGCTGCGGCATGTTCGTTCGCGGCGGCGTGTATCGCGTGGTGAAGGAGGCGATGGGCGCGACGCTGGCGAAGTTTTCCGTGTCGGCGCTGATGTTCGATTACATCCTCACGGGGCCGATCAGCGGCGTCTCGGCAGGACTGTATCTGATCGGACTGCTGAACGAGCTGCTGCAGCTGGGACATATGCGGACGCTGCCCATGAATGCCGGAGCAGCGGCTTTTGCGATTGCGGTGACGATCTACTTTTGGTGGGAGAACGTCAAAGGCATCCACGAATCGAGCGAGAAGGCCCTGCGCATTATGTATGTGACCACCGTGATGGTGGTGATGATGGTGACGTGGTGCTGCTACACACTATGGACGAAGGGCGCCCACCTGCCGCCATGGCCTCATCTGCGCAACATTACGTACCTGACGGGAGCGCATGGCGGCGCACTGGGGTTCCTGAGCCATTCGTCGCTGCCGCATACAGTGGCTTTCATTGGGATACTGATCGGCCTCGGGCACTCCGTGCTGGCGATGAGCGGCGAAGAGACGATGGCCCAGGTGTATCGCGAGATCGAGCATCCCAAGCTGCGAAATCTGAAGAAGGCAGCGCTGGTGATTTTTCTTTACAGCCTGATCTTCACCGCCGGCGTGGCTTTCTTTGCAGTGATGATCATTCCGGACGCCGCACGCAGCGGCTTCCAGGACAACCCGATCGGCGGACTGGCGATGTACCTTACGGGGCCGCTGTATCTGCGCCTCGCCTTCCGCGCGTTCGTGGTGATGGTGGGTGTGCTGATGCTGGCGGGCGCGGTGAATACCGCGATTGTCGGCTCGAACGGCGTGCTGAACCGTGTCTCCGAAGATGGAATTCTGCCGGAATGGTTTCGCAAGCCGCACCGCCGGTTTGGGACCTCCTACCGCATTCTGAACCTGGTCGTCGGCCTGCAGATCCTCACCATCATCCTTAGCCGCGGGGACATCTTCGTGCTGGGCGAGGCGTATGCCTTTGGCGTGATGTGGAGCTTTTCGATGAAGGGCCTGGCGGTGCTGGTGCTGCGCTACAAGGAACGTGCCAAGCGCGAGTATCGTGTGCCGCTGAACTTCCACCTTGGAAAGGTCGAAATCCCGCTGGGACTTGCGCTGATCACGCTGATGCTGATTGCACTGTGCGGGATCAACCTGTTCACCAAAGAGGTCGCGACGGTGTCCGGCGTGGCCTTCACCATCATTTTCTTTATTACGTTCGAGATTTCCGAAGCAGTGACGCGGAAGCGCGCGAGCGTCCATGCCGAGCTCGACCAGTTCAACCTGGAGCCGGGAGAGGACCTTACGCCTGCCGGCCTGCGAGTACGGCCCGGGAATGTTCTGGTGATGGTACGAAACTACAACACGCTGCATAGCCTGGCCGCGACGCTGGACCGTGTGGACGCCCGCAAGCAGGACGTGGTGGCGCTCCATCTGCGCTTCCTGGGGCGCGCGGCAGGCAGCGAGTATGAGCTGGACCCCGAGCAGTTGTTCAGCGCCGAGGAGCAGACCCTGTTCACGCGTGCCCTGGGGCTTGCGGAGAAGAAGGGCAAGACGATCCACCTGGCGGTGGCGGGCGCGACGGAGAAGTGGGAGGCCATCCTGAAGTCGGCGCAGAGCCTGGAGTCCACGGTTGTGGTCCTGTGCGCGTCGACCAATCGCGTGGTGACCGAAGAGGCGCGCCTTGCGGGGCTGGCGTGGGAGCGGCTACCGCATCCGAGGCCGCAGCTGACGCTGATCATCTATTTCCCAACCGGGCAGGAGCAGGTCTTTTATCTTGGGCCGCATGCGCCCCACCTGACACCCAAGGAGATCGACCTTCTCCATGGCCTGTGGCTCCAACTCAGCAGCGATGTCGCTCCTGAGGAGATCCATCATCACGACGTGGCGCACTTCGCCATGGAAGAGCTGCAGCAGGAGTTGAGGAATGGCCGGCGGGAGGAGGTGCTGGGGAGATTGGAGCAGCACCTCAAGGAGATCAAGCAAAGAAGGGCCATGCACAGCTAAGCTGGGCGCGGCTTCCGGCAAGTCAGAGGAACGACGCCGCGAGAGGATCGCGGGCGTAGGCGAGCTGGAGAAGCGCTTCGGCGACGCGGTCGTAGTCGTGCCGGAGGACATCCCCCTCGTGGACGAAGCTGCCGGAGATGGGTTCGACGTCGAGCGAGCGGATGCGGGCGAGATCTGCTTCGATCGGCGCCTGCCCTTCGCGAGCGTAGCGGTCCAGGAGGCTGGAAGAGATAGGCGCGGTGTTGATGAGGGCGAAGTCGAAGAGCCTGGGCAGACGGCCGGCGAGCGACTTTGAGGTCGAGCCGACTTTGCAGTGCTCCAGGATGCGCTCGATGTGCTGGGAGTGAGTCAGGCCGAGCGACTCGTTGGCCTGGGTCATCAGGTTGCCGATGTAGACGCGAACAGCCTTCGATTCGGCGATGGCCTCCGGGATGCCGCGGACGAGCAGGTTGGTGATGAGCGAAGTGTAGAGCGAACCGGGGCCGAGGGTGATGAGGTCGGCGTTGGCGATGGCCTCGAGCGCTCCGGGCAGCGGCTGCGCGTCGGCCGGTTCGAGGCGAAGCTCGACGATGCCGTGCGGGCTGGCGGTGATGGCGGTTTCGCCGAGGACGATCGAGCCCTCGTCCATCTGCGCGGCGAGGGTGACGTTCGAGTTGGTGGCAGGATAGATGCGGCCGCGCGTGGCGAGAATCTGCGAGGAGACCTGGACAGCCTGGGCGAAGTCGCCGGTGATGCCGGAGAGCGCGGCGACGAAGAGGTTGCCGAAGGAATGGCCTTCGAGGTCGCCCTGATGGAAGCGGTACTGGAAGAGGCGGGCGAGGAGGTGCTCGTCCTCGGAGAGCGCGACCATGCAGTTGCGGACATCGCCGGGCGGGAGGATGTTGAGGTCTTCACGGAGGCGGCCGGAGGAGCCGCCGTCGTCGGTGACGGTGACGATGGCGGCGAGGTCGCGGATCAGGCAGGGATGCGAGGCGAGGAAGGGATCGACGTTGCGGCCGGTGCGACGGCTTTCGGCGGAAGCGCTGCCGGCCAGGGCGCGGGCGGCCTGGTCTGTTGCGCGACGCGCACCGGTGGGCGTGGGAACGTAGCGCTTGAGTCCGCGGAGCAAGGTAGACAGGCCGGTGCCTCCGCCGATGGCGACGACACGCAGGGTGCGAAGGGCGGGAAGATCGGACTGAGAGGGAGAAGGCACTCGAGGTCAGTGTAAATGGGGTTGCACCCGAGCGGGTTGTTTCTCCGTGACCGACGGCACTCTGGCGACGGTGAAAAGTAGTAATATTTACTACCAAAGGAAGAATTGGGATGCCGGACATACAAAAAGTGAGCGTGGCGTTGACCGGAGAGCAGGTCGATTTTTTGCGGACAGTCGTGGACGCGGGTGAATATGCAACGACCAGCGAAGCAGTTCGCGAAGCGCTGCGTGATTGGCAGTGGAA
>DATNAU010000052.1:0-3794 GCA_035572415.1 Acidobacteriaceae bacterium
CACGATACTCACGCATCGTCCGTAGTCAGGCTGCGCTGTGCCCTCCATGATCCCGGGGTTCTCCCGGAACTGCTGGTGCACGTCGGTGATCACCGTCTGCGCGGCGCGTCCCACCGCCTTGATCGCCATGGACGAAAACAGATACGTCAGCATCGCGCCCAGCAGCCCGCCGACAAACACCGGCACGCTGGCGAGATTCACGTTGGAAAAGCTCCATCCGGCTGCAAGCGTCTGTCCGGCGGCCTGCATCCGCTGCGCCACGATGTCATGAATCGCCGCGAGGTACGCCGAGAACAGCAGGAAGGCCGCCAGCGAAGCCGATCCGATCGCGTAGCCCTTGGTCAGCGCCTTGGTCGTATTCCCCGCCGCATCCAGTGCGTCCGTCTTCTCACGCACCGTCTCTGGCTGGTTCGACATTTCGATGATCCCGCCCGCGTTGTCCGTGATCGGCCCGAATGTATCCATCGCCAGGATGTACGCCGCAGACGAGAGCATGCCCATGGTCGCGATCGCCGTGCCGTATATGCCCTTGGCATAGCTGGAAATCGCCGTCACGTCCTCGAGCCCCAGCACGCCGAAGTAGTAGCTGGACAGCAGCGCCGCGCTGATCACGATCACCGGCAGCGCCGGCGTCTCCATGCCTACAGCGAGGCCGCTGATGATCGTCGTCGCCGGCCCGGTTGTCGAGGCCTGCGCAATGGCCCGCACCGGCCGAAAACGCGTCTCCGTGTAGTACTCCGTGATGCGCACGAACAGGAATGCGGTGATAATCCCGCAGATGCCGCAGCCCAGCAGCCACCAGCGCGCGCCGAGCATGAAGTAAACCGCCGCTGCAAATCCCGCCAGAGCGACGGCGGACGTGACGTAGTAGCCCCGGTTCAGCGCGTGCATTGGCTCTTCATTTTCACCGCTGCGCACGATCATTACGCCCACCACGCTGGCCACCAGATTGATGGCCTGCACGATCAGCGGAAACAAGATGCCCTTCACGCCAAAGACCGGATACAGCGCCGCGCCCAGGATCATGGCGCCGACGTTCTCCGCCGCCGTCGATTCGAAGATATCCGCGCCGCGCCCCGCGCAGTCGCCTACGTTATCGCCCACCAGATCGGCAATCACTGCCGGGTTCCGCGGATCGTCCTCAGGAATTCCTGCTTCCACCTTGCCTACGAGGTCCGCACCGACATCCGCGGCCTTCGTGTAAATGCCGCCACCCAGCTGCGCGAAGAGCGCCACCAGCGAGGCGCCAAATCCGAACCCAACCAACTCATACGGAGTCTGCTGCGGATTGTGCAGTCCGCCGAACGCCAGGAAGAGCACGCCCACGCCAAGCAGCGACAGACCGACGACCACCAACCCCGTCACCGCGCCGCCGCGCAGCGCGATCTGCAGCGCCCGTCCCAGGCTGGTGCGCGCCGCCGCCGCCGTCCGGATATTCGCCCGGATCGAAACCCACATCCCGGTCTGGCCCGAAATGGCCGAGCACGCCGCGCCCACAATGAAGCTGATCACCACCTTCACCGCGTAGGGCCGCGTATAGGGAGACACCTGATATCCGAGGAAGAGCGCAATTGCCAGACCCACGGCAATCAGCGCGATGGAACTGTACTGCCGCCGCATGAAAGCCTCGGCGCCCTGGCGAATGGCATTTGAGATTCGCTGCATCTCCGGCGTCCCGGTATCGGACCCCAGCACGCCGCGCCCAAACAGATAAGCGGCGAACAGGCCAAGCACTCCGGCTGCAAGCGCGATCCAGATGTAAAATCCGCCACTGCTTCCGGCCGTGGCGCCCTCGCCTGCCTGCCACATCCACACGGCCATCGTTGACGACAACGTCATGCCAGTCCTCCATAAAATCGGTTTTCTTCAGCACGAACAGAACCTGACCACCGATGGCAGGCATTTCCCCTGGGCAGGACACACTCTGAGAGATGCCTGCGGATACTCCCTCACCTGGATTTATTTGGGGAGATGGCGAAACACTGCGCTGGCGGAGTCAGCTGTTCTTCTACATGTCCTATCGCGACTGGGGGATTTCAACCGTCCGCCTCGGGACGGCGCGTTTTTCTCCGATGCAAACGGGAGTTTACGTGATCCCAACCTGGGGTGGCAACCTGCGCAACCAGTGGTCATACCATCACTATGTCTTCACTCGCGCGTACACGAAATGCGCTGGTACAATCTTCCGTCGCTCGCGTTGCAAACGTTACTTCTGAGAATCCGTGACGCTGCCGCCGGGCTCTAAACTGAAGAATCGACATCTAATCTTTGACGAAGGGATCCCCGATGGCGCGTTCCGCAGTCTCAGGCGCTGAAAGCCAGAAATCCGGCCACTCCGGCAATGGTGCAAAGGCTTCCGCCAGCAAGCGCTCTTCGCTTCCCATCCCCCGGGAAAAGCTGATCGAGATTTATCGCCTCATGTATCTTTCGCGGCGCACCGATGACCGCGAAATTATTCTCAAGAATCAGCAAAAAGTCTTCTTCCAGATCTCCGGCGCAGGACACGAAGCCCTGCTCGTCACTGCCGGCCTGTCGCTGCGCCCCGGCTACGACTGGTTCTTCCCTTACTACCGGGACCGCGGACTCTCGCTCGCCCTCGGCACCACCGTCGAGGAACAACTGCTCCAGTCCGTCGGCGCAGCCAGCGACATTGCCAGCGGCGGACGCCAGATGCCTTCGCACTGGAGCAATCCAAACCTGCACATCGTCACCCAGTCCTCGTCGACCGCGACGCAGTGCCTGCACGCCATCGGGTGCGCCGACGCGTCGGTCTACTTCAGCGCGCATCCCGAAGCCGCCGAGCCGGTCGGTTCCAGTCAGAGCGATTACCGCCAGTACCACCCCGTCGATTTCCACGGCGACGAAGTCGTGTACCTCTCCATCGGCGAAGGATCCACCAGCCAGGGCGAGTTCTGGGAATCCGTCAGCATCGCATCGAACCGCAAGCTCCCCGTCCTTTTCGTCGTCGAAGACAACGGCTATGCCATCTCCGTTCCCGTCGAAGTGAACACGCCAGGCGGCAACATCTCGCACCTGCTGCGCAATTTCCCGAACTTCTACTTCGCGGAAGTCGACGGCACCGATCCCATCGCCTGCATGCAGACCTTTGAAGCCGCCGTCGCACACTGCCGCGCGCGCAAAGGTCCGGCGCTGGTCCACGGCCACGTCATCCGGCCGTACGCGCACTCTCATTCCGACGACGCTCGTGCCTACCGCCCCGAGAACGAGCGCGAAAGCGATGCGCTGCGCGATCCGATCCATAACTTCCAGATGCTCCTCCTCCGCGAGGGCATCCTCGATGCTGCCGAGATCGAGCGCATCGAGAAGAAGTGCGATGAAGAAGTCCGCGTTGCCGCCGAGCATGCGCTGAAGGCGCCAAAGCCCTCTACAGAGGGGGCCGCGATTCTGCGCCACCAGTATTCCGAAGACCTTGACCCGACCCGTGCCGAACTCGAGGTCCAGCCGCAATCAAAAAATGGCGAGCGCGACAACGAGCGGACCATGGCCGACCTCATCAATGCGTGCCTCAACGATGAAATGCGCCGTGATCCTCGCATCGTCGTCTTTGGCGAAGACGTCGCTGACTGCTCCCGCGAGGAGTACCTCGAAAACAAAAAAGTGAAAGGCAAAGGCGGAGTATTCAAGCTCACCGCCGGCCTGCAGTGCGCCTACGGATCGGAGCGCGTCTTCAATTCGCCGCTCGCCGAAGCGTCCATCGTGGGACGCGCCGTCGGCATGGCTATCCGCGGCCTCAAGCCTGTCGCCGAAATTCAGTTCTTCGACTACATCTGGCC
>DATNAU010000053.1:0-4700 GCA_035572415.1 Acidobacteriaceae bacterium
GGCGTTTGTGCTCGGCGGGCACGGTGACACCATGGTTCCGCTGCCGCGCTACTCGACAGTGGCGGGAATTCCAATCACGGAGTTGATTGCGCCGGACCGGCTGGCCTCACTGGTGCAGCGCACGCGCGATGGCGGGGCAGAGATTGTGAAGTATCTGAAGACGGGCAGCGCATATTATGCGCCTTCATCGGCGACGGTGGAGATGGTGGAGGCGATTCTGAAGGACAAGAAGAAGATTCTGCCCTGCGCAGCGTATCTCCAAGGCGAGTATGGAATCAAGGACTACTACGTCGGCGTGCCGTGCAAGCTGGGCGCAGCCGGAATTGAAAAGATCATGGAGATTAAGCTGACGCCGGAAGAAGATGCGGCGCTAAAGAAGAGCGCAGCGGCTGTGAAGGAGCTTTGTGCAGTAATCGGGGTGTAAGCCGGGATTTCAGATCTCAGCGTTACCGTTGGAACAAACTCGATGCAATACCCAAGCCCCGCTCACTCAGCGGGGCTGAATTTTGTGCGGCCTAACGCGAGGGTTGAAACCCTCGGCTCCCTCCGCAAGGAATTTCTCCGCAGTGCTGTTGAGACCTATCCGTCCGCCCGTGCCGCTCAGTCCATCGCCATGCTGAGTTGGTGGCGGAGGTCTGCGCCGCGGATCCAGAAAATTACGTCGGTGGCTATATTGGAGGCGTGGTCGGCGATGCGCTCGAGGTTGCGGGCCACTAGGATGCCGATCATGGCCTGCTGGGTGCAGGCGGGTTTTTCCTGGATGAGCTTGAGTAGGTCTGTGTGAGCGAGGCGGTTCATGCGATCGATTTCATCGTCCATGTCCCGGACTGATTCGGCGAGGCGCGCATCGCCATCGAAGAGCGCCTGGACGGCGGAACGGATCATGCGACCGGCAAATTCGCCCATGGCCGCGAAATCCACGGGCAGCTCGATCTCGTCCAGGATCAGGGCGTCCTTGGTTCGCTTGGAGATGCCCATGGATTGGTCGCCGATGCGCTCGAGATCGGCGTTGATCTTGATGACGGCAAGGATAAAGCGCAGGTCGATGGCCATGGGCTGCTCTTTGGCCAGGAGCTCGTAGGCCATCTCATCAAGCTCGCGCTGGGCCGTGTTGATGGCAGCCTCGTTCTGCTTGACGAACTTGCACAGGGCGCGGTCACGCTGCAGGTATGCGTCCACCGCGGTCTCGACGGACTGCTGCGCAAGGGCAGCCATCGCCAGGAGCTTCTCTTTGAGCTCGTCGAGTTGTTGGTGAAAGTGAATCCGAGGCACGGCCTTTTCTCCCGCTGATACCTATTGGACATTGTGCACCAAGGATTGTTACTGGCAGGCAATTATCCGCGTGCCGAACCAGCAGCGTCACGTTCTGCCGTGGAATCGCTCGGCGCTGGAAGCCGCCCCAACCTCCGCTTCCCTGGCTGTACCGCGCCGTCACCGAAGCATCTTCAGAGCCGGATATGCTCACGCCGAACGAGGCACGGGCATTTGATCGATTTTACCCAAAACGAAGTATGATGGGCAGCGATGTCCTTGAGAATGCTGAAAGAGTTGCGATTCCCGATGTGGTGATCGCGCGGAGAAGCAATGAATAAGGGTCGTATTGAAGCGTTCAGCGACGGTGTTCTCGCGGTAATAATCACGATTATGGTGCTTGAAATGAAATCTCCGCGCGGGACGAGCCTTGCGGCGCTGCGGCCCGTGCTTCCCGTTTTTCTCAGCTACGTCCTGAGCTTCGTCTATATCGGCATTTACTGGAACAACCATCATCACTTGCTGCACGCCACCCAGCGAGTCAATGGCGCAAGTTTGTGGGCTAACCTGCATCTGCTGTTTTGGTTGTCCCTTGTACCGTTCGCTACTGATTGGATGGGCGAGAATGATTTCGAGCCCTGGCCGGTCGCGATTTACGGGGTTGTGTTGATGTTGGCGGGAGTTGCCTATTTCATTCTCACGAGATCTCTTATAAGACTGCACGGCAAGGATTCGGCGCTGGCAACTTCCATCGGACGCGACAGAAAAGGCAAAATGTCGATTGCCATTTATCTGGCAGCAATTCCTTTGTCATTTGTTAACCCGTGGATCGCCGGGGCGTGCTATGTAATTGTCGCGATCGGTTGGTTTGTACCGGATCCACGGATCGAGAGAAGAGTGGGGCCACAAGAATAACACGCATAAGCTCGCGGTCGGATTCGCTCCAGAGATCGTTCGTTCTAAGCGTGGCATGAGCGTCTTCTACCCGCCCCCGGAAAAACTTTTCCCGAACGGCTTTGCGACATGCATCATTTCGACTTTAAGGTCGCCATGGGTGGGAACGGTAAGGAGCGCTATCGTGACCGGCAGATGGAAACGGCGTGGACCGCAGGAACCGGGGTTGAGATAAAGAACACCCCTGTGCGTGTAGGAATTGGGCACGTGAGTGTGGCCGAAGAGAACCGCGGCGAACCGACCGGCGGCGGGATCGAGATGAAGGGTTTTGAGATCGTGGAGCATGTAAATGTACCGGCCCTCGGCGAGGGCGACTTCGGTCTCAGGCAACTGGGCGCACTTCCCTTCCCGGTCGACGTTACCGCGGATGGCGGTGACGGGGGCGATCTTGCTGAGTTCTTCAAGGACAGAAAAATTTCCCACGTCGCCACAGTGGAGGATCATTTCGACGCCAGCGAGGGCGGGCGCGACTTCGGGACGGAGGAGGCCGTGCGTGTCGCTGATGACGCCGATGCGGATCACAGACCGATCTCCAGGCGTGTGCGCGGATCGAGCTCGTCGCGGAGGGCGTCACCCAGGAAGTTGAAGCCGAGCACGGCGCAGGCGATGGCTATGGCGGGAAAGATGATGAGGTGCGGCGAATCGAAAAGATGCAGGCGCGCGTCATTGAGCATCGATCCCCAACTAGGCGCGGGTGCGGGGATGCCGAGGCCCAGGAAGGAAAGCGTGGCCTCGGCGAGAATGACTCCGGCCATGCCAATGGCCGCCTGGACCAGCACCGGCTGCACGATATTGGGCAGGATGTGATGGAAGAAGATGCGGAAGCCGCCGGCGCCGAGCGCGCGCGCGGCTTCGACGAACTCACGTTCCCGCACGGCCATTACCTGGGCGCGAACGAGGCGCGCGTAGCCGGCCCAGCCGCCGATGGCAAGCGCCAGAACCAGGTTGGAGAAGCCCGGGCCGAGAAATGCGGCGAAGGCGATGGCAAGCAGGATTCCGGGCAAGGCAAGAAAGGTGTTGACGGCGAATGTGGTGAGCGCGGTATCGACCCAGCCACCGATGTAGCCGGCGAGTCCGCCGATGGCGAGGCCTAGCGCGAAGGAGATGGAGACCACCGTAACCGACACGGCGAGGGAAATACGCGCTCCCCAGAGTAGGCGGGAGAAAGTGTCGCGGCCGAGTTCGTCGGTGCCAGCCCAATGAGCGAAAGATGGCCCTTGAAGACGATGCAGAAGATCGATGGCAGAGGGATTGTAAGGCGCGATCCAGGGAGCGGCAATGCCGCAGAAGATGAATCCGACAAGAAGAATGATGCCGGCCACAGCAAGGGGCTGGCGGCGCGCGCGCTTGCGCAGCACGCTCAGAGCTGCGGCTGAAGTAAGCAACACGGGGGAAGACGCGGATATGGACATGAGCAATGCCAGAATACAGCGACATTGCCGGCGCGGTAGGGTTTAATGAAGGCATGACGATGATGAAGAGGGCGGGAGGCTGGGCACTTGTGGCGTGCCTCGCGGCGGCAATCGGTATATCTGCATGGACACAGGACGCGCGCAGCGGGCAGCAGCCGGGGCGCGTTCGGCCAGCCGATGCCGAGCAGTTGTTTGCGCTGGCAAATTTGGCGCGAATGCATGCGGGCGCGGGGCAGCTAAGATGGGATCCCGCATTGGCCGAGGCGGCGCGGCTGCATTGTTTGCGCATGGCGCAGGAGGGACCAATTGAGCACCGCTATGGCGGCGAACCCAGCCTGGCGGAGCGGGCCGCGACGGCGGGTGCGCGCTTTAGCCGGATCGAAGAGAACGTGGCCGTGGGACCATCGGCTAACGCCATCCACGAGGAGTGGATGAACTCGCCGCCCCACCGCGCGAATTTGCTGAATCCGAAGGTAGACCGGATCGGGACGGCGATTGTGGCGGCGAGGGGAACGCTCTATGCGGTGGCCGATTTTTCGGCGGCGGTGCAGCAGCTTTCGCGTGCGCAGGTGGAAGCAAAGGTGGCCGATTTGATCCGCGTGAGCGGCGTGGTGATCCTACCCGACGCGGGGCAGGCGCGCGCGGCTTGCGCGACAGACCAGGGAATGCCGGCGGCTAAACCGGGGATGCAGCCGCTGTTTTTGATGCGCTGGCAGTCATCGAGCCTGGACGTGCTGCCAAAAGGGCTGACGGAGAAGCTTGCCTCGGGACGGTACCGCCGCGCTTCCGTGGGCAGTTGCAAGCCGGAGGGAGCTCAGGATTCGTTCTCCGCTTATCGCGTGGCAGTGTTGCTGTACTAAGCCGGGCCGCAGCTATTTATTCGGTTCCGTTCTTTTTTGCGAAGGGCGATGGAACCTTGACCGCGGCCATGCCGGCGGCGGTGGCTGCCTGGATGCCGAGGTCGGTATCTTCGAATACCAGGCACTCGGAGGGAGGCACGCCGAGGCGCGCAGCGGCGATGAGAAAGGCCTCAGGTGCGGGCTTGCTGTGCGTATAGTCTTCTGCGCACACAAGAGTATCGAA
>DATNAU010000054.1:0-3565 GCA_035572415.1 Acidobacteriaceae bacterium
CATGGCGAGACCGCCTCCGCCAGCTTGAGCGCATCGCGCATCTGACGCTCGCTCTGGCCGACATGGGAGCCTTTGAGTCCGGCGATGTCGCAACGCAGAACCGGATACTGCATCATCGCGCCGAGCACGCGGGCGGCAAGCGATTTGCCGGTGCCGGGGACGCCGACCAGCATCACACCGCGAACCCGCAACTCCGGATCGTGCATGACGGTGAGAATTTCCTGTTCGCAGTAAGTTCGCAGGCCGCCGAGTCCGCCGAGATCCCCGATCTTCGCCGGCGCGGAGACTTCGAGATACCCGGAGTTGCGAACCAGCTTCATCTTCTCGTCGGCCACGATGGCAGGATCGAACGTGGTGCCGGTGAATGCCATAGCCATTGCACCCTCGGCTTCGGCCAGGGTGAGGCCGGATGCCGAATCGAGTACCGCGGTGCGCAGGTCCGCCGTCATCGCCGCATTGGTGGACTCCACGCACAGGTCCAGCGCGGCCGACAGCTCCTCACGGGATGGCAGGCCGTCATGGATCAGCGGAATGTCGTGCTCCACTTCGGCCGGCATCGTCCAGCCAGGGGCGATCAGCACAATCATGGAGTTGGCGGACTTCACCGTGTTCAGCGCATCACGCAGCCCGCGATAAGCGGCAGCGTTTTTGATGATGTGCTGGAAGTCGAGCACGATCAGGAGCGAGCTTGGCATGGCGCCAGCTTTGATGAAGGCGGGGGTATAAGTCACTCCCGGCTCTACCGCTGCCTTGCCTGTTGCCGGATCGGGCCGCAGGGAAACGAGACCGCCGGTGGCGGCAATCTTCCACATGGGCGCGTCCGGGTGGGTGGCGAGAAACGCCCGGGTGACGGCGGAGATGGTGCGATCTTCGTCCGACGTCGCAATGGCAACTGCCGGGTAACCGGTTCTGATGTAGTCGTGAATGTTCTTTGACATGGTGATTTTGTGGTGTTCCTTTCGATGGGGTGTTCTGTTCTTATGCAACGGTTGCAGCAGCGGCGCAATCCTTGTGCTTGTCATCTTCGTGTGGCTGCCATTCGTAGATTCTCTCCAGGCATTCGGAGCAATCCGCCAGTGGCTCCGCCGTCATCCGTTGCTTGGCGCGTTTGTGGACTTTGAGGTATTCACGCGCTGTCTTGAGGTCCGATTGGTTCGGTTCCCCGTTGTCGTCCACGGTGCAGACGGGTGCGCTCACAATCGCGGCGCATTCAGCATACGTGGCTCCATCGAAAGCAAAGACCATCGGGCTGTAATCCCCGCCCGCGTCATGGTAACCGAAGAATGGCAGGCGAAGGTCCTGCAAGTCTGCAACGGCGCTCGACCCGCCGTAGTTGGCTTCTGCATCGCCGAAGTAAAGGCGGTCGGCGCTGTCTCCCTCTTCTTCAAATCCGTGCTCGTCAACCAGCGTGGCGCGGAGCGCGCTATCGTCGCGCTTCGCAATCTCGATTTGGCAATATGTTCTGTCGCCCATTGTGGATTGTTTCCTTTCGGTGCTCGATTCTACCTGCACGGTGTGATCCGTGTTGGCATTCCTTCGGTGTGTTTGATGTGGCGAGCCTGAGCGCGCATCTCGCTCTCAGGTCCGCAGGAGTGCTCCACCCAATATCCTCTGCCGTTGATATCGACTTCGAGGCGGTGGGTTGATGCTGGTTTGGTGTATCGGCGTGCTGGCGGCTCCGGTACTGGCGGCTGCCGCACGATGGTTGCAAACGCCCGCAGGCCCAGGCAGGCGAAAATGAAGTAGACGCCGGCGAAGGTGGGCTCCATTATAGTGGCGGCCGCTTACCGTAATGGGTCATGCTGCTCGTTCTCCTGTCTTGTGGTGGTTGGAAATCCCGCCGCGTCGAACGTCGTGCCGGCGAATTCATCCGGCGGCAATCCTTTGATATGGCGTTCAACTATCTTTTCAAAGCGCTTGCGCGCCGTGACCTCGTCGCACAGGCGCTCGGTTGCATATGTCGTGACTCCGGCTGTCCGGATCACAACCCAATAGTCGCCGCGTGCATCGCGGTCGGCGCTGATAACAGTGCAGGGGCGGACCGTGGATTTGTATTCCACGATCACGCCAAAGCGGCTGTTGTTGATATGGAGGAAACCGCCAATCCCGGTACTCACCGGCGGCTCTCTATGAGTTCATCCTTCGCGATCGCGTCCCAATCGCGGGGATCCACCGGGCCTTCGTCCGGTGGCGGCTCGTAGGTTGCGCCGCAAATCCCGCAGCGCAACGTGTATTGGAATGCCTCAGCCATGCGGTTGATCGGGCTGAGCTTCGGCAACTCGACCACCTTGGGCTCGCGTGTCGGTTCCTGATTCGGACTGGCGCCGCAGGAGATGCAGAACGGCGAATCGCCGCCTGCTACCTCAAAGACCGTCTCAAAGAGAGCTTCGACGTGTGCGGCGAATAGCGCCGGCTGATGGGCGAACTGTTTGAAGCCGCGCAGGATACCGGCGATCGGCTCGGGGATGTTGGGTGTGGTGCTGTAGTGTGGTGTTCCGTGCATTGAATTGTCCTCAAGATGGATGGTTTGAACTACGTGGATGGTTACGCTGCGAGGTCGAAGCAGAGTTGCTCTGCCTCTTCCAATCGCTCGCTCAGGAGTTCGCGTTGCAGGTTATGAAGCCTGCGCCGGAACGCCGTGGTATCGAGAGGCGTCCAGTCAGGCTCCACGGTCGAGATCGCAGTGTGCTCGATTTGACCGGTGGTGAGATTGAAGATCGGGTACTTGCTCGCGTCGACGAAGATCGTACGGCCGCAGGTGAAGCACTCGCGTTCGTCGGGACCGCTGCGGCGAATCCCAACGCATTGGCATTCCACCGGCGCGGTCCGCCATTCCTCAACAACGGCTGCGAGGCTCATGCTGCGACTCTCAGGCCCAAACAATCTGGACCGTATCCGGCGGCAACGCTTTCCGGAGTTGTTAGCTGCCTGCCGCATCGACCACAGCGGCCAGCGTGCCAGAACTCGATGTCCTTCGGCTGGATGCCGAGGCTCAGGCGTTGGAACAACCAGGTGAATCCGACCACCGGCGTGCTGGTAGAGGCCAGCTTGGATCCGCGGGTCAGTTTGAAGCGGCGCTGATCGGTGATCATGCCGATGTAGTGGTAGCCGGGGGAGTCGGCATTGCCGAGAACCTTGACGAACCACAGGTCTTTGTCCTCAGCCTTGCGGACCCGGTATGTGAACCGGGTCTGTGTGCGGGTGCTGACGATGGTAAAGGTGGAGTTGCCGGCGAGGATGAAATCCATCGCGCCGGAGAGGGAGAGCTTGTGTTCGGTCATGCGTACTCCCCGTGCTTGTTGGGCGTGAACGCCTTGACGAACTCGCGCTCAGACTTGCGGTCCTCCTGAGCTATCTGGTAGGCGCGGATCGCCCGGTACTCTTCGGGCGTGATCCCCAGCCGCATGGAGATGATGTCGCGGCTCGGGATATCGAAGGTGGTAGCGAGCTCACGGCCGCAGGCTTCGATCTCGGAGGCGTGCTTTTTGGCGAATGCCTGGAGTTTATTACTGAGAGGTTTCATCGGCGTGATGCCTCCGGTAATCGCCCAACGTCATGCTGACTT
>DATNAU010000055.1:0-26991 GCA_035572415.1 Acidobacteriaceae bacterium
ATCTTCGGCTGGCTCGGCTATCCGATGCAGCTGAAGGTGGATTTCCTGTGCCGGGACTCCATCCTCGCAGCGCCGCTCGCACTCGATCTCTGCCTCTTCATGGATCTCGCTGCCCGCACTCCCAGCCTGCGCGGGCTCGGCATCCAGGAGTGGCTCAGCTTCTACTTCAAGGCTCCGGACTCAGCGAAGGGCGTATATCCGGAGCACGACCTGTTTATCCAATCGATGAAACTGAAGAACACGCTGCGTCACATCATGGGTCAGGACCTCATCACCCACCTGGGCCTGGACTACTACGGCGACTGAACGTAGTGCGAATTCAAACCCTCAGGCCCTGCGGCCCGTCCGCAGGGCCGCTGCATTGAAGGCGAACAGCACGGGATGGCGGCGGATGATCTTCAACTCGAGACGATGCGCATCTATCGAGCACTCACCGCGCATCGAGAAGATTGGGGTGGAAAGCTGCTTCTGCTGGTCGGGCCCGGCTCCGCGCAAACTGGAGTCGCCCCTGCAGTGGGCATCGCCGCTGGAACGACGCTCGTGCTCGATTCTGATGCGGCAGCAATGAAGTCGGCGATGCGGGCTGGCCAACTCGACTTCCTCGTCAACTCACTGGATGAAGCATTACGCGCTCTCAAGAACGAAATCAGGCAAAAGCGTGCACTGAGCGTGGGCCTCATCGCCAAGGTTACCGTGACGCTGACCGAGATGGAGCAGCGTGGTATCGCACCGGATCTGCGTCTGGATTCCGCATCGTTGCCGAGAGGCCCTGGGTCCGGTGAGCAGTACTTCACCGCATTCGATGCCGCCGCGCTGCGAGCCGTCGATGCAGCACTGTTTGGGATATTGCCCGCAAGCGACCTCGTGCGTTCCCGATGGCTTCAGCGTGCGCCGCAATTCCTCCGTGAGGCGCGCAGAGGCGGGCGTTGGATATGGCTCACCGAAAGGGAACTTACGAGTCTCGCGTCGCAAGGCATCACGCCTGTGTCGCGTGCATGATCCGGCCCCACAGCGCTTTAATTCCGGCGCTGGTCTTTGCAGAAACAGGCAGGACTTCCTCCACCTCATGCTCACGCTTCAGGGCAGCGACCGATTTGGCCAGCGCGCTGCTGGAGAGCCTGTCAGCCTTCGTTCCCACGACAAGGAAAGGCCGTTCCGTCTGGCGGAAGAAGTCGATCAGCTGGCGATCGCTCTTCTGCGGTGGAATGTTCGTGTCCACCAGGCAGACCGCGAGAGCAAGCGCCTCACGCTCTCGCAGGTATGGCTCAACGAAATTCGGCCACTCCGATGCGACGGATTTGGAAATCTTCGCGTAGCCATAGCCGGGCAGGTCCGCGAAGATTAATATCGGTCGCGACTTCCTGTTGTCGCCGGTGCCCTCATGCAGCGCGAAAAAGTTGATCGCGCGCGTTCTTCCTGGCGTCGATGACGTGTGCGCTACCTTTTGGCCCAGCAGCGCATTGATCAGCGACGATTTGCCTACGTTCGAGCGCCCCAGAAACGCAATCTCCGGCGCGTTAAACGTCCGCGGCTCGGCAGGGAAGTGCATCGGGTTCGTCGCCGAGAGCATGAAAACAGGGCTTAGCCGCATCGTCTCAGTGTAGTGCAACCCTTTGAAGCATTCGCAGCGCCGACGTGCAATCATCGATGCGGGAGCACGATTGCATGTCCTCGCCTGAATCGCCGCGCAGCTTTCGCCATCACATGCTGCGCGAAATCTACGAACAACCGGCAGCCCTGGCGCGCACGCTTGATTGCTATCTCGATCTTGCGAAGCCGGAGTTCCAGGAAGGCCCCCTGTACGATGTTGCGGATCTGCTGCGGCAGCACCCCGATCTGGTTATCGCCGGCAGTGGCTCCAGCCGCCATGCCGGCCTTGCCGCCGAGATTCTGCTCGAAGACCTCGCGGGCCTCATTGTCGACGTTGAGTACGCCAGTGAATACGCCTGCCGGTCCGTGCATGTGCGCCGCCATCCTGAAAGTCCTAGTCCCGTGCTTGTCCTTTCGCAGTCTGGTGAGACGGCCGACACGCTGGCTGCTTTGCGTGAAGCAAACCATCGCGGCCATCCAACGATCGCGCTGACCAACGTACACGGCTCAACGATGGCGCGCGAGGCTACCGTGGACCTTGCGACGCTCGCCGGGAAGGAGACTGCGATTCCCGCAACGAAGAGCTTCACCGCGCAACTCGCCGTTGTGGAGATCCTGGCACTGCTTGCCGCACGAGAGCGCCGCTCGCTTCCGCGGGAAGAGATTTCCGCACGCCTCACTGCGCTTGCACGAATTCCTGGCGCGATTGCCGCGCAGCTTCCCGCATGGGAGCGGCAGATCGAAGACCTGGCTACGAAGTATGCGGACGCGAAGACGTTTCTCTATCTCGGCCGCGGCGTACACTACGCGATTGCCCGCGAAGGGGCTCTGAAGCTGAAGGAATCCTCCTATCTGCACGCCGAAGGGTATCCTTCCGGCGAACTGAAGCATGGGCCGAATGCGCTGGTCTCGCGCGAGGTGCCGCTCGTTATCCTTGCCACAGTCGACCGGGACGATCCTGAATCGCTGCTGCGCTACGAGAAGACCGTTTCGCTTCTCTACGATCTGCGAGAGCAAGGGGCCCGCGTGCTTGCCCTCGCGAACGCCGGAGATGCCGTCATTGCATCCCTCGCTACGGACGTCATTCCGATAGAGCCAGCATCCGAGGCGCTGCTGCCCATCTGCGAGGTTGTGCCGCTACAGCTCTTTGCGTACTTTCTGGCCGTCGCGCATGGCGTCGATGTCGATCACCCACGAAATCTGACCAAGGCCGTCGTAACAGAATGAATGGCTAGTTCTCGCGCACCCCTGCCCCCATACTTTGGTATCGGGGTATCCCTTCTAAAGGACTTAGATATCCTCTTACCCATGAACAGATGCTGGAACTGTGTTTGGTTTACGCCATCGCAGGTCCGGCTGGGAGCGTACTCGCTCCAGCACGACACTCGACGTCTACTCTTTTAATCCTAATGGCGGTGTCAAGGGCTGGGAGCCTGGGGGCGGCTGGAGGGATCAGGTTTGGCTGCGTAGTCGGTGAGTTGAGAACGGCGTTCGCCCAAGGGGCGAAAGAGGGTGCTCGAGAAGCCCGCTGCAACGCCCAACAGTGGCCTCAGCGGCTAGAGCCGCACTGATTTTGCAGTCCTTAGTGGTGCGACTAAAAGTCGCGCCCTTTCAAAGCGGCCCTTTTAGCAGCCTCTGAAGGCCATCGGGATATTGTGGCAGTTACGGCATGGCTGAAGCCACGCCCTTTCAAAACGCGTTCCGACTGACCCACCACTGGTCGTAGCGTGATAGCCTTCCGTCGATCTCAAAATTACTTCATCAGGGTCCCTGAAAAAGGGTGCCGCAAGGAGAACCGATGCAGCCCACCGATGGAATGTCCGCTCCGCCGAATCCCGGGATCATCTTTGACATGCTACAGGCGCACCAGCGCACGGCTGCTCTCCGGGCGGCTATCGAACTGGATCTCTTCCGCGCTGTAGGCGAAGGTCCTGGCGATGCAGCCTCTATTGCGAAGAAATGCTCCTCCTCCGAACGCGGTATTCGTATTCTCTGCGACTTCCTCGCGATGAGCGGGATTCTGTCCAAGGAAAACGGCCAATACAAGCACAGCGCCACGAGCGCTCTCTTCCTCGATTCACGCTCGCCGGCCTCACTGGCTTCGGTCGCACAGTTCCTCGGCAATCCAGCACTCTGCGAGCCGTTTAACAATCTGGCCGGGATTGTGCGCAACGGGCGCACGTCTCTGCCGGGCGAAGGGACTGTAGAACCGGACAACCCTGTCTGGGTGCAGTTTGCCGAGTCGATGGCGCCGTTGGCAGCTACCGGCGCCGCGGGGATGGCAACCATTGCGCTGGGAAGTGGCACGGGACCGATGCGCGTGCTCGATATTGCGGCCGGGCATGGACTGTACGGCATCGCGGTCGCGCAGCAGAATCCGCAGGCGCAGATCACCGGCCTTGACTGGCCGGCGGTATTGGCGGTGGCTGAGCGCAACGCGCAGAAAGCGGGTGTCGCCGATCGATTCACTAAGCGTCCGGGGTCGGCCTTCGATCTTGATTTCGGCGGTCCGTATGACATCGTGCTGCTCACTAACTTTTTGCACCACTTCGATCCGCCGACCTGCATCGGCCTGCTGAAGAAGATCCGTGCGGCAATGAAGGCGGGCGGTCGCCTGGCCACGCTTGAGTTTGTGCCCAATGACGATCGCGTGAGCCCGCCGATGGCTGCCGCCTTCAGCATGACGATGCTCGCGACCACGGCTTCGGGTGACGCTTACACCTTCAATCAGCTGAAACAGATGTACGAAGCCGCCGGTTTCAAAGACGTCACGATGCAAGCGATTCCGATGAACCCGCAGACGGTGGTGGTGGGGATTGCATAACGCGTTGAGCCGCGCGCGCGCGCCGCGATAGAATCGAAGTGTTGCGCGCGATGCGCGAGGAGGGAATCGAGATGAGCTTGCAGACGGACCGTGAATCCTGGCTGGACCGCCACTGGTATTGGCTGGTGATTGCGGTGGGTGTGCTGTTTGTTGCGGTGCTCGACTCGTTTCATCCGAAGTTCTAGGCTGGTTCAGAAAGGCCGGAGCTGCTGGGCCTCGCCAACGTTGCATAGCTGAGAGCGCCGAGCAGCGTGACGGCGCTGCACACACCAAGCGCAATCGTGAAGGAATGTGTCTTATCGAGCAGCCATCCCGTAAGGACTGGCGCTGCCGAAGCGATCATGAAGCTGGCGAAGTTCTGCAGCGCCGCCAGCGATCCGACGAGACCGTGCGGAGCGACCGCCTGTACATAACCCCAGCCCGATACGCCTGCGGAGTGGATACAGAAGAGCGCGATGCTCAAACCGGCGACAGCCCGGGGCGTTGTGGCGCTATGTGCTACCACGAAGGTGCCCACGGCCGAGAAGGTCATGCCGGCGATGATATTCATCCGGTGCACCGCCGCCAGAGAGAATCCGCGGCGGCCCAGCGTATCCGTGATTATGCCGTTGATGTACATGCCGGCCGCGCCTGCCAGGAAAGGTATCGCGGCAACCCATCCGCTGCGCGCTACGGAGAGATGGCGCTGGCCTTCAAGGTATCCGGGGAGCCATGTGAGGTAGAGCCAGACGGTGTAGTTGACTCCGCCCCAACCGAGCATCATCCCCCAGACCATCCGGCGCCGCAGCAGGATTCGCAAGGCAGATCCGAGGGCGGGCGCGGCGGCGGACTGCTTCTCCTCCGCGAGTTCCCATGGCTGTCGCACGGGAGCCTCGCGATGCAGGGCGAACCATGCGGCGGCAACGAACATGCCGGCTACACCCAGTGCGACGAACATGGCGCGCCATCCTCGCCACAGCATGATGCAGGTGAGCAGCGGCGGAGCAAGGGCGCTGGCGAGAGGATTCGAGGAGTTGAAGATCGATGTGGCACGCGCGCGTGCCCTGGGCGAGAACCAGTCGCGCAGAGTCCGGACCCCTGCCGGCCACCACGGCGCTTCGCCTGCCCCAAGCAAAAAGCGGAGCGGAAGAAACGTTGGCAGGCCGCGCACCAGGCCAGTGAGCATCTGCGCCACCGACCAGAGCGAGAGCCCAGCGCCGAGCGTGGTTCGCGTGCCTGCACGGTCCAGCAGCCCCACCATAGGCAGTTGTGCCAATCCATAGGCAAGCGGAAAGGTGGTGAACAGCCAGCCCATCTGCGTGGCGTTCAGGTGCATCTCCGCGCGTACGGTGGTGTTGGCGATGGAGAGCGAAGAGCGGTCCAGGTAATTGACCACGCCGCCGATGAAAAGCAGCGCGAGCGTGATGGTCTGCTGCCGCCGGAGAGTCGAGGAAGACGCGCTCGATTGGGGTCGAGAAGCAGCAGACGTCGTCATCGCCAGACGGACCAGCCGCGACGGTTCAGGCTCCAGAACAGAATAGCGAGCAGCGCAAGGCCAAGGGCCATGAGTCCCAGGCCTGCGGCGACGCGGTCAAAGAGCAGGTCGCCCATGCCGAAGAGCAGGGAGTAGATGAGCGTGAAGCCCAGCACCCAGTGGAGGAAGTTGTAGCGCAGGGTGTGTTCGCGTTGCTGCGCAGCCGGCGCGAAGCGTCGCCAGCCCAGCGCCGCCGGCCGCACGCGATCGTAGAAGGCCTGGAGCGTGGCGTCTGTCTCCGGGCGCGTGGCGAGCGTGATGATGAGCCAGATGGCCGTGGTCAGCGTGGTGGTGGTCAACATCAGCCAGGCGAAGGCGTGGGGGTCGTCCTGGTTGAGCGGCGCGATGGCGAGGCGGGGATCGATCGAATGCAACAGGCGCACGGCAGGCAGGCCGAGATTGCTTTCGAGGGTGAGAGAAATGGCTGCGGCGGCTATCATGGCGGCGATCTCGCTCCATGCGTTGATGCGCCACCAGTACCAGCGCAGGATGAAGACCAGGCCCGCGCCCGCGCCGAGGGCCAGCAAAAATTTCCAGGCGGTGGCGATCGAAGCGCCGTGCGTAAGCATGTATCCAGTAGCCGCGGCGGAGAGCACAGCCGCAAGAATGGTCGCGAGGCGCGATGCGGCAACATAGTGGCGCTCGCTCTTGTCCGGCGCGAGAAAGCGCTTGTAGAGGTCGTTGATCATGTATGAGGCGCCGAGGTTGAGTTGTGTGCCGATGGTGGACATGTAGGCTGCGGCAAAGCCGGCAAGCATAAGTCCGCGGAGGCTGGCAGGAAGGTAATGGACCATCACCCAGACATAGGCACCCTCGCTGCCGCCGGTGGCTGCAGTCGGGTTCGGCAGCAGGACCAGTGCGACGAGCGCGGTGATGATCCAGGGCCATGGACGCAGGGCGTAATGCGCGATGTTGAACCATAGCGTCGCGCCAAGGGAATGCTTCTCGTCTTTGGTGGAGAAGATGCGCTGGGCTATGTAGCCACCGCCGCCGGGCTCCGCTCCGGGGTACCAGCTCGCCCACCAGTTGAGCGACAGCAGGACGAGGAAGCTCAGGAAGAACGGCGAAGCGGTTGCCGGGATGAAGGCCAGCGTATCGCGGGGAGCGCCGTTGACAGGATGCGCGGCGTCAAACGCGCGGACCTGCTGCATGAGCGGGTGCATGCCGCCGATGGCCTGGACTGCGAAGTAGGCCAGCAGAATCACCATGCTCATCTTCAGGATGAACTGCAGCATGTCCGTCCATAGCACCGCCCAAAGCCCGGAGATAGCGTTATAGGCGAGCGTGAGCGCGAGGCAGAAAAACACCGCGGTCAGCTGGCTGCGCGTGGTTGTCAGTCCAAGGGTCAGCGCGAGAATCTTCACCATCGCGAGATTGACCCAGCCCATGATGATGGTGTTGACGGGAATGGCTAGATACGCGGCACGGAAGGCGCGCAGAAAGGTGGCAGGCGGCCCGGAGTAACGGAACTCGGCGAACTCCATGTCTGTAAGCACGCGGGCGCGTCGCCAGAGCGGCGCAAAGAAGAAGACGGTCAGCATTCCGGAGAGCAAAAACGACCACCACAGCCAGTTGCCGGTAATGCCCTGGGTGTAGATGAGACCTGTAACGACCAACGGCGTGTCCGCGGCGAAGGTGGTTGCCACCATCGATGTCCCCGCGAGCCACCATGTGACGCTGCGGCCGGAGAGGAAGAATTCGCCGATGTCGCCCGAGGCGCGCTTCATGTAGAAGAAGCCGATGGCAAGGTTGACTGCAAAGTAAAGGGCAATCACCAGCCAGTCGAGCGGCGTAAGGACCAAGAGGCCTCCAAAGGATGCGAAGCTCCATCCTACTCAAACAGCCGGAAGATATGCGAGGCTACAATGGAACGCGCCATCAAAGCGGTGCCGGTATCATGGCAATTCGACAATGGCGACGGCGGAACTGGTTAGACTTGAGGGCCGGGTGAACGCGATGACGAAGAGACAGGGCTGGACGGCAGTGATAGCGGCGATGGTGATGGCAGGGGTTGCGGCCACGCGGGCCCATGCGGCGGAGCGGCGGGCGCAGGCTCCAGTGGCGGCTGCAGCCTACGTGGACGAAAACGGAACCGACCCGGCTCCGCTGCATCTGCGCGAATTGGAGGGCAAGGTGGTCGGCCTGGGCGGAGACGCAATGCCGCGAACCGAGGTCGCGCTGTATACCGAAAACGGCCACACGCTGGTCGCAACTGCCACCAGCGACCGCGAGGGCAAGTTCCGCTTTGACAAAGTGGAGAAGGGCCTCTATCGCGTGGTCGCGCGAATTGAGGGGCTCTGCCCGGCGAACATTCCAGTCAGAATTGAATCGTCGCTGCTGGGCAAACGCAAACTCATCATCACCATGCGGCCGAAAGATCTGGACACCTGCAGCTATGGTGTAGCGAAATAGCTACTGCATCGATAGATCGAAGACCTTTTCCATCGGCGCCCAGCGGCGCACCGGATCCGCGCCTTCGGGCACGGCTTGGAAGTTCGCCATCAACGCCTCCCACTCGCCAACTCTAGGATTCGCGCGGTCCAAGGCAGCTTTGCGCTCCAGAGAGAAGTCGTCACTGACGTCCATGATCATGAACATGCGCGTGCCGTGGAGATAAATCTCCATTGCGGTGATCCCCGCGGCATAGAGACTGTCACGAATTTCTGGCCATATCTTCTCGTGGTAGCGCTTGTACTCGGCAATCTTCGCGGGATCGTTCTGCAGGTCGAGGGTGAGACAGTGGCGTGGCATAGTACTCCGGTCGGTGAATAAGTTGCGCCGCGAAAAATCGCACACCTGATACGAAAGCAGCCTACCATCAATGGGATGGCGGAATTGTGCGCCAAATGGAGCGACAAACGCCTTCGCGAGGTTGGCGCTGCGCCTTAGCTGCAATCCCTGGGCGCCATGGCAGACACGCCAAATATATCTCTTATTTTGTCCATCGGCATCCAACTTCTCAGATGGATTTCGACATGGAGGAAATCAGATGAGACGTATTCTTTCAACCGTTTGCTGCATTGCTCTCTGCTCGCTGCCCGCCTTCGCCCAAAAGACAGGAGCGGGGATGAGCGACCAGCAATTTGTGGATTTCGCTGCACAGACCGACATGGTTGAGGCCAATCTCGGCCAGTTGGCGCAATCGGCCGCTTCTTCTCAGCAGGTAAAGGATTACGGCCAGATGCTGGCAACCGATCATACGACGGACTACGGCCAGTTGGGCAGCGTCGCCCGGCAGGCGAACCTTAACGTGCCCAACGCGATCGATACGGAACACAACAAGTCGATGATCGGCCCATTCCAGAAACTGAACGGCGCCGCTTTCGATCGTCGTTTTGCCCAGGAGATGGTTGCGGGACACACCAAGGCCATTGCCACTTACAAGAAGGAAGCGGCGGACGCGCAGAATCCTGCGCTGAAATCCTACGCGGAGCAGGCGCTGCCGGTCCTCCAAAAGCATCTGGACCAGGCCAAGACTCTGGAGAAGGCAAAGTAACTCCGGCCAAGGCATTGAGCGCGTTGTCTCGTGCGACGCGCGAGGCGAAGTTTCTATCCCGGACCGATCGTTTTTAGCGCGAAGAACAGCAGTACGCCGGCGAAGAAGACCAGCGCCATGCGGATACCCGGCTCGCGGTTGACCTCCGGCACGAGGTCGGTTGCTGCGACATAGATCGTCACGCCGGCGGAGAGCGGCAGTCCAGCTTTCACCCATGCGGGAAAAAGATTGATGGCCAGCACTCCGGCGACGGTGGTCGCGCCGAGAAAGAGCGCCGAATTCAGCGCCGCGCCCCGTCCCTGCCCTCCAGCCAGCATGACGCTGGCTACGGTAAAGCCCTCCGGCAGCTTGTGCAGGAAGATAGCGATGAAAAGTATCCATCCAAGCCATGCGGATACGACAAAGCCCGACCCGATCGCAATGCCATCGAAGAAGGTGTGCGTCGCCAGCCCCAGCAGTACCGAATAGCTTCGTCCAGCCGAGAGGAACTCGTGATGGTGCGTCTCTTCGCCGAAGTGAAAGTGCGGCACAAGCGTGTGCTCCAGCAAATGCACGGCGCAGTATCCGGCCAGCAGCAGGGGAGCAGCCCATCGCGCATTGATGGCGATCGCCTCCGGCATCATCTCCAGCAAGGCCGCGGCAAGCATAAAGCCTGCGCCCAGCGCGACGAAATAACGCAGTGCGTGCGCAGAGGGCGAGCGGCGCACCAGAAGAAATCCGCCGAGATAATCGGCGAGCCCGGCGAAGAGGCCGAGCGCAAGAGCGATCCAGAAGCGCGGTGCGTGCATGGTCGAATGAACTATCCTGTTAGCAGATCAATCTTAGCTTGCGCGCACCCCATCCTGAAGGAAGCTCCCCGGAATGCCATTGAACTGCGGAATCGTTGGCCTGCCCAACGTCGGCAAAAGCACGATCTTCAACGCACTCACCTCTGCCAAGGCCCAGGCCGCCAACTATCCTTTCTGCACCATCGAGCCGAATACCGGAATCGTCACTGTGCCGGATCAGCGGCTGGACAAGATCGCCGCGCTCATCAAGCCGAAGTCGCTTGTGCCTACAACCATGGAGTTCATCGACATTGCGGGTCTGGTTGAAGGCGCGTCGAAGGGCGAAGGCCTCGGCAATCAGTTCCTCGGCCACATCCGCTCGACGGACGCGATTCTTCATGTGGTGCGCTGTTTTGCCGATCCCGAGGTTGTTCATGTAGCAGGCAAGGTCAATCCGCTTCACGACATCGACATCATCAACACGGAACTGCTGCTCGCCGATCTCGACACCGTCGACAAGCGCTTTGTGAAGCTCGAAAAGCTGAACAAGCCAGCCAACGCCGACGCAAAGATTAAGGCAGAGTTCGCGGTCGTCAGCCGCCTCAAGGCCGCGTTAGAAGGCGGCAAGCCGGCGCGCACCGTAGAACTCACGCAGGATGAACTGACCTACACGCGCGACCTGCACCTCATCACCTCTAAGCCGCAGCTTTACGTCGCCAACGTGGATGAGAGCGGGCTCGCAGGGCACAACGAATGGGTGGACGCAGTGGAGAAGCGCGCGGCGGACGAAAAGTCGCAGGTCATCCGCATCTGTGGCGCCATGGAAGCGGAGATCGCGCAGCTCGATCCCAGCGAGCGCGGGGAATTTCTGGAAGGTATGGGCCTCACGGAGCCCGGCCTCAACCGCCTTATCCACGCGGCGTACGCGTTGCTGAACCTGATCACCTACTTTACCGCCGGCGAGCAGGAGTGCCGGGCCTGGACAATCGTGAAAGGAACCAAAGCACCGGGCGCCGCGGGAGTCATTCACTCCGATTTCGAGAAGGGGTTCATCAAAGCGGACTGCTACCACTCGGACGATCTTTTCAAGTACGGCAGCGAGCAGGCGGTGAAAGAAAAGGGACTGCTGCGCTCTGAAGGCAAGGAATACGTCGTCAAAGACGGGGACATCCTCTTCTTCAAGTTCAATGTGTGACGGTCGAGCCTCGTCCGGTCAGATATAGCTCACGCGCTTTTGAGGAATGCGCTCAGCCGCCATCAGCACGATGTTCACCAGCCCAAGCAGCAGAACCGCGCCCTCAACCTTTTCCGAAGCCGAGTGCAGCCTGTCGAAGTTCTGTCGTTCAAAACTGCCCATAGGCGCCGTGTTGATTTCGCCGCCGGCAGCGATGCGGTCGCGTTCCATGGCAGGCACAATGCCGCGCTGCACCACGGCCGTCGCGAAGATCATCCCCGTGACCAGCAGAAATTCGGCCGGGAAAATGCGCCGGGCGCGCGGATCGGTGCGGAACCAGAGCGCGATGGTTCCAATAAGAAAGAGAAAGCCGCAGGTGTTGCCGACGATGTTGAGCTTTGCGATGCTCTGGCCGATCAGCTGTGCGAACAGCGCCGTAGCGCCCATCAGGTGAAACGCCGTTTGCGCCTCGATAAAGGCAAAGAACACAAGACCGCCGACCCACACGGTCATCGCCAACAGACGGAGCGCCCGAAAGAAGGTCGTCATGTCTTAATGCTAGACGATTCGCTTATACCCAGTCGCGGCCGATGAGCCGGCGAATGCGGTCCTTCGTGGGAGGGTGCGTGGAGAAAAGGCTGCCGAAGCCGCCGCCAAGCAATGGCGCGATGATGAAGAGGTGCGCCGTGGATGGCGTCGCCTCCAGCGGCACGCGCTTCGAATAATTCTCGAGCTTCTGCAACGCGCTGGCCAGCGCATACGGATTTCCCGTGGTGTGCGCGCCAGTCGCGTCAGCCTCATACTCGCGTGAGCGCGAGACGGCAAGCTGGATCAACATCGCCGCAAAGGGAGCGACGATCATCATCGCGAGCGCGGTCAGCGCACCGCCATTGCGTCTGCGATCGCCGCCGCCTCCGCCGAAACCGAAGAGTTCACCCCAATAGGCCATCTTCGCGAGAAAAGTAATCGCTCCGGCCAGTGTCGCCGCAATCGAACTGGTAAGGATGTCGCGATTCTTCACATGTCCCAGCTCATGGGCGAGTACGCCCTCGAGTTCTTCGTCGTTCAGCAGTCCAAGAATGCCATGCGTCACCGCGACCGAAGCGTGCTGCGGATTGCGGCCCGTCGCAAATGCGTTCGGTGAGTCCGTGGGAATGACGTAAATCTTTGGGACGGGAATTCCGTCCTTCGCCGCCAGCCGTTCGACGACCTCATACGCACGGGGAAGCTGCTCACGGGTCACCGGCTGTGCACGATAGGCTGCGAGGGCCAGCTTGTCTGAGAAAAAGTAAGAACCAAAGTTCATCGCCACTGAGAGGACCAAGGCTAGAATCAGACCGTTCTGGCCCCCAAGGCGCTCTCCCACAAATAGGAGCAGCAGTGTCAGCCCAACCAGCAGCAAGGTTGATTTGAAAGTATTCATTCGCTTCTTTCCGCGCCGGCTGTGCCGGGAAGCCGCGCTCTCACAGCCATATTAGACGCGTACGCCGGCGATTCGATCCGAGCTATGCTTCCGTCCGGTTCAATGCGCGCCGCAGCACCACATCGAAGGCCGCCTTCTGCTCGGCGTATTGTTCCTGCGTTATGCGTCCTGCGAGGCGGTCTGTCTCCAACTCAAACAGCTCATCCTTCAGCGCGTCCAGAAGGGAACCCTGACCCGTATGCGGGGAGGCCGGAGAACGTCCGTCCGCACGTGGATCCGCTGCGGCTATGCCCGTAGCCAGATACGCAGACGCCGCGGTACCGGTTCCATCGGAAGCTGCGGCCTCCGCCGGGGAGTTTTTCAGCATGATCCCGGCGCCCGCAGCCAGAGCCAGACCAAGGCCGCCTACAATCCACCACTTGTATTTGGATAACGGAGCGTTGTTGTCTCCTGGATCGACCGGTACCCCAAGCCCCCCACCAGGCCGCTCCCCGCCCGTCGTTTGCGTCGCGCCTGCAACCTGCGCACCTCCGGCCTGCCCGTCCTGGGGAGCCTCCTGCGGCAGCTGTCCGGCGCCGGAGAGGGTGAAATCAATGGGCTGTGTAAAGACCGGCTGATGATCGTCATAGCTCTGCGCCGTTACCTGTGGATCGTTGATGGCCTGAAAGGACGGCGGTCCATCGAACTGCATCGTCTTCGGCAGCATCACAGCCACGTCGCCCGTCGGAAGCCCCAGCTTAAGCGAGAACGTCTGCTTTCCCGTGTACGGCAGGGTGTACTCCACCTGGAACCGAGTCTCGCCTGGACGGATCGGAAACGTGAATGCGTAGTGTCCGCTTGCCGCATCCACTGTTTTCACCTTCACGCTCGTCGGCAGGCCGTTTGGCGCGCTGGCCATCGCGTCGCCTAACTGCGCGCCCTTCGGTACGTAGAAATCGAGGGTGTTGCCGCCGTATTGCGTGCGCGCCGGCGTGGAGGCGTTCTGCACGAAGAAATTTTCGGCGATTGTCAGTGTCTTGCCGCTGGGGTCGGTCTCTGCCCGCACGACCATCGCTTCACCGCGGACGCCATCGACCTTCACTGCGGCGTCATACACGTCGATGTCGACTGAGTTCGTTCCTGACGGCACCGGCTTGAAGTAGTCCGCACCCTGATGGGTGATGTGCAGCAGGATCTGCCCGCCGTCGGGAACATCGACATGGAATGCGCCTTGAGCGTCGGAAGTCGCTTTGGCGATCTCGTCCATGCCCTGCGCGGTGTTGATGACGGCGATCGTGTCACCCGCGGAAGGTTTATCGGTCGTGCGGTTGGTCACAGTGCCGGTCAGCGTGGCGGCTTGTCCTGAGGCTGCCAGCAACAGCATCATAACCGGAAGAATGGTTCGGATCGATCGGTTCATCATTGGAAGTTGATGCTACTCACTTTATTTGAAAAGAATTCAAGACGGCCATCTAAGCCTTCGCGCGACCGCTTCTCATTCCGCGCGCTTCCAGCAGTTCCATCTCTGCGATTACGCTGGTAGCTTCATCTTCGAGTCCGCGCCGCTGGGCTTCATAGTCAGCTTCGGTGAATTTGCCTGCGAGATGTTCAAAGCTCAGGTCGCGCAGGTTCTCGTAAATGGCGTCTTTCCGCTCGCGCAGGGAATCGATGCGCGTCTTATCGGCCTGCGTGAAGGGGTTGCGCTCCGGCCAGAAGATATAGCCGAAGGATGCTGCGCACAGTACGACGATGGCGAACACTTCCATGCTCAGTACTCCGTCTCGCGCCGGATGCGGTCGCGCAAAGCCGCTTCGTGCGGGCTAATATTGGTGGCAATTTCCGCCGGCGGATATCCGGTACTTGCAGGTTGCCGCCGTTTCCATATCCACACAATGACAAAGGTTCCAGCAATGGCCGCCACAAAGATGCCGAAAGGCATGATCCACGCAACGTCGTCGAAGCCGCCGCGGATGGGCGCCGCCAGCACGGTCGCGCCGTATTTGGTCGCGAACCATGCGAGGATCGCCTTGTCGCTCGCGCCGCTCGCTACCTGCGCATGCAATTCGCGGATCATGCCGGGCGAGTCGGGACAGCCAAGATGGTTGCATTCCAGCAACATCTGGCCGCAGCCGCAGGCGCACATCAGTTGGCCGCCGACCCGCTCATATTGCGAATGCACCGCGCCGAGCATGGTGACGGCGATCGCAACCAGCAGAACGCTCTGGACCGATTTTGCCCAGAAGATAGCGCCGCGTTTGGCCCGGAACACCATGCCGGGGCTCGCGCTGCCGGAGTTTGCCACCGGAAATTGGAATGCTTTACGCATGGCGCGCCTTCACCAGGACCCCATCGTTTTCCACTGCAGGGGTTGCTGGGCGTGTCGCGCCTACCCCTTCTTCACGTTCCGGCCGCACAGCGGTACGTTGCAGGTTTGGGACGAGCGCGATCGCGGTTCCGAAGACCACGATCACTACGCCGATCCAGATCCAGGCGATGAGCGGATGCAGTTGCGCGCGAATCTCCGGCTTGCCGGTGTTCGGATCGCGGCCGTCGAATACGACGTACAGATCGCTCCGCGCTGTCTCGTGCAGCGCCACCATGGTCGCGGGCTGCTCATGGTCGGTGCCGGGGAAGTAGATGCGGCGCTCCGGCGCAAGCTGCTTGATGAACTTGTTGCCGCGATAGACGTCGAGCAGTGCGTAGTCGGTATCGTACTCCGGCGTTGAATCCTGGGTGATGCTCTGGCAGACGAGCCGGTAGGGGCCGATATTCATCTGGTCGCCGTAGCTCATCTCCGATTGGACGGAGCGGTTGAACGCTCCGCCGGCAATGCCGATAAAGATCACCACGACGCCAAAGTGAATGATGTAGCCGCCATAGCGCCGCGTGTTGCGGCGTGTCAGCAGTACAGCGGAAGCAAAAAGATTCTTTCCGGTCTGCGCCTTCACCACGCGCGCACCGCGCAGGAACTCCTCGACGATCCCAGTGGTCACGCCTGCCGCCAGCGAGAACGCCACCAGTGAGAAGAACGTAGACTCCATGTCGTCGCCGGCGCTCCAGGGGCGGATGCCGGAGATCATCAGCCCGATTGCTGCGGCCAGCGTCGCCACGGTGGGCAGTATGAAGTTTCGACGCAGTGACCGCATTGAGGTGGACCGCCACGCCAGCAGCGGACCGATGCCGGTAAGAAACAGCAGGAACAGCCCGATCGGGAGATTCACGCGGTTATAGAAGGGAGCGCCCAGCGTGGTCTTGTCGCCCTGCACGTACTCGCTCAGCACCGGGAATAGCGTTCCCCACAGAACGGTAAAGCAAGCCACCAGCAGGATCAGGTTGTTGAACAGGAAGCTCGACTCGCGGCTCACCAGCGACTCCAGCTTGTTGTCGCTTTTCAGGTGGTCGCGCTGCAGGAAGAACGTGAACAGGCAGACGGCAAACGCAATGGTAATGAAGGTATAGAACCAGATGCCGATATCGGACTGGGCAAACGCATGCACACTCTGCACCGCGCCCGAGCGGGTCAGCAGCGTGCCCAGGATAGTCAGCAGGAATGTTGAGAAGATCAGCCAGACGTTCCAGTTCTTCATCATGCCGCGCTTCTCCTGCATCATTACGGAATGCAGGAACGCGGTGCCCGTCAGCCACGGCATCAGCGAGGCGTTCTCCACCGGATCCCAACCCCAATAGCCGCCCCAGCCCAGCACGCTGTACGCCCAGTGCGCGCCCATAAAGATGCCACAGGTCAGGAACAGCCACGTGACCATCGTCCAGCGGCGGGTGATGTGGATCCACTTCTCGCCGGGGTAGCGCATCATCAGCGCGCCCAGTGCGAACGCAAACGGCACGGAGAAACCTACATATCCCAGATACAGCAGCGGCGGGTGCATCACCATCTCGGGATAGCGCAGCAGGACGTTGAGCCCGTTGCCGTCCGCCGGCACGGCTCCCGGTGCAATCGAGAACGGTGGAGCGCCCACACACAGCAGCAGCAGGAAAAATACCTGGATGCCGGCCAGGATCGTCGACGCGAATGCCGTCAGCCGCACATCTACGCGATGACGGACGCGAAGCACCAGCCCATAGCCGGTAAGCAGCAAGGCCCACAGCAGCAGCGAACCCTCTTGCCCGCTCCACAACGCGGCAAACTTGTACCACGGGTTTAGCGCTATGTTCGAGTGCTCGCGGATGTACTCGACGGAGAAATCATTGGTGAAGGCCGCCCACACCAGCGCAAATGCGGCGAGGGCAACACAGATAAAGGTGGCGATGCCCGCCCGCCGCGCCGTCTCGCCCAGGCGGTTCCACAACGCCTGCGGTCGCCCTGTCAGGCGAAGGCCGTTTGCCGAAGAACCCCAGAGCGCCAGCGCTCCGGCGGCCAGGGTATAAATGGAGAGGATGAGCCCGAGCAGGAGACAAAAGCTCCCGAACTCCGGCATGGGATGAGACTGCATCGCAGCCTTATTCTCTCAAATTTTCAGCGTGGGTTGAGCGCCGCCGCCCGCCGGTATGGTCGATCTTCGCTCGCGCGTGCACGTTCAGTCCGCCAGTTCCGCTTCCCCTCGCCGCAGCTATGCCGCGCCGCGCACTTCGGCGAAAGGGCCGAGAAGCTCCTCCAGATTGCTCAGCAGCAGCTCCGGCGAGAGTGGCTTCAGCAGGAAGCGCGCATTCAACCCTTCATACTCCGGCTCGGCCTCTTCCAGTCCGCTGATCACCATTACCGGGAGGTCAGGGTTGGTCTTGCGCAGCTCGCGTACAAACTCCGAGCCGCTCATCCCGGGCATCAGGTGGTCCGTAATGATCGCGCCGATCGGGGCAGGGAACTCATTCTTCCGGAACTGGTCAAGCGCGCGCACGGGATTCAGTGCGGCAATCACGTAGTAGCCCGCACGCCGCAGAATCGTTTGCCGTGTCGCCGCCTGAATGGCATTGTCGTCAATCAGGAGTACAGCGGAGGGCTCACCCAGGTTCTTTTTCGATTCGCTCTCGGTCATCATCCTCACCAGATTTCCCTCCAATCGGTCGTACTCTGCCATCGGGCAGGGCAAGACAGACCTCTCGTGGGCGCTTGAACCGTAGGACGCCAGATCGCCGCATGTCGTATACCTGACGGCCACACAATTTTTTACCCACTCCGATCCCCAAACGGGACCCGGTAGAACCAGCCTCGCCGGTAACCATTTCCAGTAGCAGCAACTACAACAGATGAAGCGATCCGGTGCAAGTCGCGGTCCAATCTCGGCCGCCCCTGCATACGTCGGGCTCATCGTGGGCTTTCGTGGAGCTCACTCCGCCGGATACAGTACCTTCCCCTGTGCCGTCACGTGCGCGCCCGGAGTCATGGTGGCACCGGTTCTCTGTCCCGGTCCCATCAGGTGATGGACGGCATGGCCCGATGCCAGAAGATAGTCAACAATAATCCGGCGATGGCATCGCCACCACACTGCTTCGGAACACATGATGGCCAGCCGGCGCTCGCGACCAAGCTCGACCAGCTCCGCGAACGCGGCTGCGAACTCCGCCCCGAGAGCATAGTCAGCGTAGTTGTGGAAGCTCTGCACGCGCCACATCGCGTTGACCGTCGCGTCTACACCTGCCTGCCTGCTCCTGCGGCCGCCCAGTGCGCGGAGATGCCGATATCCAATGCCGGCCGGAGCCAGCTCATCCGGCAGCCGGTCGATGTTGAAGATTGGATTGCTCCTCGACATCGGAAATGACCGCACATCGACCAGCAGCTCGACAGCCGCCGCGGCGAGCATGCCGGTGAATTCCTCGATGGTTCGATTCGAATGGCCGATGGAAAAGAACCGGGGCGCCATTCACCGACCTTAATTCGCCGTGGGCTTTTCATCAAAATGGTCGAGAACGAGCCCCGGCTGGGTCAGTGGCTGCTTTTCCAGCCTCAGCCCAAGCTGCTTGCGGAACGCATCCTCAACTGGCAGGCCGCCGGCAGGCGCCGGAGTAGTGTCACCCCGTCAGCTTTGCCGGCCTGTACCGCTGCTGCAGTCTGCGCCGCGCAGCATGCGGCTCGATCTGAAATACACCCAAATGAGGCCGGTCCGGTCGGGAACACGGGTTTTCGCTTCAGATCGGTATCGTTGCGCAGGAAATTTCAAGTTCCGCAAAAATAAAGGGTGAACCCTAAAGACCGGAAAGCCGATCTTCAACATTGTGGGCAATGAGGCCTCTGCATTCATTGGGTGGCACTAAGTCTTGTATTTGCAAGCACAAAGGGTCAATTTCCCGGTTGCGGGCCGCGCATTCAGCACCCTCCAGGCCCTGCCCTCAAGTTGTATTGCACGAGGGGTAACCCTCCGGCAAGCTTGGAAGCAAGGCATGGCACCGGCTGTGCCACCCAATGGGCAAGTAACAGAAAGCAATCTGCTTCACCGCAACGCGACCATGAACATCAAGTACCGCGTCAACCAGAGGGACTACCGCAGCGCCGCGCTGCTGGAGCTGAAGAAGCGCTCCCGCCTTACTCTGCTCGAGTATTACAGCCCGTACATCATCGCCATCGTCTGGATATGCGCCTGTTTCATCCCTGACGACTTCGATTTGTTTCTGACGCTGGGCATTATCCCCATCTTCATTGCCGTCCTCTGGATCCGCCGCCGCCGCTTCGAGGCTGAGTACCGCAGAAGGCGCAACTTCCACCTGCTGCATTCGCTGGATCTGGATCGGAATGGATTGCGCCTGGAGACGACCGACGGTTCCTCTCGTACGACCTGGGCCAACTACCTCAAGTTCGCCGAGGACTCGAACAACTTCGTTCTCTTTCAGAAGACAGGCTTCTTTCCGATTCCCAAAGACCACCTGACGCCCGAACAAATCGAAGAGCTCGGCGCTATGCTGCAATCGCGACTGCGCCGCGAAGAATAAGCGGAGCACTTTCTATTGGGAGATCACCATCTGCGACGAGCTGCTCATCTGCAGCGCCTTGCCGGACTGCGACCAGAAGGGGATCAGCGGCGTGAAATTGTAAGTTACCGTGACCGTCACGGTGCTTCCGGGAACACCACTTGCCGAAAATGTTCTCGAAGCAGTCAGATTGCTTGTATTGATTCCTGGATAACCCAGGCCGCGCACATAGCTCTGCACTTGCGCAGACGTTATGCTGCAGTCCGAAAAGCCAGTGCAAGAAGACCCGCGGACCATTGCGTACCGGGACGCCTCGCGTGCTGCGTCGGAAACGAAGTTGTACGAATAAAGCGCTGCGCAGAACGCAAAAATCCCAAACAGAAAGAGGAATAGAACCGCGGAAGAGACGGCAAATTCCAGAAGGGTGGCGCCCTCTTCGGCCTTGCGGCGCGTCATTGGAGGACCTTCCGCTTCGCCGTTCCCGTGAGTTTGAACGAACTGGATACCCCCGGTAAATGGATCGAAGGGGTATACGTCGCCTGAGTCTGTACCGTGATCGTTACCTCAACGTAAGCCGATCCGGCGCAGGTCGGATTGCTGGGGTCATTGTTTGTGCAGGAGACAGACGTGGTAGAGCCGACGCAGTTGCAAGCGTAGGTCGGAGTGGACATCGTCAGTTCCGATGGGCTGTAAAAATCACCTTTTGCCGCGCTCAGCATGGCGGTTGCGTTTGCCGCAGTGGCGGGACTTTGGGTCGCATACTGCGCAGCTGCCTCTGCTGCATCTGTCACCTGAGTGGCGGCGAATGCCAGTTGCCCGAACTCCACCGCACCGATCAGCAGCACGATAAACAAGCCCACCGATACCGCGGTCTCGATGAGAGCTTGCCCACGTTCTTCTTTCAACAGTCGCATGACGTTTCCTTACTCCACCAAGCTGACCACTTTGAGGGGAGATGTAGATGCGGAGTATCCGGTAATGGTCAGGGCTGCCGGGCCATTATCGATGTCCTTGACCACGAGGCCGCTGACGCTGAGCCCGCCGCCATTGTCCTGCATTGAAAAAGTGGCGCTCGGTGCATAGATATATCCGGAAAAAGTGCCACTCGAACTTCCGGCCTCCATGTTGAGGGTATTTCTGTTCGTCGTCGGCTGATAGATCAGAATGCCGTTATAAGTACCAGAGGTCGGAGCGCTAATGTTCATGGATGAATTGCCCGGCTTCACGGTAAGGGACCCGGAATTCATATCGATCGTTACGCCGGTACCTGTCAGCTTGCCGTTGATGGTAACGTCTCCGGTAAAGATGTACGTTCCGGCGGCCATCGTAGCGCTGCCGATGGTCAAGGGGTTTTTGCCGCTGTAGCTATAACACCCGGGCTGCAGGCTTCCCGTCAGACTGCCGCCCGAGACCGTGGTGCATGTTCCCGGGACCGCAGGCGCAGGGATATTTTCAAATGGAATCGTTTGCGGTAGTACCTGCGTGATGACCGCGGCGGTGCCGGGTGCTTTGGTAATGTCGTTCGGCGCAGGCCCGACAAGCTCAATGGACGGGGCATCGATTCCGGACTTTGCTGCGCCGCCGGTATCGTCTTCGACGGCGTTGCTGCTGGAATTGATGTAGAGTCCGCACGACGCAGTAATCTTCCAATTGCCTTTGACCGTCAGTGCAGTTCCGGAAGAAGCCGTCAAAAAGCCGCAGTTCTGGCTTACGCCCGGGGTACCAGCGACGGCCCTGGCGGCAACCGTAAGGTTGCCCGATCCGCTGCCCTTCCAGAGGCGGAGAAACGCATTGTAGAAGACCGTTGGATTCTGCTTGGTGATGATGGCCTCGAAGTAACACGTGCTGCCGGAACATCCCTGATGCGCGGCAGGTGAATTGGAATTGGTATTGACGCTCACGGCGGCGGAAAGGGCCGATCCGAAGCCGACATCGTTCGTGGCCGCGGCATTGGCGCCGGCCGTTATCGCCGCTGATTTCGCGGAGGCGAAGCTGTTGACGTAATCGCTATGGAGGTACTCAATGGCAGCGGCTGTCGCAGCGGCGTCGGCAGCAGCCTGCATCTGGCGTTTGGAGTAGAAAAGAGCGCCTACATCGACACTCAATCCAATAAACCCGATGAAGGCAACGATACAGACTGCCGTTATCACCAGCACTTGTCCACGTTCGTCGGTTCCGATTCTCATCGTTCTTGTTGGTGAGCGTGGAAGCCTGACTTCCGGTGACACTCATGGCACTCGAAGAGCATTTTTTGTGCCATAACTCCGATACTTCATTACGGGGCGTTTAATGATGAGGTATGTGACCAAATTGTCATCAGAGATGCACAATCGTCCGGCAGATGTAGCCAGATGTACACACAACTCGTGTGAAAACAATTGCTTACGGAATGCAGAACCTTGCACGCAGATCGGTGGCACGCCTGATTCGCGAGGTCCCTGCGGCTCATTGTCTCTCGCGAATTGTGAAGATGCGACGGGCGCCGTGCCGTCTATTCGACCGCTTCGCCATTGAGATAATGGACACATGAAACGCCGCACGATTGAGCATTACGAGATCGTCCGCAAAATCGGCGCGGGCGGGTCGGGCGTGGTGTATCTCGCCACCGACACTCTGCTACAGCGGCCCGTGGTGATGAAGCTGCTCAAACGCGGCTCCCAGTCGCTCGAACAAGTGCGCGCAACCCAACTTCGCGAAGCTCGCCTCGCCTCGGCCATCGACCATCCGAATGTCTGCGCGATCTACGATGTCGGGGAAGCGCCTTCTGAGTCGGGCAGCGAGGCAGAAGCTTATATCGTGATGCAGTACATTCCCGGCAAATCGCTGGATAAAGTGATTGCCGAGGGTCCGGCCAGTCTGCAGCTAGTACTCTCTGCGGGCATCCAGATTGCTGACGGTCTTTTCGCCGCACACCAGATCGGCATCTTTCATCGCGATCTCAAGCCGGCCAACGTCATGCTTACCGATGGCGGACTGATCAAGATCCTCGACTTCGGTCTTGCGCGGCAACTCTCCTCGAATGAGTCGGATTTCGATCCTGCGACACCGGACCGGCGTCCTGATCCACCGTCGCCCCAGGCCACCTACACTGCACGCGGCGGCACCATCGCCTACATGGCTCCGGAACAGTTTGTTACGGGCCGCTCGTCGGTGCAGACCGATATCTTTGCGCTGGGTGTCATCCTCTATGAGTTGGCGAGCGGCCGCCACCCTTTTCATCGACCGGATGCGCCCGAATTTCAAACGATCCGAGCGCTCCAGTTCGCCGATCCGCCCGATCTGCACGAGATCGTGCCCGACCTGCCGGTCGAGATCGAGTCGGTCATCCTGCGCTGCCTCGAAAAACAGCCTTCGGCGCGCTTCTCCTCGGCCGCTGATGTTCGTGAAAGCCTGCGCACTGTGATGAAGGCACTCCAGCTCGACTCCATTGGCCTGCCAGGCGATGTGGTTGCTCAGATGCCTGCGCAAGGACGGTTTGACCTGGATTCGCCTGAGGAAGAGAAACGGACGACAGGCATTCTGTCGATGCTGGCAGAACGTTTCCGTGAGTCCGGCGCAACGGGGCCGGCCAAGCAGAACTCGATTGTTGTGCTGCCATTCGTCAATCTCGGGGCTGCGGGCCACAGCGAAACGGAAACGCCGGCGCCGCTCTATGGCTATGCGCTGGCGGATGCCATTGCCGCGCGCCTCGCCCGCATGACCTCGCTCATCGTGCGACCGTCCAGTTCACTGATGTCGATTCCGGCCCAGCAGCTCGATCCGCTGGCCATCGGCAAAAAGCTACTTGTGCGGTTTGTGCTTGCGGGCAACTTTCTTCGTTCCGAAGCCGGATTCGATCTCAACTGGCAGCTTCTCGACGTGCCCTCGCAGTCTGTACGCGCCGGCGGCTCCATTAACGTTGCATCGTTCGATCTGATCAGCGTGCAGACCGAAATATGCAATGAGGTCTTTGCCACGCTACAGGGCTATGGCGACCTCGAGAACGCCACGCCCGCTGCCGACTCCGCGCGCGACGAAACTGCTGCGCTCTCCCCCGATGTTTCCGAGGAGTATCTTCAGGCGCGCGCAGTCCTGTCGTCCTTTATGTCGCGCACCGGCTCCGCGGACGACCTCAATCGCGCTCGCGCGCTCTTTGACAGCGTTACGGCGCAACATCCGGACTACGCGCCGGCATGGTCCGGCCTGGGTATTACGCACCTGCAATACACGCGCCACGCGCTCGGCGGCCAGATCCATTTGCTGGAGGCGCGCCGTGCCTTCGATCGCGCGCTGCAACTCGATCCCGGCTCAGTCGAAGCCAACCTCTACCGCGTCTACATGCTGCTTTCGCGTGGCGAGAAGGAATCCGCGCGTCACGGCATCGAGCACCTGCTGAGCACCGCTGCGAATGACTGGAACGTGCATCTCGTCGCCGGCATCACACTGCGCATCGATGGCCTTTACGAAGAAGCGCTGGATCAGTTCAATTGCTCGCTGCGTTTGAACCCGGATAATGCCGCCGTCGTCTACAACCATCGCGCGCGCGTGTACCAATATCAGAACCAGCTGGAGCTTGCCGGCGAGGAGATAGAGAAAGGTCTGACGCTGGAACCGCGCCAGCCATTGCTGCGTATTTCGCTTGGCTATCAGCAGATGCGTCTCGGCGACCTTGCCCGCGCAGTTCAGACTCTTGAAGGCGTTATCGCCGACGAGGCGTCACTGCGCATTGTCTTTCCCACCATCGCGCTCTGCTATGTGCAACTCGGCGATCGCGCGAAGGCGGCAAGCTTCATTCTTGATGAAACCCTGGCTGCTGCCGAGGCAGATGGCGAAATGGCCTACCGCCTCGCTACTTACTTTGCGGTGGACGGAGACGAGTCGGAAGCGCTTCACTGGCTGCGCCGCTCCATCTATCTCGGCAATGAAAACTATCCATGGTTCTCGAAGAACCCTGCATGGAAGCGCGTAGCGGGCCACTCCGATTTTGAGCGCATCCTTGAAGATCTCAAAAAGTCCTACCGCCGCAACCAAAAGAACTGGAAACGGCTGCTGGCGCAAATAGGGGACTAAGTTTTTGAGCGTGTTTTACCAGCAGACGATTTTCCCGCTTGTTGAATGATAATTGCTGGATGCCAATGCGAGTGCGGCTCGTCACAACCGGTCGTCTGCCTCCACTTCTTCGCTCTGCCGCCCTATTCGTGTGCGTTGTGCTGTTGTTGCACGCGTCCGGCATGCGCGCACAGGGGTTCGCGCTCGTGTCTCCGAAGATGGTCAGCGGCTTGCCCAATGAAGAGAACTATCCAGCAGGGAAGGCCGTGGTCCACGAGGCAGACGCCGCGCTGACTCTACCGCCGCATGCGGTACAGCGCGTTCACACCGAGGGAACACTGTACCACCAGGGGATCCGCGACCAGAGTGAAGAGGCGGAGAAGGACTGGTACGCCATGCGCGGTCTCGCACTCGCATACCGCATCACCGGAGACAAGCGCTATTTCGTCCAGGCGGCCCGGTTGCTTGACGCATGGATTACAACCTACAAGATCAGCGGCAATCCGATTGACGAGACAAACCTCGATGCGTTGGCCGTTACGTTCGACCTCATCCAGACGGACCTGTCGCGCGGTACCGAGCAACGTGCCCGCAGCTTCTTCCGCACGATGGCTGTCACGTATCTCGACTGGCTTGACGTCAACTTTGCGAGTGATCCGTACAACTGGAGCAGCCATCGCGTGAAGCTGGCTGTGCTGGGAGCTTACATCTCAGGGGATCGCGTGCTCATCGACCGGGCAGCTCGTGCATACGTGCGCCAGGTGAACCAGAATATCCGTCCGGATGGCTCCGTCAACGACTTTTACAAGAGGGATGCCATGCACTATGTCGTCTATGACCTCGAACCGCTTGCCGTGGCCGCGCTGGCCGCCCGCGCACATGGGCAGGATTGGTTCCATGCATCGAGTGGTTCGCCCTCGATTCAGACGGGCATTGACTGGCTGCTGCCGTATGCGCTGGGACAGAAGACCCACAAAGAGTTTGTGCATTCCACGGTCAAGTTCGACGCCGAGCGCGCAGCTGCCGGTGAACACGGCTACTCCGGGACGTGGGAACGCAGCAGTTCCGTTGGCGTCCTCACCCTCGCTGCTGCGCTTGATCCAAAGTATTGGCCCGCTCGCGACCAGGTCGCGGCAGACACAGGGAAGAAGCCTACCGCCTGGGTTGTTTTGATCGTGCCTGTTCGATAGAGGTTCCTATTCGCCACCGCTGGGTCCGCTCGTCTTCGCGGTTGCTGCATGCTGCACCGCGCCGAGAGGCGTCACGCTCATCGGCTCGGTCAGGCTGAAGACCAACTCCAGATCCTTCGGAAGTTCGGCCTGAGTGTCCTGCTTGAGCCATACGATGGTGGCGGCGCCTGCACCTATACCAGCGCCAATCAACGCGCCGGGCGCGCCGCCCATCATCGCGCCCGCAGCCGCACCGCCTCCTGTGGAGAGCCCCAGAGCGGCAGCGGTTTTCTTAATGTCGTTGCGATGTTCGATCGTACCTTCGTCATCCACCTTGGTCTTGTCCCAATCGCCGGTGTCAATCACTCGCGCCCGGATGATGTACGCGGAACCATCGGGAAGACTGATCGAGCGTGGTTCGAGATGAATGGCTGCGCCGCCGTTGAACCGCGTCCCGCTGCGCACATAAGTCACGCGCCCTTTCAGTACCGCGCCGGCGGGGACGATTACCTGTCCTTCCCGCATCATGGGTTCGCTGAGCGTGGCGCTGAAATCGCTCCCCGGCGATGTCAGCTCTGTGGAAAGCGTTTCACGCAGACGCGCCTTGATCAATGTGCCTTCGGCCACGGCGCCAGGAGGCGAAACAACACGGGTCACAATGCCCGAATCAGGATCGTTGGGATCGACAGCATTGATCGCTCGCCGCTGAGCCTGGCCCGCAGTGGCTGCAGTCACGATGCTGGAGTCGGGATCGAAGGAGGATGGCAGGCTTTGTTGCGGGGCTGATGCCTCCGCCCCCGGGGCACGGTAAGGCACGTACGCGCCGTAAGTCTCGGTCGAGCTTGCCGGTATAACGGCTCCGGCTGCGGAGGAATCCTTCGGCATCGGTACGGCCGGTGAGGGCTTCGCCGGAGATGCCGCCGGCGGGGGCAGATCATCCGTTTCAACGATGGGGTCAGTTGGCGGATGAGAGACACCGGTGCGCGAAGCGTCATTCTGCGGTACTGTCGCGTCCTGTGCCAGTACCGGCGCAGTTGAGAAGACACCCAACATGAGCGCCACGCAAAGGAAACCCACGGTTGAGTTCTTTCTGGCGTTCAGCCTCTCAGCGATCCTCATTGCAACTCCTCCTGTTTCGGGCCCGTGTCCGCCGCGCATACTTTCGAGCAT
>DATNAU010000056.1:0-2114 GCA_035572415.1 Acidobacteriaceae bacterium
CGCTGCGGTCCCGGCGCTCACCGATGCTTCGGCAGCACCGCGCGATGCGTAGATGCGCGCCGAATCCATGTCCCGCTTCAGCCGCTTCAAATCCGCGCGCATCTCGCCGGCGTGCTGGTAACGGACCTCACGGTCCTTTTCCAGCGCCTTGTTGATGATCTCTTCCAGATGCGGCGGAACCTCCGGATTCAGCCGCACCGGCGGCGTCGGCAATCGGTTCAGAATCGCATCCTGCAGCAGCGCCGTTGAGCCTCCCTGGAACGGCAGCCGCCCCGTTGCCATCTCGTACAGCACCGCTCCGAAGGAAAACAGATCGGATCTCGCATCCAGCTCTTCTCCGCGAACCTGCTCGGGCGACATATAGGCGAGCGTGCCCAGCACGGCTCCCGCCATCGTTGGGTGCACAGGGTCAACCAGGACAGTCTGCGTCGCCTGGTCTGCGATGGCTGCCTGCGCCGCCACGCCTGCGAACTTCGCCAGTCCAAAATCGAGGATCTTGGCATGGCCGCTGGTGGTTACGAAGAGATTGGCCGGCTTGATGTCGCGGTGAACGATTCCTTTGGCATGCGCAGCGTCCAGTCCGTCGGCGATCTCGATGGCAAGGTTCAGCAAGCTGCCGGGATCGAGCCCCGTCTCGATGCGGTGCCTCAGCGTCACGCCCTCAAGAAACTCCATCGCGATAAACGATGTGTTTTCGTGGGTTCCGATTTCATAGATGGTGCAGATGTTGGCATGATTGAGAGCCGACGCGGCGCGCGCCTCCCTGCGGAAGCGCTCCAGAGCCTCCGGGTGCTGCGCCAGTTCGTCAGGAAGGAACTTCAGCGCAACAAAGCGGCCAAGATCGGCGTCCACGGCCTTGTACACCACGCCCATGCCGCCTCCGCCAATCTTTTCAACAATGCGGAACCGCGAAATGGTCGTGGAAATCATTCGGCCCTGTTGCTGGGGACAGACTGATCCTATGGTCCCCTCCAGGATCAGTCAATGAAGCACTACAATTGCCCGCACGGTGATCTGTTGGTGATCCCCCTCATTCAGGAAATGAAGACTCGTTTCCGTCCGTCTTTCGGTCCGGCGTACTTGTCAAACGGGAGGCGTCATGAATGCTTCTGCATACGGGAAAGCCGCTCTGCTTCTGCTCGCCTTCGCTCTCGCTGGGAGTTGGTCATGGACAGCAGCAAAGTCGATCGATAAAAAAGCGACCGCGGATACGATAAGGATGGACGTCGCCCAAATCGTCGCTGGCCTCAATGCCCACGATGCCGCCAAAACGACCGCCTATGATGCTCCGGATGTGATCTCCATGGAATGTGGCAGTCCTTCGACCGTTGGAATCGACGCCGACAAAGAGGGCTTCCAAACAGGCTTTGCTCACGACCCTCGCTGGCGAGTGAGTCTGATCGCCGAGACTGTAGATGTTGCGAGCAGCGGAGACCTGGCGCTCTATCGCGGCACCTACAACGAGGACAACGGTCGTGCAGATGGTGTGCTGACAACCCACAAGACGAACTTCATTGCGGAGTTTAAGCGTCAAAGCGACGGACCGTGGAAGATCGCCTGGTATAGCGTTTCCAACATGGAAAAATCGCACCCGAAGTGACCATCGGAGTGACCTGGCGTTCCTGACTGCGATCCTGTCAGGAGCAGAAACGGAATTGAACAACTCCGATCTTCTGCGGTGATCATGGATCGGCTCTGGCCGAGATCGCCTTCCCGGAAGTTCCGGCGCCGGCAACCCGCCCCAGGAATCTTCTGGTCAACCACCGTGAACAGTGGGAGAATACCGGATCAATCAACAGGGGCCGCCCATGCGCAAAAGCCTCATGCTGCTGGTCGCCATCGCTGCCTGCGTCGGATGCTCCCGCACCACGCCTCCGCACGAAACCGCCAACGGCCCGCAGTCCACCTCCGCCACACCCACACCGGCGCAACCCAAAAACGGCGATACTGCAGCCCAGCCGCATCCTCAGCCCACCCCGCCGCCTCCGCCGCCCCGTCACTCCGACAACCGGGGCGCCGCCACGGAAGCTCCTGAGACCGCTCGCCCACCCCGCGCCGTCGCTCCCGGCCGCCCCGCCATGGACGGCCAGCCCCGCGCCACCGCAGCCTCACCC
>DATNAU010000057.1:0-46774 GCA_035572415.1 Acidobacteriaceae bacterium
GCAAACCATACCGCGAAACGCGCAGCCGCCGGAATCCTCGGCGCCATCCGTAACGCCAGCGCGGCCAGACCGGCAAGCAGAGCTCCCTGCCAGATGGCTGCGACGAGCGCTCCCGACCCGGCGCGCGAAATATCCGCCAGCCACACCACCGGAAGGGCAACCGTTGCGGCCATCATTGCGCATCCTCCACGCTCCGCACGGGCTTCCCAGCCAGCCTGCCTCGCTCAGAAACCGAACTGGTATTTGCGCCGTCCCGGCTCGCGTCCGCGATCGCCTTTTTCAACCGGTCAAGCTCATCGGCGTCGATCTCATCGTCTCCAAGAAGGGAAAGCAGGAGCCGCTCGCGTGAATCCCCAAAGAAGCGGCGCATCATGTGCCGCACCTCGGATCGACTGGCCTCATGCTCCGCAACGCAGGGGCTATACAGGAAGGCGCGGCCCTCCTGGCGATGCAGGACATAGCCCTTCTGCTCCAGAATTCGAATGGTGGTAAGTACAGACGTGTAGGCGAGGGTCTCGCCTTCCGGCATTGCCGCAACCAGGTCCGCGACCGCGGATTCACCGCGCGCCCAGAGCAGCTTCATCAGCCTCAGCTCGGCCTCGGTAAGCGTATTGGACTTGCGGGGAGGCATTAAATCCGCAGAACCTCGTCTGGAAGCGTTTGACCCGGCGATCGGATCGTTGTCGCGCACCTGTAGGACGAATCTACTAATCGATTAGTTAGCAAGGCTCTGTGGAAACCGGCCACGTCCGGACAGAAGCCCCTGCCGACCCGCTCCTATAATCGAACAAATGCCCCCACAACAAGTTACGATGCGCCTGCGGCCCGGCCAGACCCTGCTCATCGACGCCGACGATACCCTTTGGGAGAACAACATCTACTTCGAGCGGGCGATCTCGTCCTTTATCTCCTGCCTGGACCATCGTGTCCACACACCCCAGGAGGTCCGCGAACACCTCAACGCCTGCGAACGCCGCACCATCGCCACGCAAGGCTATGGCCTCAAAAGCTTCCGCAAGTCATTGGTGGAATGTTTTGAACAACTCGCCGGCCAGCCGCTATCGCCGGAAAAGCACGAACGCATCGTCAGCTTCACGCAGGCCATCGCCGACCAGGAGATGGAACTTCTTCCCGACGTCAGCGCCACTCTTGCCGGCCTCGCAACACGCCATCGTTGCATCCTCGTCACCAAAGGCGATGACGCCGAGCAGCGCGACAAGCTGGAGCGCTCCGGCCTCGCTTCGCATTTCACTGCAATCGAGGTCCTTCCGGAGAAGACCGAGGCAGCGTACCGCCGTGTTGCACAAACCCATGCCTGCGAAGCAGAACGTTCCTGGATGATCGGCAACAGCCCCAGGTCGGACATCAACCCGGCGCTGGCTGCCGGCCTGAACGCAGTCTTCATCCCGCACCACTCAACATGGGCGCTGGAGCACGAATCCGTCCGCACCCCGCCGCACGGACAACACTTGCTGGAACTCGGATCGTTTGCAGACCTGCCCCGGTATTTCTAGCTATTCATCCGGCGCCCCGGCATAGTACCCCTCTGGCGTTTGCACAAAGAGGTCCTTCGGGTCGCCCTTGAGAGACACGTCGATGCGGTGATAACCGTCCGACCCCGTATCTTTGTCCGGCATGTAGCCGATCCGGTATTGCGCGTGCAACTCGTCGGCAATCTGCTTGTAGATCCCGGCCAGCGAATCCTTCTTGTCCATCTCGAATAGCCGCCCGCCGGTCTGGTCTGTAATGCGCACAAGCAGCTTCTTGCCGTCATTCGACTCGACCGGTTGGCTGTCTCCCCTCGGCGTGCAGTTATCCGGATACCCGCCTGGATAGCCGCCCGGGTACCCGCCCGGATATCCGCCCGGATAGCCTCCGGGATAACCATTCGGATCGCAGTCCGGCTGCCCGCCCATGCTGAAGCCACGGTCGCGCCGCTGCGGATTAACCTCACGTCCCTTGGAGAAGATCGCATACACAATCGTGTCCGCGCGCTGCGCCGCCTCAATCGCAGACGCCATCGACTCCTTGCTCGCGTGATCGATGCCGTCCGACAGAACAATCAGCACCTTTCGTCCCTGCTGCTTGCTCATCAGCTCCTCGGACGAGAGGAACAGCGCGTCATACAGCACTGTCCCGTTATTGCGCGAGCGATTGCCGTACCCGCCATCGCGCCCATCTTTGCCGCGGCCATAGCCGCCATTGTTTCCGCCGTTCCCGCCATTGCCGTTCCCGCCGCTGTTGGTCTGGTTTGTCTGATCGGAGTTCTGCCGCTGGTCATTGCTGCCGCCTGCCGTCTGGGTCGCCAATTGCTGCAATCCCTGCCGCAGCTTCGGCTTGTCGCCAGTCGCGTCCTGCAGCAGGTCCGTCTGACGCGCGAACTGGATCACAAAGCCCTTGTCGCGGTCCGTGAGCATGTCATCCAGAAACGCCGCGCTGGCCTTGCGCTCCTCATCGAGCGCCTCCCGCTGCGACGCGCTCACATCCACCAGCAGCCCGACCGTAAGCGGCAGGTCCGCATCATGACTGAAGGAGCGGATCGTCGCAGGCTTCTTGTCCACCCAGAGCACAAAATCGTCCTGGGGCAGGTTCGGCATCACCGCGCCATGCTTGTCATGCACCACCACAGGGATGTTGATCAGCTTCGCATCCGCGCCGGATTTCGCCGACGAAGACCCCGCGCCCGCCGCGGGCGCCGTCTTGTTCTTCAGAATCGGACCGGCCCCCTGGGCCATCAGCGGCGTCGCCATGCTAAGCGACACACCAATTGCAGGCGCGATCACAACGATCGCCAGCCGACTGCGTAACTTTTCCAAGAATGCCATCGATGACATAGACGAGCATACCGCCGAACCGTCGCCAGGGCTGCCCAATTCCACATTACAAAGATGCCGCACGCAAATCCGGGGTATGCTGGCAGCGTCATGCAACGCACGTTTCTTCTGTCTTTTGCTGTGCTTTTTTCCGTGGTCAGCGGCCAGTCGCAAGCCCCCAACACCGCCCGCCGCGCGCTCGCCGGCGACCCTCCGCCTTCCGGATACACCCGGGTCATCAATCTCTGGCCCGGCGAAGCGCCCATGGCCAGGGGAAACGCGCCTGCAGACGTCCCGAAACTTTATTACTATCCGCCTACCGCAATGGGCGTCCATTCGGCCGTCATCGTGATGCCCGGCGGCGGCTATGTCCATGAGGTCATGGAAAAGGAGGGCGCCGCGGAAGCCAGGTGGCTCGCCGCCCGCGGAGTCGCTGCGTTCGTTCTGCAGTACCGTGTTGCGCCGGAATACCGCTACCCCGTCCCCATGCTCGATGGCGCCCGCGCCGTTCGCTACCTCCGCAGCCACGCAACGGAATATGGCCTCGACCCCGACCGCATCGGCGTCTGGGGATTCTCCGCCGGCGGACACCTTGCCGGCTACCTCGCCACCGCACCCATCGCAAGCGACAAAAAGAGCTCCGATCCCGTCGAGCGCGTCAATGAGCATCCGGACTTCGCCATCTTTTCCTATGCCCGCCTCAGCATGGACCCCGCAATCCCGCGCGCTACAAACATGGAGCCACTCATCGGCCTCAATCCGCGCCCTGAGATGATCGACACCGTATGGATCGCGCGCCACGTCACCAAAGAGACCTCGCCCAGCTTCATCTATTCCACTACCGCCGACCAGACCGTCAACTCCATGAACGCTACCGCCTACTACGACGCCTGTAAGCGCGAAGGCGTTCCCGTCGAGCTGCACATCTTTGAGCTGGGCGCGCACGGCACCGGCATGGGCCAGAATCTGCGCGGAGAAGCAGAACTGGAGATATGGCCCCTGCTGCTCCAGCACTGGATGCAACTCCATGGCTGGATGTCGCCTACTCTCGCCGAGCGATAGCCATATTTCACCGGCAGGATGAAAAGATCGGTCCCGCACGCTCGGACAACCTCTTCGAAAATGCATCTCACAACGAGCAGCTGATTTCGGGTTCCTCGAAGGAGATCGTCGCCATGTCTTTCGGACTCTATGCAGTCGGCTTTCTCATCCTCATCGTAGGCCTCGCCTACCTCGCGCATCTGATGCATATCCCTGAGCACTACATCATCGCGATGTCCGTCATCCTCTTCGGCATGGGAATCGTACTCGGCGTGCAGTCCACCCGCCATAAGGACCCCAGTTAGGAACTCCGCGCCGGACCCTCTGCCGTGCTAGCCTGCACGGCAGAGGCTTTGCTCCATGACCTTCGGAAAATTCATGGCCTGCCTGCTGATCGCCGGAGGCATGACCTACGGCGGCTATCTCGTCGACCTGCCGCAAATGGTCTACATCGGGACCGGCGTCCTGATCTTCGTCGTCGCCATTGGCACGTTGATGAAGTAGCCCGGCGTTTACAATCGCCTCAGTGCACACCTCGACAATCGTAATTCTGGACTTCGGGTCGCAGTACACCCAGCTCATCGCTCGCCGCATCCGTGAGTTCAACGTCTTCTCCGTCGTGCTTCCCTGCACCGCGCCGCTCGATCAGGTGCGCGCCCTCAAGCCCCTCGGCATCATCCTCTCGGGCGGGCCATCTTCCGTCTACGACGCAGACGCCCCCGCCGCCGATCCCGCGGTGCTTTCGCTGGGAATTCCAGTTCTCGGCATCTGCTACGGACTCCAGTTCATCGTGCATCATCTCGGCGGCACAGTAGCTCCTGCGCCCGCGCGTGAGTATGGCCACGCCCAAGTGGAAGTCATTGCCGAGACGCAGCTTTTCGCTGGCCTCCCGCAGTCACTGCACGTCTGGATGTCCCACGGCGACGAAGCGAAGCAGCTTCCAGCCGGCTTCTCCCTCACCGCAAAAACTTCCAATGCACTCGCCGGCATCGCCAATGAGGAGCGCCGCATCTGGGCCGTACAGTTCCATCCCGAAGTCGCGCACACCCGCCAGGGCATGGAACTGCTCCGTAACTTCGTCCTCGGCATCTGCGGCGCCAAGCCCGACTGGACCCCCGAGCATTTCATCCAATCCACCATCGAGCGTATCCGCGCCCAGGTCGGCAACGGACACGCCATCTGCGGCCTCTCCGGTGGCGTCGACTCCTCGGTCGCCGCAGTCCTCGTCGCCAAAGCGATCGGCGACCGCCTCACCTGCATCTTCGTCAACAACGGCGTCCTGCGCAAAGACGAATTCGCCAAGGTGCAGAAGACCATGCGCGAAAAGCTCGGCCTGCGCGTCGTCGCCGCAGACGCCGGCGACCGTTTCCTCGCGAAACTCAAAGGCGTCACCGATCCCGAACAGAAGCGCAAGATCATCGGCAATGAATTCATCGCTGTCTTCGACGACGAAGCAAAGAAAATATTCGAATCCGAACGTCACACCGGAGAAGACATCGCCTGGCTCGTCCAGGGCACCCTTTACCCCGATGTCATCGAGTCCTCTTCCGTCAAAGGCCCGTCACAAACCATCAAGAGCCACCACAACGTCGGCGGTCTGCCCGCGAACATGAAGCTCAAATTGATAGAACCCCTCCGCGATCTCTTCAAGGACGAGGTCCGCCGCATCGGCCGCGACCTCCAGATGCCCGAGGACATCCTCGAGCGCCAGCCGTTCCCCGGCCCCGGCCTCGCCGTGCGCATTCTCGGCGAAATCACGCCCGAGCGGGTCGCGCTCCTCCAGGAGGCCGACGACATCGTCGTCGCGGAGATCAAGGCCGCCGGCCTCTATCGCAAGCTCTGGCAGTCCTTCGCGGTGCTGCTCCCAGTCAAGTCCGTCGGCGTGATGGGCGACCAGCGCACCTACGCCTACACCTGCTGCATCCGCGCCGTCGAGAGCGAAGACGGCATGACCGCCGACTGGGCCGCGCTGCCCTACGAAGTCCTGCGCACCATCTCCAGCCGCATCGTCTCCGAGGTCCGCGGCATCAACCGCGTCGTCTACGACATCACCAGCAAACCCCCCGGCACCATCGAGTGGGAGTAGCTCGATAATCGGGATGCAGGGCGGCGGTTAGCTCAACTTCCGATTAGCCGACAAGCCGGGATTTGGCGATCTCGCTCGCGGCCGTTGGAAAATTTGTGTATCGTGGCTCGAAACAACTCATACGCATCCCGTGTCAGCAGAAGTAAGGAGAACCATGCGAGCTTTTGTCGGGTCTTGTCTCGTGGCGACCGTTCTCTGTTGCGCAGAGGTGAGTTCGTTCGCGCAAGCAGTGCCCACGTCACAAACACCGACCGACCAAGACCCGGTTGCGACGATCCATGCGACGACCACGCTGGTTGAGATCCCACTGCTGGTTTTGAACCAGAATGGACAGATACCTGAGCGCGCGCCTTCCCCTGACAGCATTCAGCTCCGCCTGGGAGACGGCGAATGGTTTCGGCCTAATTTTGTACGGCAGGAGGGCCAGGACCCGATTGAAGTTGCCATCCTGCTCGATCTGACCAGCCGGGTCTCCGATCTTCCCCGTCCTCTGGCGCAGGCGCTTGCTTCTCCAGGGTCACTCGGTCTTACATCGCGCGACCATGTTTCGCTCTTCGTGATGGATTGTTCATCCGTGCGGGTTACAAATATCCCGGCTGATCCGGCGCAGGTGGATGCCGCCGTCCGAAGCGCCGTCGACCCACCGGGGCAGCGCGGCAAAAGCACCTGTAAAGACGGTGGACACCTTCTGGATACACTGGCCGCAATGAGCCGTCTGTTGCGCACCGCACCGAGCCGTCGCGTGATCCTGGCGATTACGGAGGGAAAAGATGATACGAGCGCGTTCTCGCCTAAAAACCTTGCCGAACTTGCGCAAAGCTGTGCCGTTACTATCGTTCAACTGAATCCTACGGATACCTCCACGTCTGCCATTTTTCACGGCTTTCCTTTAATCGCTGAGGCGTCCGGCGGGACGCGGCTGGGGATACAGGCCGGGACTTTTAGAGGCTCAGTACGCTCCGCCATCACATCGCTGCGCAACCGATATATTGCACAGTTTCACCTGCCTGCCGATGAGAAGGCAGGGCGAGTTGCGATCGCAGCCCGCATTGCAACGGCGCCGGTGGGGACTTTTCAGATACGCCTGACGGGAAACTCCATACCGCTACCCAGTCCCGACGGCTCCAATCCGCAGGTCGCTCAGATGGGCACTGCGCCGGCACCGAACCCAGCACAGCCGGTTGTTGCAACTACTGTCGAACCGCCGCCTGGTACTGCTGTTCCTGCTCCTATTGCGGCGGGACCGAGCGAACCGGGGCATCCAGCAGTTCCGATTCCCGCGCAGGTAGTGAATGAAACTGCTGGTCCCGCACAGGTGGACGAGTCCCGGGTTGCGAAGACGGATGCGGCGGTGCAGACGCGACCGTCCGCACCGGACAGCTCCGTTTCAACGCTGAAGGTGAATGCGCGGCTGACGCTGGTGGATGTGACGGTGACAGATAAGAAGGGGCATCCGGTGCATGGGCTGACGCAGGCAGACTTTACGGTAAAGGAAGACGGCAAGGAACAGTCGATTAAGAATTTTGAGGCCCTTGGCGGCGAACGGCCCGCCAAGCAGGCGCCGCCGCTGCCCCCCGACACCTACAGCAATGTGCCGACGCTGCAACCGCGGACACAGGCCGTCAATATACTGCTGTTCGATCAGGTGTCGACCGGCATCTCGCGCGGGCTATTGCCCTCTCCTGAGACGCTCGGGCTCTTCAAAGAAGCCGCGGATCGATATCTGAAGACGATGCCCACGGGCACGCAGGTTGCCGTGATGACGACGGACGGTAGCGGACTGCACCTGCTACAGGGATTTACAACAGACCGTGATCTGCTGATTGCGGCAGTGAACTCCATCCCTCACCAGCTCATTCCCGACGCGCGCTGGGATCCCGCGCCATTTCCCCCACCGTGCAACGCGATGAACTTCCAGAGCGCGCAGGCGCTGAATAGCCTGAATCAGGTGGCGCTATTTGTATCGAACATTCCGGGACGGAAGAACCTGATCTGGTTTACGCCGGGCATCGGCTGGCTCACCGATTATGCATATTTCAGCAAGTTCAAAAGGCTGGCATGCGTGACGGATTACACCCAGCAGCTGCAACAGGTGTACGGCCGGCTGACGGCAGCGCGAGTGGCGGCATATCCGATCGACCCACGCGGGATCTACACCAACCCTTCCGGGGGAGCTGGAGAGTCAGCGCCGCCACCAGTTTGGGATGGATTCAACTTCAGCGCGAATGTTCTTCTGGACACTAGATCGCTTGAGGATATGGCTAAGGCGACTGGCGGAAAGGCGCACTACAGCAACAATGGCCTTGAGGATTCTCTCCGTGACGATGTTGCGACGGGAGCTGATTATTACGCGCTCTCGTATGTGCCGCCGCTTGAGAAGTATGACGGGAAATACCACACGATTGAAGTGAAGGTGGACCGGCCCGGCGTGCAACTGGAGTATCGGCGTGGCTACACGTCGCTGGATATCAATGGCCCGATGCTCGAACAGGAGAAGAGCCACAACGCATCCGCGCCGCCGAAGGGCGCGTTTGAGACGGCGATGGGCTATGGCGCAATCCCGGAGACGCAACTGAGGTTCACGGTAAAGGCTGTGCCGTCGACTGCACCGCGCCAGCCGGGCGATGCGTCGGTTATCGGTTCGTTGAATGCGGAGCTGAAGGGCAAGCCGCTGGTGCGGTACAGCTTTGCGTTCGATGTGCCACGCGACAAGATCACGCTGGAGCAGCAACCGGACGGATCGCACAAAGCGTCCTTCGAACTGGCGATTGCGGCTTACGACGTTCAGGGACGAGTATTGAATTCTCTGGACGAGAAACGTGGCCTCACACTGAATCAGGAAGCAGTCGCCGGCTTTCTGCAGAAGCCGTTCGTGGTGCCGGTGGAGATCGATTTGCCTGCCGGTGAGGTATCGGTGCGGGCGGGAGTGATGGACTTGCCTTCGGAGGAGATAGGCGTAGTGGAGATTCCACTGAAGGTTGCCAAGTAGGTGCTATTCCGCTCCCATTCCGGGTGATTAACCAGCCAACCGGAAACTGACCCACTCGCAATTATGTTTACCCCCGCTCCAGAAACCCTCTTCCCGCAAAAATCGCCGGCCCAGCCTTCTCGATCCGCGCCACCCGCGTGGCCGCCTGCTTCGCCCCCGCAATGTGATACAGCCAGCTCCGCTGCCGTCCCGCCGTCAGCGCCTCGAACGCTTTCCTGAACTTCGCATCTTTCTTAAACTTTGCCGTCAGCTCCTCCGGCACCGGGAAGTCCTCTGTCTTCTTCTTCTCCACCCGCAGCCCGGCCTTCTCCACCGCGATCGCCTCGCGAACGTAGGCCCTGATCGTCGCCGCACTCTCGACGATCTGCTCCACACTGGTGAACTTCATCAGCCGGCCAGCCCGGGTCCGGCCCAGTTGCACAAGCAGCTTTTTCTGGTCCTTTAGCAACGCGCCCTGAAAGAACATCAACCCGAAGTACTCCTTGAAACCCTGCAGGATGACCACATTCTTTCCATCGAACGCATACGTCGGCTTCCCCCACTTGCACTCTTCTGTCATACCGAACCCGGTAAGCAGCCGCTGCATCTCCGCAATCTCCGCCTCCCAACGCCGCCGATACGCCATCTCCATCGCCGTACCATCCTTCCGCATTTCGCGCCCATCCACTATGCGTTGAATAAGGGCTTGAATCAAGCTGTAAGCTGAAAGCTCGCAGCTTACGGCTCTAGTAACTTTGCCTTTGCCGGTCTTACAAAGCCCCGGAAATTCGCTGTCAACAAAAATCTCCAATCCCGCCTGATTGCAATGACATCCGCACGCGGGAATGGCTCACCCTCCTGATAAAATAGAATGAACCCAAAGTTCACTTGAGGCCCGGCAACCGCCGGGCCTTATCCTTTGGCGCATTCAACTTGGAGCGACAAACATCGATAATTCAATGGTTTACCTATAAGCCTAATGCAATCTAGATTTTGCACGTTTTGGCCTTTGTTTTCAAGAACATCCGGAATCGGATACGGGGGGGGGTGGGTCACATACCAGGCTTCAACAGCACCAGGTCGACCCGCCGGTTCCGCGCCCGCCCCTCGGCCGTATCGTTCGAGGCCGCCGGATGGAACTCCGCATATCCCGCAACGGAGAGATTCTCCGGCCGGATGTTCGGGTACTTCAGCAGCAGTCTTCCGATGCTGCTCGCGCGCGCACTCGACAGCTCCCAGTTCGAAGCGAACTGCAGCGTATGGATCGGCACGTTGTCCGTGTGGCCCTCCACACGCAGCGGCGACTCGGGCAGCACCGCAGCAATTCGCGCCAGCACCGGCAGCGCCGAGGTCCGGATGTCCGCCGCTCCCGAGTCGAAGAACCCGGCCTCTTCCAGCGAAACCACCAGCCCGTTCGGCGTCTCGTGGATGCCGATCGTCCCCTTAGCGATCTCCGGCGCGGCAGCTTCGGCAATTCGCTGCTTCACTTCCTTCATCGGGTCTCGCTGCTGCGCAATCGTCTTCAGCATCGAGTTCAGCTGCGGCGCACGTCCGTTCCCATCTGCAATCGGCAGCGGTGGCAGCTTGGTATGCGCCTCGAAGATGCCCATCTCCTGGAACGCCGACGTGATCGAAGCCTCCAACTGCACCTTCTTGCTCTTATCCGATTGCCCCGTCGCAAAGAGCACCACGAAGAACGCAAACAGCAGCGTGATGAAGTCGGCGTACGAAACCAGCCAGCGCTCATGCCCCGCACCGCCCTTGTGCCTTCTCCGGTCGCGCCCGCGATATCTCATCGCGCCTCCGCAACCGTTGCCGCCTTCTTCGCCTCGAAGAGAAAGGTTCGCAGCTTGATCTCGATCGTTCGCGGATTCATCCCTTCCTGGATCGACGTGACGCCCTCAAGCATCATCTCGCGCAGCGTCTGCTCCTCCTGCTGCCGGATGCGCAGCTTGCCTGCAGTCGGCAGAAACACCAGGTTCGCCAGGCCAACGCCATATATCGTCGCCACGAACGCCACCGCAATCCCGCGACCCACCTCGTTGATGTCCTCCAGATGCTGCATCACCTGGATCAGCCCGATCACCGCCCCGATAATCCCGATCGTCGGCGAGAAGCCGCCCGCCGACTCGAATACCTGCGGAATGCGCTCCTCGCCTTCCGCCGTATTCTCAAGCTCCAGTTGCATGATGCGCCGAACATCAGCGGGCTCCGTCCCATCGATGGCCAGCATCAGAGCCTGCTTCAGAAATGGATCGTTCACGCCTGCCAGATCGGCGTCCAGAGAAACGATGCCGCTGCGGCGGGCTTTCGTGGCGAAGCTGACCAGTCGCGCAACCACCGCTTCGCTCTCCTGCCCGCCCGAGCGAAAGACCGAGAAGAAGCGCCTGGCCGCAGCGCCCAGCACCGCAACCGGATACTGCAGCATGATCGCCCCCAGCGTGCCGCCCAGCACAATCATCAGCGCCGTCGGTTGTGTAACTTGGCGCAGCGTGCCGCCCTCAAGGATCAGCCCGCCGAGAATCCCGGCAAGCGCAAGCAGGATGCCTGCAATGCTGGCGATATCCATAACCGTTTCTCAGCCCTCTCGCCGCTCGGATGCTGGCCCAGCGCATCCGTTCTCAATCCGCGACACCAACGCGCCAACCGCCGCCGCCGCATCCGGCCACGCGGCCCGCAGCACACCTGCGCGCCAGGCAAGAGCCAGCGCGATTACCTCGGCGCAGCTCTCACGCACCACGATCTTGTCGCCGGTCACCAGCGTCAGCAGCGTGTCCGGCGACATTTCCGCGTACTTCAGCAGGTCGCAGTTGAGGTACAGCTTCTGCCCGTTCAGCCGGGTAAGTTCAATCACGGCTTCGTCACGCGCCTCCAGCACCGTTATCGGCGCCACAAGCGAAGGATGTGAAGGCACTGTTACCGACGCGCAGGATGACGAAAGCAGCATGACTAAAGTGCAGAAGGGAAACCTAATCTTCGGGATGCGTGGGCCGATGAGGTCAGGGAACGCAAGGCCTCCCGCTCACCGGCGGGCACGCGGCATACGGGCGGGCAGTGCGCTTGCAACTCACTTTGTTTTTTTCAGGAGCTTCCTTCATGTCCTTAGGCATTCTCAATAACATTGCCGCACTGTACGCGCAGAACAATCTGAACCAGACCCAATCCAACCTGCAGAACACACTCCAGCAGCTCTCTTCCGGATCGCGCATCAACTCCGGCGCGGACGATGCCGCCGGTCTCGCCGTGGCGAACGGCCTCGGCGCTAACGAGGCGGCGCTTACCCAGTCCGCTGCGAACGCGACCGATGGCATCGGCCTGCTGCAGACTGCAGACGGCGCTCTTTCGCAGGTCACCAATCTGCTGGACCGCGCAGTCACGCTGGCTACCGAGGCGGCCAACGGCACGCTCACCGCCGGCCAGGTCAGCTCGGCAAACCAGGAGTACCAGAACATCCTCACGCAGATCGGCAACATCGGCGCAACTACCAACTTCAACAGCTCGGCAGTGTTCAGCGCCACAGCGACCAACTTCGTTGTGACGGACGGGACCTCGAGCGGACTGAACACCTATGCCGACACCGTCGGCGCTCTGAGTGCCTCCAGCGTGGGTACCACGGCGCCCGCCGCTGCGGTCACGACGGCGATCACCAACCCCACACCGACCGCGTCGACCACCAGCGCAGGCTCAACCGCGACCTTCGCTCTGGGCGCGGCTACCGACACCATCTCCGGCACGCTGAGCGTGGCGGTAGGCAGCGGCAGCGCAGTCAGCGTGACACTGAGCGCCGGCACCACCATTGCTCAAGCTGTCACGGCGTTGAATGCGAACTCCGGCTTCAGCGGCGCAGGCCTCGTCGCCAGCCAGGGAACCGGTTCCAACGCCAACAAGCTGATCATCACCGGACCGGTGGACACGGGCACCGCAGGCACGAACACGCTGGTACTGACCGGCACTTCCGTGAGCCAGACCGTCCCCGCGGGAACGGCCCCGGGCGCGGGTGTGGACTTTACGCAGAGCAATGTCGCCACACTGACTTCCTCGTCCGCCTCGGCCATTCTGAGTGCGGTCAACGACGCCATCGCGGACGTAGCCTACCAGCGCGGTTCCGTCGGTGCGGATGTCAACGAGCTCGTGTCGGCTTCGGCCGTTGCCAGCTCGGAAGAGGTGAACCTGGCTTCGGCGCAGAACTCCATCATGGCGACCGACTATGGTCAGGCGGCTTCCAACCTGTCCAAGTACCAGATCCTCTCGCAGACCGGCATCAGCGCTCTGGCCCAGGCCAACAGCGTGCAGCAGGAGGTTCTGAAGCTCCTCCAGTAATTCTGGCGGCGCTCTTCAGAGGCCGGACGGCCCTCACCGAACATGGTTGGGCTTCCGGCCGCTTTTTCTCACAGAAGCCTTCCATGTGAAGGCTCTAATCTGGCTGCTCTAATCGGCAGCGCATGCGATGTGGCACGTCGCATGCATCAGGCATGGCATCGAGATTCACGAGGCGGGCGGAATGGGAACGGTAGGCATCAACTTCGGGTCGGCAACCAGCGGCGCCGGGTTCGATGTCTCTTCAACGGTCAACGCAATCGTTGCGAATCTGAAATCGGTCGAGACGCCGTGGCAGAACCAGCTCACGTCGCTGAAGGCCGAAGATACGGCATTCACCTCGATCGGCAGCGACCTCAGCACTCTGGCAACCAGTCTGCAATCGCTGACGGATTTCCAGGGAGTGATGGCCTCGAAACTGGGGTCAAGCTCCAATACGAACGTCGTAACGCTTACCTCCGCCGGCGCAACTGCTGTCGCAGGCAACCATGCGATCGTTGTCTCGCGAATGGCGCAGACCTCTTCCTATTCCACAAATGCAATTGCCGCCGGCGATACGCTGAGCGGCGGGCTCACCATCCAGGTCGGCAATGGCGCGGCGACAACCATCCCCGCCATCGCCGGCGAAAGTGACACGCTGGCGACGTATGCCGGCGCCATCAATGCCGCAGGTATCGGCGTCACGGCCAGCGTGATCACGGACAGCCAAGGTTCCCGGCTATCGATCGTGAGCGGAACCAGCGGCGCGGCGGGACAGTTGACCGTCACAGCTGGCGGCACCGTGCCTGCTTCCGGGAGCGCCCCCGCCACAAGCTACGGCTCGCTGACGGACAGCGCAACCTCTTCTGCAATGGCTCTCAACCAGGGGTCGGCGGGACAGGATGCGCTGCTGACTGTTGACGGTGTCGATATCGACAGCGCCTCGAACACCGTGAGCAGTGCAATTCCCGGTGTCACATTCCAGCTTCTGTCCGCCGATCCGAGCACAACCGTGCAAGTCCAGATCGCGAATGACAACAACACCGTCGCGACCGCATTCTCGAGCCTCGTCTCGGCCTACAACACAGTCGCCAAAGATTTGAAAGCGCAGGAGGGCAATGACTCCTCCGGGAAGCCCGAACCTCTGTTCGGCAGCCCGATTGTCTCGCAACTGCAGAGCGCGCTCTCGCTTGCGCTCACGTCCGGCGCGGCCAGCGGAGGCATCGGCAACCTGGCGCAGCTCGGCATCTCCGTGAATCTCGACGGGACGCTCGCGCTCAACACCTCCGCGCTGAACTCCGCCCTCAACAGCAACTACTCCGATGTGGTCGGCTTCCTGCAGAACTCAGGCAGCTTTGGGCAAACGTTCCAGAACACGTTGGACACCCTCGGCAGCCAGACTCCTACCGGCGCGTTGACTCTCGTACTCGCTTCCGATGCTGCGCAGGAGAAAACCTTGAACAACAGCATCACCGCGGAGGACGCGATCATTGCCACGCAGCAAACGAAGCTTACAAATGAGCTGAACTCCGCCAACCAGATTCTGCAGGCCATTCCGCAGCAGCTCAATGAGATTGACGAACTCTACAACGCCCTGACCGGCTACAGCCCAAACAGCAAAGGATAGGAATCCATGGAAACGACATACCAACAGCAGGCGCTGCGCAGCGCCAATGGAGTTGAACTCATCGTCGCGCTCTACGACGGCGCGATTCGGTTCCTGTATCGCGCCATCCAGGCGGTGGAAGAGCGCGATGAGATCGATCGACGTGCCGCGGTGAAACGTGCCCTCGATGTGCTGATGTATCTGCAGGCGCGCCTGCGGACGGATATCGCCGGGGGTCCGGCGGCGGCGCTTGCGGATTTCTACACCGCCATGTTCACCATGACGCTCGAAGCCTCCCATGCGGAGTCCCGCGAGGGCTTTGAAGAGGTAATCGCCTGCCTGCGTAACGTCCGTGACGCATGGCAGATCGTCGCGCAGGACCCCGAGGCACAGGAGATCGCACCGCGCGAAATGCGCTCTGCAACTCTTCCCGTCGTTGCCCCGCCGGCAACACGACCGGCGGGATCGGCATCGCCCAACTGGATGGCGTAGAAGCGCGACTTATACCTTGGCATTTGGGAGCGCCCGCAAGGCCCCTGTGGAGATTCCGCCATCCACCAGCATGGTCTGACCGGTAACATAGCGGCTCGCCTGCGACGCCAGGAAGACAACCGCGCCGTCGAGGTCATTTGGCTGTCCCGGACGCTTCAGCGGAATGCGTTCCGTCAGATACTCCACCCACTCCGCGTTTTCGTAGAGCACCTTATTCTGCTCAGTGCGGAACCATCCCGGCGCAAGGCAGTTGACCGTAATGCCGTGTGCGCCCCAATCGGCGGCAAGGCTCATCGTAAGTTGCCGGATTCCGCCGCGGCTTGCGCCATACGAAGCAAGGCCCGCATAGCCGGCGACGGATGTGACCGAGCCGATGTTGATGATCCGCCCATAGCCGCGCTCCATCATGCCGCGCGCAACCGCCTGCGCAACAAAGAACGAGCCGCGCAGGTTGGTATCGAGGACCGTGTTCCAGTCCTCCCACGTGACATTGAGCGCTGGCTTGCGGATGTTGCAGCCTGCATTGTTGACGAGAATGTCGATGTGCCCGAAGTTGCCTTCGACGGAAGCAACGGCCGATTGAATACTCGCGTAGTCGCGCACATCCAGTTCCGTGCAGAAGACCTGGCGGCCGAGAGCACGAATCTCGTCCGCAAATGCAGCAAGAGAACTGCTCGTGCGGCTGGTCATCGCAATGTCCGCACCGGCACGGGCCAGCGCACGAGCCATGTACTGGCCGAGACCGCGGCTTGTGCCCGTTACCAGAGCTACTTTGCCGGTGAGATCGAAGAGCGGATTCTCGTTCATGGCTGCAGCACCACTTTCAGCAAACCTGGCTCATGCGCATACAGCCGCTGGAACCATGCGATGCCTTCATCCAGCGGCGCAACCGCGGAAAGCAGCGGCGCAACCTGAATCGCACCCGACGCCATCAGTTCCATCGCTCTTGGGTACTCACCGCACGAAGCACACGAACCCTGCAGGCGGATCTGGCGCGAGACCACGGACTGCAATCCGATCTCTGCGGTGGGCGAGACATTGCCCACCAGCGTGACTGCCCCGCCCTTGCGTGCGCTGTCAATCGCGAGCTGGATCGGAGCCGTTGCTCCGACACACTCAATGGCAGCATCTGCACCTCGCGCTGAACTCGCAGTGACGATTCGTTTGACAGCATCTGCTTCGCGCGGATCGAACGTCAGGTCAGCACCCAGGGTGCGCGCCATCTCCAGCCTGCTCGGGTCGATGTCGGCGATGAAGATTTTCCCTGCCCCGGCCGCACGCGCCGCCTGCATGGTAAGCAGGCCGATCATCCCGGCGCCTACAACAAGGACCGTGTCACCCTTCGCGATCGGCGTGAGCGCAACTGCATGGACTGCAACAGACACCGCTTCGATGAGCGCCGCATGTTCGAACGGAAGCTCATCCGGCAGCTTGTATGCGACACGCGCGGGGACTGTGACGTACTCCGCAAACGCCCCCTGCCGCCGAAACAGCGGCGTGGATACTCCGAGGACCTCGCGGTTGTCGCACAGGTTCACTTCGTCACGCCGGCAGAAAAAACAATTGTCGCAATAGATCGTAGAGTCGAACGTGACGCGGTCGCCTTGAGCGAATCCGCGGACGGCACCGCCGACCGTTTCCACCACTCCGGCGGCTTCATGCCCCATCACGATCGGCGGAATGCGACGGCCGGTGCTGCCGTCGTAACCGTGCACATCGCTCCCGCAGATGCCACAGGCACGCACTCGGATCAGTAGTTCATCTTCACGTGGCTCAGGCACAGGCACATCGGCCAGTTCAAGCTTCTTGTAGTCGGCGAGCAGAAGAGCTTTCATTGCGAGCACACGGAGGCGCGGAGAACAGGGAATGGTGGGCGAGGCGGGAATCGAACCCACAACCCTCAGCTTAGAAGGCTGATGCTCTATCCAGTTGAGCTACTCGCCCGTATTGGAAACACAGACCTGGACCGGCTTCGCGGGCCAAGCTGAAGTTGATTGTAATGGTGAGACTGCGCGGGTTCGCCCGCGCGCCTCAAGTGAGCTACTAGACCAGAACGCGACGGCTGACCGGCAGCGCGTTGGCTCCGCCTCTGCTGAAGAGCCAGTGGTCGACTGCTTCGGCGGCCTTGCGGCCTTCGGAGATGGCCCAAACCACCAGCGACTGGCCGCGCCGCATGTCGCCCGCCGCGAAGACGCCTTCAACCGAGGTCATATACTCGGCGTTGGTCTGCACGTTGCCGCGCGCGTCGAGTGCCAGGCCCAACTGCTCGATCATGCCTGACTTCACCGGCCCCAGGAAGCCGAGCGCCAGCAGAACCAGGTCGGCCTCAATGATGAAGTCGCTGCCTTCCATCGGGGTGAACGTCGGCGGCGGCCCCACCCGCACGGCGCGGATCGCCTTCACCCGTCCCTGCTCGTCGCCTTCAAAGCCCACGGTGTTGATCGCCCAGTCGCGAATACCGCCCTCTTCATGGCTGCTTTCGGTCCGCAGCTTCATCGGCCACATGGGCCACGGCGTGGAAGCTGCACGCTCGTCAGGCGGCTTGGGCATGATCTCAAACTGGTGCACGCTGACCGCTCCCTGGCGCAGGCTGGTGCCAAGGCAGTCAGCGCCGGTATCGCCGCCGCCAAGGATCACAACGCGCTGGCCTGCCGCTGAAATCGCAGTTGCGGCGTCCAGCACATCGCCCTCATTGCGCCTGTTCTGCTGCGGCAGGAATTCCATCGCAAAGTGAATGCCCTTGAGTTCGCGACCGGGCACCGGCAGGTCGCGCGGACGCTCTGCACCGCCCGTCAGCAGCACAGCATCGTACTCGTCGGTCAGCGTCTCAACAGGAACGTTGACTCCAACGTGTGCCTCAGTGACAAACGTGATGCCCTCGGCGCGCATCTGGTCGAGACGGCGGTCGATCACATGCTTTTCCAGCTTGAAGTTAGGAATGCCGTAGCGCAAGAGGCCGCCGATGCGGTCGTTCTTCTCGTATACCGTGACCGAATGGCCGGCGCGTCGCAGTTGCTGCGCGGCAGCAAGACCTGACGGTCCGCTGCCGACGACGGCGACACGCTTGCCGGTCTTCTCTTCGGGCGGCTCCGGCTTGATCCAGCCATTCTCCCACGCGTGCTCCACGATCGACTTCTCAATCAGCTTGATCGAAACCGGGTCCTGGTTGATGCCGAGCACGCAGGCCTGCTCACACGGAGCTGGGCAGATGCGGCCGGTGAACTCCGGGAAGTTGTTCGTCGCGTGCAAGCGCCGGATCGCGCTCTCCCAGCGGTTGTTGTAGACGAGGTCATTCCAGTCCGGGATAAGGTTGTTCACCGGACAGCCGGTGTGGCAGAACGGAATGCCGCAATCCATGCAGCGCGCGCCCTGTTCCCGCTGCTTCTCTTCAGGGAATGGCTCGTAAATCTCCTGCCAGTCCTTCAGCCGCTCCTTCGCATCGCGTCGCTGCGGCTGTTCGCGTCCGAGTTCGAGAAATCCAGTGACCTTACCCATGCTGCACCTGCCCTGCCGCCACCATCGCCTTCTTGCCAGGCGAACTATAAACAGTCTCCGCGCGCTTCACACCCAGCACGCGCTTATACTCATGCGGAAACACCTTGAGAAAGTACTCCTGTGTCTCTTTCCAGTGCTCCAGTATCCAGGCCGCCTGTGGGCTGCCGGTCAGCTCAATATGGCGCTCAATTAGCGCGCGCACCTGCTCAACGTCAGCGGCCTGCACCAAAGGCTCCAGGTCCACGCCCGCAAGATTACAGCGGCGCGTACTGAAGTCGCCCTGGTCGTCATAGACGTAAGCGATCCCGCCGCTCATGCCGGCGGCAAAGTTGCGTCCTGTGCTGCCCAGGACAACGACCAGGCCTTTCGTCATGTACTCGCAGCCGTGATCGCCGACGCCTTCGACAACCGCAGTTGCGCCGGAGTTGCGGACAGCAAAGCGCTCGCCGGCGATTCCGTTCAGGAAGACCTCACCGGTCGTTGCACCATAGAGCACAACGTTGCCGACAAGGATCGATTCTTCAGGCAGGAAGCTCGAGGTCTTCGGCGGATACACAATGATGCGGCCGCCGGAGAGTCCCTTGCCGAGATAGTCGTTGGAATCGCCTTCGAGTTCCAGCGTCACACCATTTGGAACGAAAGCGCCGAAGCTCTGCCCCGCCGAGCCGCGGAACTTGAAGTGAATCGTCTCGTCCGGCAGTCCCACAGTGCCGTAGCGTCGTGCAATCTCGCCGCCCAGCATGGCGCCGACGGTTCGGTGCACATTGCGAATGGCAAACTCGCCCTTCACCTTCTGCTTGGAGTCCAGCGCCGGCTTCGCCTGCTCGATCAGCGTGTGATCCAGCGCCTGATCGAGGCCATGGTCCTGCGCCACCGTACGGCGGCGGCCCACATGCGACGGGAGATCCGGCGAGAAGAGGATGGTCGAGAGGTCGATGCCTTTCGCCTTCCAGTGATGCGCCGCGATTGTTGCGTCCAGCATATCCACGCGGCCCACCATCTCGTCGACGGTGCGGAAACCGAGCTTCGCCATGTGCTGGCGCATCTGCTCCGCGATGAAGAAGAAGAAGTTGATAACGTGTTCGGGCTGGCCTTCAAACCGTGCGCGCAGCACGGGGTCCTGCGTCGCAATACCGACCGCGCACGTGTTCAGGTGGCACTTGCGCATCATGATGCAGCCCATCGTGATGAGCGGTGTCGTGGCAAAGCCGAACTCTTCGGCGCCCAGCAGCGCGGCGATCACGACATCGCGGCCCGTCTGCAGCTTGCCGTCGGTCTGCACCTTGATGCGGCTGCGCAGATCGTTCAGCAACAGCACCTGCTGCGTCTCCGCCAGGCCAAGCTCCCAGGGCAGCCCCGCATGCTTGATGGAGCTGAGCGGCGATGCTCCCGTGCCGCCGGTATCGCCGGAGATGAGCACCACATCCGCGTGCGCCTTCGATACGCCGGCAGCGACCGTGCCCACGCCGACTTCGGCGACCAGCTTTACCGCGATGCGCGCCTGCGGATTGACGTTCTTGAGGTCATAGATCAGCTGCGCCAGATCCTCAATCGAGTAGATGTCGTGATGCGGCGGCGGCGAGATAAGGCCCACGCCGGGGATGGAATAGCGCAGCTTGGCGATGAACTCGTCCACCTTATGGCCAGGTAGCTGCCCGCCTTCGCCGGGCTTCGCGCCCTGCGCCATCTTGATCTGAATCTCGTCCGCGTTGACCAGATAGTTTGCCGTCACGCCAAAGCGCCCGCTGGCAATCTGCTTCACCGCGCTGCGGCGCAAGTCGCCGTTCGGGTCGCGCACGAAGCGCGCAGCATCCTCGCCGCCTTCGCCGGTGTTGGACATCCCGCCGATGCGGTTCATCGCAATGGCAAGCGTCTCGTGCGCCTCTTTGCTGATGGACCCGAAGCTCATCGCGCCAGTGGTAAACCGCTTGACGATGTTCTTCGCGGGCTCGACCTCTTCGATCGGAATCGCTTCGTCCAGGTACTTCAACTTCATCAAACCGCGCAGGGTGCAGAACTGCTTGTTCTGCTGGTCGATGAGGTCGGTGTACTCCTGGAAGGTCTTCGGATTGTTCTGCCGTACCGCATGCTGCAGCTTCGAGATCGTTGCCGGATTCAGCAGGTGATACTCGCCGCCTTCGCGATACTGATACTGCCCGCCAACGACGAGGTCCGTCTCAGAATCCGTGAGCGGCTGGAAGGCAAAGGCGTGCTTGATCAGCGCCTCGCGCGCCAGCACATCGAGACCGATGCCCTCGATGCGCGACGCAGTGCCCGGGAAGTACGCGGCTACCAGCTCTTCGTTCAGGCCGACCGCCTCAAACACCTGCGCGCCCCGATAGCTCTGCAGCGTGCTGATGCCCATCTTGGAAAAGGTCTTCAGCAGGCCCTTGTTGATGGCCTTGATGAAGTTCTTCTCCGCGTACTCGGCGGTGACCTTCTCCGGCATCAGGCCGCGGCGCTTCAGATCGTGCAGCGTCTCGAACGCAAGATACGGATTGACGGCGCTCGCGCCGTAGCCGATCAGCAATGCGAAGTGCATCACCTCGCGCGGCTCGCCGCTCTCGATGATGATGGCGCACTGTGTTCGTGTCTTATCCTTGATCAGGCGATTGTGAACCGCCGCCATCGCCAGCAGGCACGGAATCGGTGCGCGTGTCTCGTCCACGCCACGGTCCGAAAGAATCAGCAGCGAATAGCCGGACTCCACTGCATCCGCTGCCTGTTGTTCGAGGTCTTCCAGTGCATGCTTGAGGCCAGCCTCGCCATCCTCGGCGCGAAAGAGTGTGCGCAGTTCCTTTGCCAAGAGATCGCCGGACGAAATGCGGCGCAGCTTCTCGAGCTCCCGGTTCGAAAGTATTGGGGTTTCCAGCCGCAGCGTGTGGCAATTTTCCGGCGTCTCCACCAGGATGTTGCGCTCCGTCCCGATGGGCGCGATCAGGGACATCACCATCGCCTCGCGAATGGGGTCGATCGGCGGATTCGTGACCTGCGCGAAGAGCTGCTTGAAGTAGTTGAACAGCAGCTGCGGGCGGTCCGAGAGGCACGCCAACGGCACATCGGTGCCCATCGAGCCGATCGGCTCCTCGCCCGCCGCGCCCATGGGCCCCAGCAGAATCTTCAGGTCTTCTTCGCTGTACCCGCACGCGCGCTGACGGCGCAGCAGCGTCTTCGGATCGGATTCGATCAGCCTCCATGGCTCCGGCAGATCGTCCAGCGTGACCTGCTGCTCTTTCAGCCACTCCGCGTAGGGCTGACGTGAAGAGAGGGACTTCTTGATCTCCGCGTCGGAGATGATGCGGTGCTCGACCGTATCCACCAGGAACATGCGGCCCGGCTGAAGGCGGCCCTTCTTGCGAATATCCTCCGGTGGAACTTCAATCACGCCGGCCTCAGACGCCAGCACCACCAGGTCGTCCTTGGTGACGATGTAGCGGCCGGGACGCAGGCCGTTGCGGTCCAGCGTCGCGCCAATCACGCGTCCGTCGGTGAACGCGACGGCGGCGGGGCCATCCCACGGCTCCATCAGCGACGCGTGATACTCGTAGAACGCGCGCTTGTCCGCGTCCATGTCCGGATTGCCGGACCACGCCTCTGGGATCATCATCGCCATCACGTGCGGCAGCTCGCGGCCCGATTGGTAAAGGAACTCGACCGCGTTATCGAGACCGGCCGAATCGCTTCCTCCAGGAATGACCACCGGATACAGCTTCTTGATCTCGTCGCCGAAGTTGTCGCTGGCAAATACCGACTGCCGCGCATTCATCCAGCTCACGTTGCCGCGAATGGTGTTGATTTCCCCGTTGTGACAGATATAGCGGTAGGGATGCGCCAGTTTCCAGCTGGGGAACGTGTTGGTGGAAAAGCGCTGGTGCACCAGGCACAGCGCGGTCTTGGTCAACGGGCTGGCGAGGTCGAGGTAAAACTTCTCAATCTGCGGCGCCAGCATCAGCCCCTTGTACACGATCGTCCGGCAGGAGAACGACGGCAGATAAAAATCGCCCTTGTCCTCGATCTCCGAATCCTGTACCTCGTTGTAACTGCGGCGCCGGACGATATAGAGCTTCCGCTCGAACGCGTCCTCGTCCATGCCCTTCGGCCGCTTGACGAAGAACTGCTCGATATAAGGCTGTGAGGCACGCGCCTCACGCCCGATCGCATCGACATTCAGCGGGGTATCGCGCCACCCGAGTACCGTTAGGCCCTCCTCGCGCGAGACCCGCTCCAGCACGCCCTCGCACTTCAGGCGGCTGTGCTTGTCCACCGGCAGAAAGACCATCGCCACGGCATAGCTGCCGGGCTCCCCCAGCTTCATGCCCAGCTTCCCGCACTCCTCCACAAAAAACTCATGCGGCACCTGGATCAGGATGCCGGCGCCGTCGCCTGTCTCCGGATCGCAGCCCGCGGCGCCGCGGTGCGTCAGGTTGATCAGCACCTCCAGGCCCTTGCGCACAATGTCGTGGGTCTTCTCGCCGCGGATGCTCGCGACAAAGCCCATTCCACAGGCATCATGCTCATTCCGCGGGTGATACAGCCCCTGAGGTTCGGGGATGCGGCGGCGGTAGTCGGATGAGTTCATGGGCAAACCTTCCGTTCAGATATTCCGTCTCAGCGGAAAAGACACTTGCGGCGTCTGCGGTCTCCGCTCCAGAAACGACTCCGGTGCTTCATCGACACGCCCGCCAGTGCGGGCTGCGCAGCGTCAGGTAAAAAGCTGAACAATTGGATACTTGCAAGTATATAAGGAAAGCCTCTCGATTGGACAGAGAGTTTCTTTCCCGGCGCGCTCGCCCCTGACGGCGCACCTCTCTATTATGCAACCAAATGCACTCGTCGGGCTACTCTGTCTGCCATCGAACGGTGGATTTCGTGCCCCCAATTCCCAAGGCTACCGTTTCCCGCACCGGCGTGGTCTGATGGTTGCAGTGCGCCGAGCATCTCCGTACCGGTCTCTGCCGCTGCTCGTCCTGCTCGCGGCCACGCCGAACCTCCGTGCGCAGCCGCCCCAGCCATTGACGCTCGATAACGTAGTGGCAAAGCTGCAGGCCAACCTCGATGAATACGAAGCGTCCATCCCCAGCTTTCTCGCCGATGAGCACATGGATTCCACCATGCGCCAGTTCGTCATGCGAGGCGCATCCGCTGCCAACTACGAGACCATCGCCGAATCCGTCTTCCGCCTGAAGCGCGACATCGATTCCACAGCCCACACCCAGTCTCTTGACGAATCGCGCGAAATCAAAACCATTGACGGCAAGCCCGCCAATGGCCGCCAAATCGATGCGCCAACCATGTTGAGCGGCGCCTTTTCAGGCGGCCTCGCCATAGTGTCCAAGGATGAGCAGCGGTGCATGCAATACACCCTCGATCCGGTCAAACCGCGCAAACCTATCGTTGTCCGCTTTGTCTCGCTGCCGGCCGACCAGCGGCCGAAAGACTGCATCCTCAGAGAGGATGGGACCGGACGCGTCGTGATCGATCCGCGCTCGATGCAGATTACACGCCTCCAGGTCGCGGTCCCGCGCCACCTCATCACACCGCTGCTCAACGGCGGCAGAAGCGGTGCGCCAACTTTCACTCGCTGGCGGGTGCAGGTGGACTATAAGCCTGTCGTGCTCGACGCGCGCACCTTCTGGTTGCCTTCGAAAATTACCTCCAGCATGAGCAACGAGCAGACCGCGTGGTCCTTCCTCGCTACCTATCGCAACTACCACAAACTGGAGGTCCGGTCGCGCGTCATCATACCCGGCGATGCGCCGCGGCAATAGCGCCCGCGCGTAGAATGGTCGCGATGGCTCCCTCCTCCGAACTCAACGTCAAGCTCGATTTGCTGCGCGAGTCGCTGCGCGCGCTGGAGTCGTTGCTGGTGGCCTATTCCGGCGGAACGGACTCGGCGTTCCTTGCTTATACCGCCCACCAGGTCCTCGGAAATCGCGTGCTCGCCATCATCGCCGACTCGCCCTCGCTGCCCCGCAAAGAGCTCGCCGATGCACTGGCGTTCGCCGCAAACCACGGCATCCCCACGGAAATTCTCCATACCCGCGAGCTCCACTCGCCCGACTACGCGCGCAACGATGCCAATCGCTGCTTTCATTGCAAAGATGAACTCTTCACTCGAATGGAGGCTGCGCGCCAGCGGCTGGAGTTTGCGCACATCGCCTACGGCATGAACCTCGACGACCGTGGCGACCATCGCCCCGGCCAGCGCGCCGCGGCCGGTCACGGTGTGCTCGCGCCGCTGGTCGACGCCGGACTCAGCAAAGCTGAGGTGCGCATGCTCGCCCGCGATGCCGGCCTCGCATTGGCAGACAAGCCTTCCAGCGCATGCCTCTCCTCGCGCATCGAATACGGCCGCGCCGTGACTGCCGAAAACCTCAGCCAGGTAGAGCGCGCCGAAGAGGCGTTGCACGCGCTCGGCTTCGCGCAGGTCCGTGTGCGACACCATGGCAACCTGGCACGGATCGAGATCGCTCGCCCAGACCTGCCCCGGGCTCTTTCCCTCGACACCCTTGACCGCATCACCGCCGCCCTTCGGCCCCTCGGCTTCACTTACATTACGCTGGACACGCAGGGCTACCGCTCCGGCTCCATGAACGACGTGCTGCCCGTTCATGCCATCGCAACCGCAACCTGAGCTTTGAAGGGGCGCGGCTTCAGCCGTGAGGCGACCGATCATTCGTGCGGCTTAGCCACTGAGGGCTGTGAGGCTCTTCCCTACCAGGATTCTTTATGCGCATTGCCTATCTCGACTGCTACGCCGGAATCGCCGGTGACATGTTTCTCGGTGCGCTGCTCGATGCCGGTGTTTCCGCTGAGGTGCTGCACCAGGCGGCAACATCTCTGAATCTCAATGCTTCTCTCCGCATCGAGAAGGTCGACCGCAGCGGCATCACCTCCACCAAGGTCCACGTGCTCGAAGGGGACCACATTGCCGAGGCCGCGCATCCGCACACTCACGCTCATCAATCGGAAACGCAGCCCACGCACCAAGCCGGCCATGCCCACACTCACAGTCACAGCCATGCGCACGAACCACACGAGCACAGCCACTCGCACGCGGGAAAAGGCCACGAGCATCCCCACGTTCATGGCCGCTCGCTGACCGAGATCCGCGCCCTCATCGTTTCAGCGCTCCTTCCCTCTCCTGTGAAGGACTTCGCCGTGCGCGCGTTTGAACTGCTCGGGCACGCCGAGGCCCGTATCCACAACGTCCCGGTGGACGATATCCACTTCCACGAGGTCGGCGCGGTTGACGCCATCGTCGATATCGTCGCCGCTGCTGCCGGCATCCACTCCCTCGGTATCGATGCATGGCACTGCTCGCCGATCAACGTCGGCGGCGGCACCATCGACTGCGCGCACGGCACCTTTCCCGTTCCCGCGCCGGCCACTGCCGACCTGCTGCGCGGCATGCCCACCTACTCCGCGCACATTGAGAAGGAACTCGTCACTCCAACCGGAGCGGCCCTCATCCGCGCGCTTAGCCCTCTGTTCGGCCCGCAGCCCGCGATGCGCATAGACCAGATCGGCTATGGCGCCGGATCCCGAAACCCCGCCGGCTTCGCGAATGCGCTCCGCCTCAGCATCGGCGAGTCCGGAACCGTGCCCGCCGCAACCGACCAGCCCGGCACGAACACCGATCCAGCAGAATCCGTCATTGTGCTCGAAACCGCGCTCGACGACCTCTCACCGCAGCTCGTGGCTCACGCCGCTGAAGCTGCGCTTGCCTCCGGCGCACTCGACGTGATGCTCACGCCGGTCACCATGAAAAAGGGACGGCCCGGCACTCTCTTCACTGTCCTGTGCAATCCAGCAGACTCACCAAGATTGCAACAGCTTCTCCTGCGCGAAACATCTACCCTCGGCATCCGCATTCGCCACGATCGCCGCATTTGCCTCAGCCGCACACACACAACCGTGTCCACATCCTACGGCAACATCCGAATCAAACTCGGTTTGCTCAACGGCGAGACCCTGAACATCGCGCCGGAATTCGAAGACTGCCGCGCTGCCGCTGCCCGTTGCAGTGTCGCCGTGAAACTCGTACAGCAGGCCGCAATTTCTGCTTACAATCAGGCGCACAAACGATGACCCGCGATTCCCTGCTCCAGCTCCTCGCCGAGGTCGAGCGCGGCGCCGTAACTCCCACCGCGGCAGCCGAACGCCTCGCGGGCATGCCTTACGAGGACCTGGGCCACGCGCGCGTCGACCACCACCGCAGCCTGCGCTCCGGACTCCCAGAGGTCATCTTCGGTGCGGGCAAAACTACCGGGCAGGTGCTCGCCATCTTCTCTTCACTCATCGCGGATGGCGTCGACGTTCTCGCCACCAGGGTCGATCCCGCAACTGCCGCCGCTCTGCTCGCGCAGCATCCTACGGCGAGCCACAATCCTGTTGCGCGCACGGTAGCGCTTCGCCAGACCGCGCAAGTCGACCTGCCAGGCGGTCACATCGCAGTCGTCTGCGCCGGCACCAGCGATATTCCCGCTGCTGAAGAGGCCGCCGTCACGGCCGAGACTTTCGGTGCCTCGGTCACACGCCTGTTTGATGTCGGCGTCGCCGGGCTGCATCGCCTGCTTTCTGTGCACAAGGAACTCCGCTCCGCGCAAGCCGTCATCGTCTGCGCCGGCATGGAAGGCGCATTGCCTTCCGTCGTCGGCGGCCTCGTCGGCGTTCCCGTTATTGCTGTGCCCACATCCGTCGGCTACGGCGCTTCGTTCGCAGGAGCTGCCGCGCTGCTCGGCATGCTGAATTCCTGCAGCCCCAACGTCGTGGTGGTCAACATCGACAATGGTTTCGGCGCTGCTTACACCGCTGTGCTGGTTGCTCGCGCGTCATCGCGTTCAGCTACTCCATGAACGCACACCATCGCCCCGCCTTACACTTGAAGCAGGACTCCCGTCAAAGCAGCAGGAACAATCCAGCGCTGCTTCGCATCGACCAAACTGGATGAGCACGCCCCAACAACCACCTCGCATCGGCATCGGCTCGCGCCCGCAATGGCCTCTGCCCGTTCGCGCACTGCTTGGAATGGCCATCGGAGCTCTTGCCGTCGCGCTCACCGACTGGATCGTTCCGCTGCACTCGTTCCCGCTGCTGCTCGCCTTTCCCGTCGTCCTGCTGGTCTGCTGGTACCTCGGAATGGCATCCGGGACGGTCTGCGCTCTTACCGAGACAGCGCTGGTCGATATCTTCCTTACCAGGACACGGTTCCATCTCTCCGTCGGCTCCGCCCGCGAGGAGGCTCGGCTCGCCATGTTCCTCGCGGTCTCGGTCCTGCTGGGCTGGGCCATGCGCCGCCTTGCGCAGCAACGGGCGCAACTCGCGACTCAAGGACTCGAGCGGGAGCTTCAGAGCGCGCACGCAGAGCGGGAACTTGCTGAGGAGCGTGTCCGGGCCGCCGTGGTCCTGCGCGAGCGCGACGATCTGTTGCAAATCGCATTGCGCGCCAATGGCATGGGCCTTTGGGCATGGGACCTCGTGACCGGTACGGTGCAATGGTCCGATGAGGTCTATCGTATTGCCGGACTCAAACCCGGTGACATCCGAGCTTCCATCGACGACTGGGTGGACTTAATTCATCCCGACGATGCGGCACGTGTCCGTACGGCCGTCGAACGGACCCACACCACCGGCGCCGAATACCGTCAGCAATACCGCGTCCGGCTGCGCGACGGCTCGGAACGCTGGGTGGAATCGCAAGGCCGCTGCCAACGCGACAGCCAGGGACATCCCAGGCGCGTCGTTGGCGTCATGGCAGACATCACCGGCCGCAAGCGCGCCGAGGAAGCAATGCTGCGCGCCGAGAAACTCGCCGTCGCAGGACGACTGGCTGCATCCATCGCGCATGAGATCAACAACCCGCTGGAGGCCATCGCCAATCTCCTCTACCTGATCGCCACCGACAAACCGGAAGCCGATAAGGGCCATCTTGCGCAACAGGCGCTCGACGAGGTGATGCGCGTCTCGCTGATCACCCAGCAAACGCTCAAATTCCATCGCCAGACCGGTCCTCGCAAAAGCACTCAACTGGCGGAAATCTTGCAGACCGTTCTCGCGCTCTTCCGGGGCCGCCTGCAGGGTTCCGGGATCGAAGTGGATTTGCGTGCGCCGGAAACGCTTCAGATCAGTTGTATGCCGGGCGAAGTCCAGCAGGTATTCGCCAATCTCGTTTCCAACGCCATCGACGCCATGGCAAAGGGCGGAAGGCTCATCATCCGCCTGCGTTTCTCTCGGGATTGGCGCGATTACTCCACCCCCGGCGTTCGCGCAACATTTGTCGACAACGGTTGCGGTATGGACGATGTCACGCGTCACCGCATCTTCGAGCCTTTCTTCACCACGAAGGCAGATACTGGAACCGGCCTCGGAATGTGGGTCGTCGCGCAACTGGTCGAACAGCATGGAGGCTCAATCCACGTCTGGAGCAGGCAGAGAAGCGAATCGGGGATCACCGCAATCTCCGTCTTTTTGCCGTCCGGCGCAAACCCGCAGACAGCAGCGCTCGCCACGAACGAAATGCAAGCTCAGCTTCATTGAGACACCGTCACCCAATGCCTTCCGCCAAACGCAGCTCGCCAGCCACCGCTAGGAAGCCACCCGCGCCGAGTGCGCCGGTCGAAGTGGTCGATCCGCGCTGGCTGCTGAAGGCGCTGGCGCTCAGCCTCGGGCTGGCGGTGGTATGCGCCTATCTCACTGCGTGCCTGCTCTTCTATCAAGGCCTCTGGCAATTGGTATTGCACCCTTCTCTCACGCTGGACCGGACTCCGGAAAACATCGGCCTCGCATTCACGCCTGCGCGCTTCGGGGACTTCGATACCGGCGAGCCGCATCTTTCGGCTTGGTGGGTGCCCTCCAGCGATACTCCAGATTCTCGTCCCGCTCCTCTCGACGCCTCTTCCGGTTCCGTGACGTCCAGCTTCACCATTCTCTATCTCCATGGCGGATCCGGCTCGCTCTCCGACACTCTCCCCACGCTCGCGCTTTTGCATCGCGCCGGCTTCAACGTCTTTGCCATCGACTACCGCGGTTTCGGCGCGAGCGATCCGGCGGTGCATCCCAACGCTGACCGTATGCAGCAGGATGCCGATGCGGCGCTCGATTATCTCGTCACCACTCGCCACGTTCCTCTCGCCTCCATTCTTCCCATGGGTTCAGGACTTGGCGCGCCGCTTGCCGTCCAGCTGGCTCGCGATCATTCCGAACTGGCCGGCGTGATTCTGGACAACCCCGATCCAGATCCTGCGGCAACCGCGGCGGCGGAGTCCTCGCGACTGATTCCTGTCCGCCTGCTCTTCGGGAGCCGCTTCGCCATCGCCAAACCACTCAACGCGCTATCCCGGCCGAAGCTGCTGCTCGTGGGGCGACAACCGCTATCGCCGGCGAACGAGGCTGGTATCGAGACGCTGTATCGAAACGCTGCCAGCCCGAAATATGTGGTGGTGCTTCCGCTTCACGGAGCCGATTCGGCCTGTGAAGATGCGCTTCGCCGATTCCTCGACGACCTGCACATGCGTTGAGCGAGGCGCATCGAGCCTTTCTTCTCCAGCCGGTAAAATCATCGAGCGGAGGTATTGCGTTTTCATGTCCAGGTGGCTCAATCGATTTCAGCCGTGGGGTCTTCTGTTCCTGCGTGTCGTCCTCGGCGCGTCGATGCTCTACCACGGCTGGGAAAAGGTGATTCCAGAGAACTTTCCTCACGGCAGCCTCCTCTCCGCGTTGCATCACTCTGCACGTTTCGCCGCGAGTCTTGGCCTTCCGGCGTGGCTCGGCTATGTCTCGGCACTTACAGAGTTCGTTGGCGGCATCTGCCTGATTCTCGGTCTCTTCACGCGATTCTTTGCCGCGCTTGTCGCCGTCAATATGCTGGTAGCCATCTTCGCGTTCACCATCCACCACGGCTACGGCGCCTCCGAACTGCCGCTCGCTATGCTGGCGATCACGTTGATGGTGCTGTTCAGCGGCCCAGGGAAAGCTGCCCTGGATCGTCGAACGGGACTTGCATGATAGAGGTACCCCCTCCCCCCCCAAAAATGCAAAATCTTCTTTTCAAAAGGCTTAGCCACCCGGTATGCAGCTAAAATATTGAAAATACGTCAACATTTCCGGCAAAATCTTCAAAAATAAGGGTTTATTGGACAGGTAGAAGATGCACAACCCTGATGAAGCGGGTTCGGCACTCTGCTGCCTGATCTGTTTATTTTACCGCACGTGTCAAGTTTTCTGACGCGCGGTTAAAGGCGTGAGGCCTCCGATGTTCTGGAGGCCTACATAAAGGTGGGGAGGGGTCTTGCGGATTGGGGAAGCCAGGACCGTGGGAGTTGCTGTCCCGACTATCTGTTTGCTACACCCAGTATGACGCAATCTGGAAGCAAAAGTTGCTCAATAATTCTGCAAAACATATTTTTCCAGATTCAGGATTCCGAAAATAGAAGTTCCCGCACCCGCCCCCCGAGCGTATGTAGTTGATTCTTTGAGATTGTGGGCCCGAGCGGAATTGCTATGTTTATCCGTTGGATAACCATTCACTGCAAAGAGCTGCGTCGCAACCCTCCCACGTGAAAGCTGAAACCTAGACATTCAGCTATGAGTCGGACAAGCAAAACAGGGATGTCCGCGATTTTTGATGAACGGTGATCTGGTGGAAAATGGGAAGGATCAAACGGTGGAAAGGCGACGCATCAGGACGGCGTCGTCTTCTGGATCGTGGTAGTAGCCGGGCCTGCGGGCGGCCTCCGCGAAGCCCATCTCCCGGTAGAACGCGATCGCCCCAGCACTCGCCGCCCTTACCTCCAGCGTTATCTCTGTCGCGCCTTCTTCTCTGCTCCACGCGATCATGGCTTCGCCGAGCGCACGGCCCACACCGCTGCGGCGGGTGCGCGCTGCGACAGCGATGCTCTCCCATTCCGCGGAATCGCCCTGTATCCCTGCTGCCGCAAAGCCAACCAGGCGGAATGGCATCGTCGCATCGCCTGCATCGCACAACCCGGCGATGAGGAGGACTCTACGCACGGGAGACTCGCCCTGCTGCACCATTTCCCGATAAGCAGCCCGTGGCCAGTGAGGCGCGGAAGCGGTTGCGCGTTCGAGTGCAAGGATGGCCTCCAGATCGGCGGGCTGAGCTTTGCGCACGCGGATTGGGTCGACTTTGTGGCTCGCGGCCAAAGTCATGGTCTCCCCGCCAATGCGGCTTGCGCCCTCACCTTGGCGAAGATCTCCAGGTCCGTCCGGCGGAGGTAGTTCGCATCCGCGGAGACAACATCATCAAAAGAGCTGCGGCGAATACGTTCCAGGACCAGGGGCAGCGAGGATACTGCGGAGGGCTCGGCGACCATCCGCGGCGCAAATTCGCTGAGCGCTCCTGCAACGCTCTCTTCGCATACCATCAGCGCGCGATTCGCCGCGCGGAGGATGCGGCTGCGAAGCTCATCATGAGGCACCAGCGCTTCATCCAGCCTGGCGCCACCCAGGTACTCGCCCACATAGAATTCCTGGCGCCCGGCATCGAGCACTGCAAATGCATGCGTTTCCGGCCCCGCGGCCGATGCCGATGCCAGCACCGCGAGCCGCGAAATCAGAATAAGCGGCACGTTCAGAGCCTCGCAGAATCCCTTCGCAGCACTGAGCCCCACCCGGACGCCGGTAAACGATCCCGGGCCGTTAACGATGGCAATCGCGCCAAGTTCGCGGAGTTCAATCCCGCTCTCTCGCGCCAATTCCCGCACTGCTGCAACCAGCTTCTCCGACGCGCTGCGGCCTGGAAGTGTCGTGCTGACAGTGTCCGCCGGATCGCAGCCAGCATCCGCGATCGCGACACTGCCCTCCGTGCCGCAGGTGTCGATCAGCAGGAGCTTCATTGGCTGTCGGCTCCCGCATTTGCATCGCCGACGATCTCCACCAGGACGCCGCCTGCACTGGCCGGATGGACGAAGAAATACCGGTGGCCGCCGGCGCCGACGCGAATGCGGTCGCTGGCGAGCCGTGCGCCCTGCTTCTGAAGGCGCTCAAATACTGCATCCACGTCATCCATGCGGATGGCGATATGGTGGAGTCCCTCGCCACGCTTTGCGACGAATTTTGCAATGGTCGAATCGTCCGCAATCGCCTCCAGCAGTTCGAGACGAGTCTCGCCCAGTGGCAGCATGGCTGTCTTCACCCGCTCGTGGTCCACCGTCTCTTCGGCGCTGACTTGCAGCCCCAACGCCTCATAAAGCAGGCGCGCGGACGCGATGCTTTTTACCGCGATGCCGATGTGATCGAGCTTTGGGGCCACGACAGTGATGATAGCGCGCGTGAATTGCGTGAATAGATTTCGCGGCAGATTTGTCGATTCATAAGACTGACCTCAGCGGCTAAAGCCGCCCCGTTTTTGTCCTTAGCGGAGCGACTAAAGTCGCGCCCTTTCAAAGCAGGGCCTCTTTCAGCAGCCTCTAAAGCGCGCTGCTACTCCGGAAAACACTACTGCGAATTTTCAGCAGCATCTAAAGCCACGCCCTTTCCAAGCAGAATTCAAAACTGATCCACTACCCGCTCCTCCGACAGCGTGACGTTTCCGCCGCGAATCAGTATCGTTAAAAGAGGCATATACGACGCATGAAACCCCGCGCGATGATCGCGCATAACCGAATGAGCACCACCGAAAACCGGGCATCCGACATGGCTACGAAGACACAAGTACCTGAAGTTTCCGAATTCGCCTCCGAGAAGGCGGAATGGATTGAAGCATTCGACGACGTGGTCGCCGGCAACTGGGAGAACGCCGCCGAGCTATTGCAGGCCTTGCGCCAGCGGGCGCGCGAGGCGGGCGTCGCGATTCCCAACGAGTTTGCCTCACCCTTCCGCAATACCATTCCCAAGCACGACGAAGTTCCCTATCCCGGCGACCGCGCGATGGAGCGGCGCATTGAAGCGCTGATCCGCTGGAACGCGATGGCGATGGTCCACGGCCAGAACAAGAAGGACCCGGGTATCGGCGGCCACATCTCGACGTATTCTTCGCAAGCCACGCTGCAGGAGGTGGGGTACAACCACTTCTTCCGCGCGAAATACATCGCCGAGGACGGCTCCGAGCAGCCGGGCGACTTCATCTATCACCAGGGCCATGCCTCACCCGGAGTCTATGCGCGGGCCTATTTGCTCGACCGCCTGAACGACGATCACCTGAAGAACTTCCGCCACGAACTGCGCGACAAGCCCGGCCTCCCCAGCTATCCGCATCCCTGGCTGATGCCAGACTTCTGGAACTTCCCCACCGTGTCGATGGGCATCGGGCCGCTGAACGCCATTTATCAGGCGCGCTTCATGCGCTATCTGGAAAATCGCGGCCTGCTGAAGCCCGTGCCGCGCAAGATCTGGGCCTTCCTCGGTGACGGCGAGACGGATGAGGTCGATACACTCGGCGCAGTCTCGCTGGGGGCACGTGAAAAGCTCGACAACCTGATCTTCGTGGTCAACTGCAATTTGCAGCGGCTGGACGGGCCGGTGCGCGGCAACAAACGCATCATCGACGAGTTGGAGGGCGTGTTCCTCGGCGCCGGCTGGAACGTCATTAAGGTGATCTGGGGCTCGGACTGGGATGAGCTGTTCGCGCGCGACCACTCCGGCCTGCTGCTGCGGCGGATGGAAGAATGCGTCGACGGCGACTTCCAGACGTATAAGGCAAAAGATGGCGCGTATCTGCGCAAGCACTTCTTCGGGAAGTATCCCGAACTGCTGGAGCTGGTGAAGGACTACACCGACGATCAACTGATCCACCTGCGCCGCGGCGGCCACGACCCGGTGAAGGTGTACAACGCTTACAAACGCGCGGTGGAGCACAAGGGCAGCCCAACCGTCGTGCTGGCGATGACGGTGAAAGGCTTCGGCCTCGGCTCCGCGCAGGCGCGCAATGCGACACATTCCGAGAAGAAGCTGACGGACGAGGCGCTTTCCGCGTTCGTGAAAGCGTTCGACATCCCGATCCCCGAGTCGGCAGCGAAGCAGGGCGTTCCGTATCGGCCCGCGCAGGACTCGCCGGAGATTGTCTATATGCAGCAGCATCGCGAAGCGCTGGGGGGCTACCTGCCGGCGCGCTTCAATCCGAAGCTGGACATCAAGACGCCGGATCTAAATTTCTTCAAGGAATGGACGGCGGGCTCCAGCGGTCGAGCGGTGTCGACGACGATGGGCTTCGTCTCAATCCTTCGCGCGCTGATGAAGGACCCGTCGATCGGCAAGCTCGTGGTGCCGATTACGCCGGACGAGGGGCGCACCTTCGGCCTGGAGTCGGCCATCCGCCAGGTGGGCATCTACTCGCCTGAAGGGCAGCGCTACACACCGCATGACAAGGACATGCTGCTGTTTTATCGCGAGGAGCAGGACGGGCAGATTCTTGAGGAAGGCATCACGGAGGCGGGCTCCATGGCCTCGTTCACCGCAGCCGGCCAGGCGTATTCCACCTACAAAGTGCCCACGATTCCCTTCTACATGTACTACTCGATGTTCGGCTTCCAGCGCATCGGTGACATGGCGTGGGCTTTCGCGGACGCGCGCGGCAAAGGCTTCCTGATGGGGGGCACTGCGGGCAGGACGACGATGCTCGGGGAGGGATTGCAGCACCAGGACGGCCACAGTCACGTGCTCGCCAGCACCATCCCAACCTGCGTGACGTACGACCCGGCCTACGTGTTCGAGCTCGCCGTCATTCTGCAGGACGGCATGAAGCGCATGTATGAGAAGGGCGAGGCCTGCTTCTACTACATCACGATGTACAACGAGGACTACGCCATGCCCGCGATGCCGGAGGGCGCGGTCGAGGGCATTCTGAAGGGCATTTATAAGTTCCGCGCGGCAGAGACAGCCGGAGTGAAGGGCAAGGCGGCGGTGCAACTGTTCGGTTCCGGGCCGATTCTGAACGAAGTGCTGCGCGCGCAGGAGATGCTGGCGAAGGACCATCAGATCGCGGCGGACGTGTGGAGCGTGACAAGCTACACGGAGTTGCGGCGCGAGGCGATCGCAACGGAACGATGGAACCGCCTGCATCCGGCTGAACCGGCGCGAAAGACCCACATCGAGACGGCGCTGGAAGGTGCGGATGGGCCCATCATCGCGGCGAGCGACTATATGAAGTCGCTGCCCGACGTGCTGGCGCCGTGGCTGCAGTTGAACGGCAAGAACCGTCTTGTGACCCTGGGCACTGACGGGTTCGGGCGGTCGGACAATCGCGCGCATCTGCGGCGGCACTTCGAGGTCGATGCTGAATCTATCGTTGCGGCCACGCTCTCGCGGCTGGCACGCGACGGAGCGATGGACGCAAAGAAGGCGCAGGCCGCGATCGCGAAGCTCGGCCTCAACCCGGACGCACCCGACCCCGCGCACGCATGAGTCCGAAGAAGGCCGCGTACGAAAACCCGCTGATTCCCAATGCCCGATTGAAGCAGATGTATCGTGCGATTCTGCGGGCGCGTCTGCTTGGCCAGGCATTGCCTCCAAGACAACGCGCGCTCACAGCTGGACGTGAAGCCGCGCTGGTCAGCACGTCGCTTGACCTGACTGCGCGTGACTTCGTCAGCGATGCGTTCTCCAGTCCGGTCGTCGATTTCGTCGGAGGAATGCGACTTCGTGACGCGGTTCGGCCGCACAGGCACTTCGCGGGCGGAATGATCGCGGGCCCGAATTGTCCTTGCCGCATTCCCGCAATGTCAGGGCAGCCGCTCACAGCGATTGGAATTGCGTTCCAGGGCAAGGCCGTCTGCGAGAACGCAAAACGCCAGGCGAAGAACTCTGAATCGTCCAATTCTGATTCTTCCGTCGCGGTCACCTATTCCACTCCAGGTCAACTCTCGGCTGCTGACTGGAAATCTGCGCTGGAGTTCGCCGGGCTGCATGATCTGCCTGTCCTCTTTGTTGTCCTTCCCGCGGCCACCGGGAAAAAGCCGAAATTCGATCTCCGGGCCATCGCCCATCGCGCACGCGTGCCGGCGATGCCAGTCGACGCTGCCGATCCGGTCGCGCTCTATCGCGCGGCACAGGAATCCATCGGTCACGCGCGCATTGGCGGCGGCCCTGCGGTGATCGAGTGCGTTGCCTTCCCTGCGGAGACCAGGAACTCTGCCAGTGCGCATAACACCGCCATCGCGCACCTTGAGCAATATTTGATTTCGCGGGGCATCGCCACGCGGGCGTGGCTGGACCGTGATGCATCTTCCTTTGCATCGCAGATTCGCAGTGTGAAATCCGCATCCAAATAACATAACGATGCAACCTCCATCAGCGTTCGACTCAGCGCTGTCCCGGCCGCTTTCCGTGCGCCGCGCCGGTACACTGGAACGAGTGATGTCCTCCGGTTACAAATTGCGCCCGCTCGGAACGCTGTTATCGCTCCTCCTGGCGATCGCGGCGCCTGTGTACGCATCGGCGGCAGCGGCGCAATCGGCAGCCTCGCAGAATTCGCCGGCGGCGCCTGCGCCGACGCCGACGGACACCAACTCCGTGCCTGCGCTCCCCGCCTATCGGCACTCCCAGCCGCAAGAGCCGCCGCAGGCAGACCAGGCCGCTCCGCCGGCAGCGCCAAAGGCAACACCAGCGCCCACGCAGCCGGGCAGCATCACGCCGACTGCCCCTGCAACTCCGCAATCGATACCAGCTCCAGCTCCGGCTCCTCCGCCTGTCGTTACCACTGCGCCGCCCACGGCGCAAACGCCGTTCACCGCGATGCCCGCCTATGGGACGGTCGAAACGGCGCAGCATCCCGGCCGCGTTCCGCTCGATGCCCTGGGCAGTTCCTACATACCCGTGGATAGCTGGGTGTATCCGGCGATGCTGCGACTCTATTCCATGGGCTACCTGGACACGATGTATCTCGCCGCGCGACCGTATACACGGCGCAGCGCGCTGCACATCCTGCAGCGGTCCGAAGATGCGATTCTTTCGAGCGACGATACACAGGCGCAGGACATCCTCTCCGCGCTGCTCAACGAGCTTTCTGAGGAAGGAATCACCGATCACTCGATCACCGGCGGCGCGCGCGGGTCGGTCTATGGCGTGCAGTCGGTCTACACACGCCTGCAGGGCATCTCCGGCACGATCCTTCAGGACAGCTTCCATCTTGGCCAGACGTTCTTCAACGACTACGGCCGCCCCCACCAGCCCGGCTTCAACAACATTACCGGCTTCTCCACCCTGACCGAGCGGGGCCGCTGGTCGCTCCACATCCGTGGAGAGTATCAGCATGCTCCCGCGGCTGCCGGCTACTCGCAGGCGCTTGCCACACTGCTCTCGCAGGGTGATCCTCTGCACTTCACCGGCGGCGATCAGATTCCTTACAGCGGTTACAACGTCCCACAGGACACGATTCCCGCTGGCCCCATCGCCGCGCAAAATCCTTTCCGACTGGTGGAAGCCACGCTGTCTTTTCATCTGCTCGGGCATGAGATTTCCGGCGGCAAGTCCGATGCATGGCTCGGCCCCACGCAGGGCGGCGCAATGGCGTGGTCCAACAACGCCGAGAACATCTATTCCTTCCGCATTAACCGGGTCGAGCCGCTGCGCGTCAAGTACCTCTCACGCCTGCTCGGTCCCGTGCGCTATGACTTCTTCTACGGCAGCCTGAAAGGCCACACCTATCCCAACGACGACTACACCCACTCGGAGATCGTCGCCTTCTCGCCCACGCGGAACTTCCAGTTTTCGCTGCAGCGCACCATCGTCTTCGGCGGCAAAGGCCATGAGCCGGTCACGCTGCATACCTTCCTCAAAGGATTTTTCGACACCAACGACACCAACGCCGGCGAGAAGTACTCACGCCACGATCCCGGCGCGCGGTTCTCGGACTTCTCGTTCTCCTATCGGCTGCCATTCGTGCGCAACTATCTCACGCTTTACGCCGACTCGGAGACCCACGACGACGTCTTCCCCATCTCCGCCCCCCGGCGCGCGGGCTATCGGCCCGGCATCTATCTTTCACAGTTCCCTGGCGCCACACATCTCGATCTGCGCGTCGAAGGCGTCTCCACTGACTGCGTGACGTCGGTTTGCCAGGGCGGCCAAAATGAATACTACGAAACCATCCAGCGGCAGGCTTACACCAACAAGGGTTATATCTTTGGCGACTGGATCGGCCGCGAAGGCAAAGGCGGGCAGGCATGGCTCACCTATCACCTCTCCGGCAACGAATGGGTGCAGGCTTCCTACCTGCACAAGAAAAACGCCAAGGACTTTATCCCGGGCGGCACCACGCAGAACCAGTTTGCGATCGACGTCGTCAAGCGCCTGCGACCGGACATAGAACTCCACGCTTCTTACCAGCACGAAGCATGGAAGGCGCCGATCTACAAAGCCGGAGCGCAGAGCGACAACAGCTTTACCTTCCAGCTCACATTTTTCCCCAAACTCAAATCCACCGCACCCTGACTCTCCTTAGTTTCCGATTAGCCAGTTAGTCATTAGTAGAGTTGGTGAAATTCGTTCTTTTCTTGCTAGGGAGGTCGCGCTATTCCGTTCGGTCCTCACGAGGTGCCAGACATTGCGCCTCCGCTAAGGCAGTAGTCTTGTAAGCCGGGTGGCCGTGCGAGCGTCAGTCTGTAATATTTACTGCATCGCGGCCCAGCCATGCCGAATCTCTCACTCAGAGCGCAGTTCAGGGAGCTTTAGTCCGCAGAACGCACGAGGTATCCTGCCATGCTCGTTTCCGCGCGAAACACGTTTCTTGCGCTCGCGGTGCTTGTCTGCCCCGCGCTTCTCGCCCAGGACACCGGCGTCGAGTCCAACCTTCCCGGCGCCGGCTTCGGCCCCGATAACACTTCGCAGTCCAGCACTCCCGTCCCGACGCTTCATGTCTTCACCCGCGAAACCCTCGTCGACATCACGATCACCGACGCAAATGGCAAGCCCGTCCGCGGCCTGAAGCAATCCGACTTCACCGTCCTTGAAGATAAACAGCTGCAGTCCATTCGCAGCTTTCATGAGTTCGACGCAAACACCGTCGAAGCTCCAACGCCCTCACCTCAGCTTCCTCCCAACGTCTACACGAACCTTAAGCCCGCATCCGGTCCGCTCAACGTCTTTCTGTTCGACGACATCAATGGCGGCGATGGCATCCGGGCGCGATCGGGTTTAGAAGCGTTCATCAAGAAGATGGAGCCCGGCACGCAGGTTGCTCTGTTGGGAATCGGCGACCACCTCACCGTCTTGCATGGGCCAACAAGCGACCAGGCCTCGCTGCTTCAGGTTGCTGAAGCTGCTGTCAAGCCCTTTGCCATTGAAGCAACGGGATGCACTGCACGTATCTTTATGGACTGGGCTACGCTTGACCAGTTGCGTGAACTCGCCACCTATCTGTCTGGTATCGAGGGAAAGAAGAATGTCATCTGGGTTGGAAAGGGCATTGCTGAGATGGTCTTTTTGGGAGGTTGCCAGGACTGGGCGCTACCTCTGCAGCAAACGTACGATCTGCTGGAGGACGCGCAAGCAACGCTGTACCCGCTCGATCCTGGCGGGGTTGGTCCCTTGGGGCGGAAGCAACTTGCGATGGAGGCCGTCGCCGAGGCCACAGGCGGCTCCGCCTACTATGAACGCAACGACCTCGATTACCTCATGTCCGAGGCTGTCGACGCTGGTTCAGCCTACTACTCTCTTTCCTATGCGCCGCGCACCACCGCCTACGATGGCCGCTATCACAACATCTCCATCACCGTCGATCGCCCTGGCCTACGGCTCGTCTACCGCAAAGGCTACAGCTCCGAAGATCCCGCGCGCATAACGCATCCGCCGGAAACCCTCTTCGGCTTCGTAACGAAAGACCCTCTGGCCCACCCCAACACCGTCGTTGATCCGCTTGCCGCCGCCATGGCGCCAGTCGCGCCACCAGCAACGAAGCTTCTCTTTGATGTGCGCGTGCAACCGGACCACACTCCGCCCGTTCCGACTGATCCTCCAATCATCGGTGTACTCGACCCCAAACTCCATAAGGCCCCACTCGCGCGTTACGGCTTGCTCTACATGCTGCCGCAGGATCGGATTGCCTTCTCCGTGGCCGGAAATGGCTCGTACACCGGCGCCCTGGAGTTCGACATCACTGCCTTCGATTCCAATGGCACGCTCGTTACGTCCCGTAGTCAGACGCTCAATATCTCGCTCACAAGTGACGAGTACAAGCAGTTCATCCAGAAACCGTTTCAATTCTTGCAGCAGATCGATCTGCCGCCCGGGCAGCTCCGCGTCCGCGCCGGTGTGCGGGATACAGTCTCCAACAAAGTTGGCACAATAGATGTCCCGCTTGAAATTGCCAAAGCCATACCCTCGAAGAACACTGCCTCCGCAAAATAGCTAAATCGTAGATGCCACTCTACTCGCGGTCCTGGCGGCCGCGCTGTTGGCCCCAGACGGCGTTGAGCCCAACCTTCCCGGCGCCGGCTTCGGCCCGGCAATGCCAGGCGTCCAGAACACCTGCGCCCACACTTGACAACTGACTTACACGGATGTCGGCCATTCGGAAGCCGAGCCGCCGTGAGCTAAGTTTTCGCCTTCCCCCGCGCCACGCATCCCTTGAAGTAATCCAGCGACTTCTCCAGGCCTTCACGGAGCGGCACCTGCGGCTCCCACCCGAGCAGCGCCTTGGCCTTCGTGATGTCGGAACGGCATTATCGCCAGAGTACAATTGCGGCGTCGGCGGAAGGTACTATGCACATTCGCAGGTTCCTGGGTCTGGCTTCGGTTTTTTGTTCTCTGGCGTGCGGAATGTGGGGACAGCAGGCCGCAAATCCCTTGCCGGCCTTCGACGCCGCGAGCGTAAGGCCATTCACGCTGCCGGCAGGCGGCTGGGCATGGGGTAAGCCGGACATGGACCCCCAGTATTTCCGGATCAAAGGCGCGCCGCTGCGTTACATCATTCTTACTGCCTACGGCCTTGACGATTTTCAGCTCACCGGCCTGCCCGACTGGGCCGCGCACGAGTTTTTCACCATCAACGCGACCACCGATGCGCCCGCATCCCCGGACCAGATGCTGCTGATGCTGCGGCGGCTGTTGACAGAACGCTTCCACTTGCAAGTGGAGGAGAGCGAAAAGGAACAGCCCGTATGGGCGATCGTGGCCGCCCCTGGAGGTCCGAAGATGACGCCGCGCGCGGACGATGAGAAGTGCCCACGCGGCATCTCGGGTGACGATATGAAGGCCGCGGGCGCCCCGCGCAACTCGATGAGCGGCTTCAACGGTTGCACCATGGACGATCTGGTGAGAGCGTTCAACCGGCCCGGCAATGCGCAACAGCTTGGCCGTCCCGTCATCGACAAATCCGGGTTGACGGGCCGCTACCACATGCTGGTCTGGACTGAGACGGAGATTGATGACACATATACCGGACCAGGCCGGCGGTTCTCATACGTCGAGCCCTTTCGCGAGGCCGTAGAGAAGGAGCTCGGGCTGAAGCTGGTGGAAGACAAACAGAAGCTGCACTTCATCCATGTCGTGAACGTAACGCGGCCCGACCCGAACTGATCAGCCGGCGCCGCCTTGCGGCGGGTCGCACAGGGAAACCGCGCGGGTAATTGTTAGAGCGACGTGCGCGCCACGCACTCTCTGAAGTATTCGAGCGACCGCTCCAGGCCTTCGCGCAGCGGCACCTTCGGCTGCCAGCCAAGCAGCGTCTTTGCCTTGGTGATGTCGGGACGGCGGCGTGTTGGGTCGTCCTTGGGCAGCGGCATGTGAGTAATCTCAGACTTCGATCCGGTCACCGCCAGCACCTCGCGTGCGCATTCCAGCATGGTGAACTCCCCGGGATTTCCGATGTTCACCGGCCCGTGCTCCTCTGATGCCGCGAGCCGCACGATGCCGTCGATCAGGTCCGACACATAGCAGAAGCTGCGCGTCTGCAATCCATCGCCATAGATCGTCAGCGGTTCGCCGCGCAGCGCCTGCATCATGAAGTTGGAAATCACGCGGCCGTCGTTCGCTTGCAACCTGGGCCCGTAGGTATTGAAGATGCGCACCATGTGCGTGTCCACGCCGTAGTAGCGCTGCCATGCGGTAACCGCCGCTTCGCTGAACCGCTTGGCCTCGTCGTACACACTGCGTGGGCCGATGGGATTCACACGCCCCCAGTAGCTCTCTACCTGGGGATGCACCTCGGGGTCGCCGTAGCACTCCGAAGTGGAGGCCTGCAGAAAACCGGCGCCGTGCTTCCGCGCCACGTTCAGCATGTTCACTGTCCCAGCAGACCCAACGAGCAGCGTCTCCGGTCCGAGCCGCGCATAATCGACTGGGCTGGCCGGGGATGCAAAGTTGAAGATGAAGTCGACCGGGCCCGGATCAAACTCGCGGCAGATGTCCTGCTCGCGAAACTCGAACCTTGGTTCATTCTTCAGGTGCGCCAGGTTGGCCAGGTTCCCGGTTGCGAGGTTATCGATACCGACAACGCTGTGTCCCTGCGCCAGCAGGGCATCCGTCAGGTGGGAGCCGAGGAATCCCGCGGCCCCTGTTACCAGAATCTTTTTGCCCATCGTCTCTCGCGAGACGCCGGATAGCTCTTGACTCATGCGGTCGCCGAAGCTGCGAGATCCAGCTCCCTCGCCGGATTCGCTGATGGCCTGCCGATGCTGATATACGTGAAGCCGTGCTCCAACATCGTCTTCGGCTCAAAAAGATTGCGCCCATCGACGATGATGGGATAGCGCATCGCCTCGCGCAGCCTCTTCAGGTCCAACTGCGCGAATTCGCGCCAGTCGGTCAGAATCATCACTGCATCCGCGTCATCCGCCGCCGCATAGGCGTTATCCACATACCTTAGATGGGCACCGGCCGGCAGTTCCTGCGCTGCGCGCTGCATCGCCGCGGGGTCGTATGCCGCGACGGAGCAGCCCTCGTTCAGCAGCATTTCCACCAGATCGATGGCCGGCGATTCGCGGATGTCGTCAGTCTCCCCCTTGAAGGCCAGTCCCAGCACACCCAGTCTTTTGCCCCGCAGCGTCCACAGGGCCGACCGCACCTTCGCGAGGAAGCGCTTCTTTTGCTGCGCATTGATCTTTTCGACTTCGCTCAGGAGGCTGAATTCGATCCCCATTTGCTCCGCGACAGAGCGAAATGCCGCGACATCCTTGGGGAAACATGACCCGCCATAACCGATCCCCGGGCGCAGGAACTTCGGCCCGATGCGGCTGTCCAGACCGATCCCGCGCGCTACCTGCTCGATATCGGCGCCCGCCGTCTCGCACAGATTCGATACCGCGTTGATGAACGAAATCTTCATCGCCAGAAACGCGTTCGACGCATGCTTGATAATCTCTGCCGACTTGGTCGATGTGTTCAGCAGCGGCGGCGGCTCTTTTGCTGAGCAGCGGCCCTGGATTGCGCCTGCGCGCTTGTAATACTGGCCGGTGGTCAGCGGAGCGTAGATGGCCTCCAGCAGTTCACCCGCAGCTGGGCTGTCCGCACCGACGACGATGCGGTCTGGATGCAGGAAATCCTCAACCGCGGTTCCTTCGCGCAGAAACTCGGGGTTGGATACCACATCGAACAGCTTCCGCGGCGCGCCATTCCGCTCCATCGCCAGGCGGATCCACTCGTTCGTGTATACCGGGACCGTGCTTTTTTCCACGACCACCCGATAGCCGTTCAACGATCGCGCGATTTCGCACGCCACCGCCTCAACGTAGGAGAGGTCTGCGTCGCCGGTCTCCGACTGGGGTGTGCCCACGGCGATAAAAATCGCCTCGCACTCGCGTGTGGCTTCGCCAAGGTCCGACGTGAAACGAATGCGGCTGCCCCGGTAGCGCTGCAGCAGCTCGGGCAGGTGCTTCTCATGAATCAGCGTCTCGCCCGATTCAAGCGCGTTGACTTTCCGTTCGTCATTGTCGACGCACACCACGCTGTGGCCGATCTCCGCAAAGCACACCGCCGCCACCAGGCCCACGTACCCCGACCCCACCACCGCGATTCGTATCGGATCTCCCACGCTGCTCCAGTCCCGAATATGTTTGCCAGCCAATGCATTTGCAGTGTAGCGGATTCTGCCGTAGCGGAGAAAGCAGGCGGCCATCCGGGATCTGGCGCGCCGGCGGCGCCGCATATCCACTGCGTACCATCTCAGATGCATTGCATATTCAGGTGCCCTCGCCGTCGAGTAGACTAGCCTGTAATGGATTCGGAAAACTCGCAGTTGCCCTCTGCCTTTGGCGCCTCCGGCTCGTCGCGCCCCGGCATGGGTCCTGAATCCGCCGGCGACACCTCGTTGTCCGAGGCGGTCTCGACGCTGCTCAAGCGCCGCTGGGTGCTCATTGTCGCTGTGCTGCTCGGCATCGCCTACGGTTTTTACACATGGATCACCCAGCCCCGCCTCTATCTGGCCACCAGCACCATCCAGGTGCGCAACGGCGCCTCCAACGAGTACAAACTCCAGGCTGATTACGATTACAGCGACGACTCACAGACCCGGATGAACACCGAGGTCCTCATCCTGCAGAGCGATACTCTCCTTGATACCGTCGCGCGGGAAATGAACCTGGCAAACAACGCGGACTTCATCACCCTGCGTTGCGCCCCGAACTGCCGCGCCGACGACCCGGTGGTGCGCACAACGGTCCTCCAGACAATGAAGGAGAACCTGCACACCACCGTGATTCCTCGCACGAACATGATGACCCTGACCTACTCCAGTCTGGGTTCCAGGCTCTCCGCCGACATCCTCAACCAGATCGTCGCAGACTACATTCATCACGCGTTTGAAGCTCCTGTGCATCAGACCGAGCTGGTGTCTGACTGGCTCTCTACCGACCTCGATGAGTTGAAGGGCCAGCTGGAGCGCACTCAGGAGCAGATGCTTCAACTGGAGCGCAAACTGGGCGTGCTCGCCTTCGATTCCAAGAACAACCAGATGCAGTCCTCGCTGGAACAGCTGCTGCTTGCGGAAGGTACCGCAAAGATTGCCCGCATCAATGCCCAGCAGCGCTATCTGATGCTCAAGAACATGGACCCGAACACGATAGACGAGTCCATTGAGACGACTCCCGGCACGGTGCCGGCGGAGCTGAACGCGCTGCGTTCGCAACGCGCGGCGCTCCAGGCGCAATATGCCCAGCTCAGCACCACCCTGGGGCCGAACCTTCCGCGCATGAAAGCCATGCAGCAACAGATTGACGAGCTGACGCGCCAGATCGGCGCCGAGCATACCCGCCTGGAGACCCAGGCGCACGAGAACTTCGTTGCTGCCCAGAAAACCGAGCAAGCCACCCAGCAGGAACTGGATGCCCGTGAGGCCCAGGCTTACAGCCAGGGCGATGAGATGGTGCGTTACACCCTTCTGCAAAGAGAGTATGAGCAGAACCGGACCCTTTATGACGCGCTGAAGCAGCGCCTTGAAACTGCCAAGATTGAATCCGGCCTGGGCGCAACCGAGGTTGATCAGGTGGACAAGGCCGTACCGCCCATCAACCCTACCGTGCGGTCGGCGAAGCGCCTCCTCCTTACGAACGCCGCCTTCTTCCTCGCCGGCGGTATCGTGCTGGCCTTCCTGATTGAAAGTCTGGACACCAGTCTCCATGGCATTCAGGAGATTGAGGGCGTAATGAACATGCCCTCGCTTGCGGTCGTACCCCGCGCGCGCCGCCCCAGCGCGGAGCAGGCGGCCACAATGTCCACCGTTCAGCGCAACCTGTCTGTGCTGAATCAACCGAAGTCGCAGTTTACCGAGGCCATTCGTTCGCTTCGCACTTCCCTGCTGCTGGCCACCACCGGCCGGCCGCCTAAATTCATTCTCTTCACCAGTGCTACGCCCTCCGAGGGCAAAACGACCACCGCGAGCAACCTTGCCTGCATCCTCTCCCAGGCGGACGCGCGTGTACTGCTGCTGGACGCCGATCTTCGCCGCCCCAGTGTGCACCACCGTTTCGGGCTCCCGGGTAAAGTCGGGCTCACCACGGTGCTCGCCGGCGCCGCCGCGGTAGAGGACGTCATTCAACGCGTCTCCGAGGCGCCCAATCTGGATATCCTGCCATGCGGCCCCGTGCCGC
>DATNAU010000058.1:0-4542 GCA_035572415.1 Acidobacteriaceae bacterium
TTCCCTTCGCCTTTTGAATTCTCGGCATCCTTCGCATCTGCAATTTGAAAAAAGCGCTTCCGCTCTGCCACCATCGCCTGCCCCATTCCTACCAAATCCTTTCCCGGGTGCTGCAGAGCCCTCTTCCGCGTGCTGTCAGGCCCGATCCTGCGTATCGCAATGCCGATCTGCGCAAAAGCTAAAGATTGACGAGCCTTGATCTACCCGAGATCGGAGGCGCACACACCTATCGCTTCCCTCTTCGCGATCAACCTAGAATTCCAGTTCTTGAGATTTGCCGCCGTCTTCGCATCTTGCGGCGCTGACCGCTGTCCCTTCCGGAGCATGATGCCGATTCGCGCGGCTCATGAAAAGCTCTTTGGATATTAAGACGTCCGCAATGGCAGATGAATAGCACTTAAGCCATCCCCCTGACTACAAGGTTTGTGCAATACGGTGGCACAAGCACCAGTAACATGCGAAGCGAAGGCACCCGCTTCTAAATCTGAAACCGCGCTGTCCGGCGCTCCCACGCCAGTCGAGTAATCCGCCGAACGTTTGCTTCCGTCAGAGCACTCCCGGCTGTACAAGGTGGTCAAAATCCGCGCGTCCAGAGCGCCCTGCTGTACCGCTGCCTTGGGAACCAATGAAGAACCTCCCTATCCACAACCTTGGGTACGTAAATAAAGGGGAAGACCGCGTGCGGCGCAGAGTGCCAACGATACTCGCGGAAGATGCGGCGGGAGCAGATTCCGGAAGAAATGGACGCGGTCATGCCGTGGGCGGAGCTGCTGGCGCTGGTTCAGTGGCTTACCAAAGGGGCCCAGTGGCGCACGGACCGGCCGGCCGAAGCCTCCGGCAATGGCTCAGTTGGCGATGACCATCCGCGAGGTGGTGCTCGAAAGGTGGTAGGTATAGCTGTTCAGGCCGGGGAGACCGAAGCTGAACGGATAGGTGATGGTTACCATAACGATGTTTCCCACGGCATTGGGACCGGAGTTAGCAGTCTTCTTGGTACACGTCGAGGCGGTGCTTGCCGATACCGATGTCATCAATCATCTGAAAACGTAGTTTTCTGAACGGTTGCCGGTATAGATAGGGTTGATATCATCTGCGCCGCAGGCGCAATCGTCGGTCGATCATCGTTTGGAAGGCCGGAAGTTGTAAGGTGTTTCCGGGAGAAGGCGGTATCAGAAAGAACCCCGCTGTTGGAGCAGCGGGGTTCTTTGCAGGCGGCCTTCATGCCAAAGCGAAGGCAGCCCGGAGTTGGTTTTACCTTGGCATGAACCGCAGCCGTTGTCAAAAGCCGCCTGTAAGGGCAGATGGCGGTTCACGGAGAAGTTGTTCTCCGGCAGCGGTTTTGCCGCAATCCGGATTGCCGGCGGATGTTTTGGATTTGCGTGTGTTGCGATCGCGGGCAGCAGTACTGCACGGCTGAGTGCCGTGGCCATGTGCGGCGCCGGCAGCGTCGCGCGGCCAACCGTCGTCATCAGCAGAGCGCCGAAGGCCGGCTGGATCACCGCGATCGTCAGAAGCGGTATCGCCGCCGTTGTTGCGCAAAAAGCGTGACGGATCAAGGTTCCCAATCCGCTTGCTCTGTTTCATCATCGGAGCGTGGAAAAGCGATCACCATGCCGGCGGCTATTCCGTTGCATGTCCGGCCAAGTGATCAGCGAGGTTTTTGGCTGCGCTGCATGGTCTGCGGCCGCAGCGGCCGTCTGATCGATCCTTTTCCGCGTACATCGATTCCGAGATGAGGACGAGATGATCGATCCGGAGTTGCGGGTACAGATCCGCCGCTACTTTTATGCCGAACACTGGAAGGTGGGAACCATCGCCCAGGCGCTGGGAGTTCATCCCGATACTGTGAAGCGGGCCATCGAGGTGGAGCGATTTCATCGCGCCGAGCAACTTCGGGCCACGATGCTGGATCCCTATCTTCCCCTGGTGCGCCAGACGCTGGAAGCGCATCCGCGTCTTCGCGCCACACGGCTGCACCAGATGCTCGAGGATCGCGGCTTCCGGGGAAATGTCCAGCAGGTACGGCGTGTGGTGGCGCGCTTGCGCCCGCGGCCACAGGAAGCATTTCTGCGCCTTCATGTCTTCGTCGGTGAACAGGCGCAAGTGGACTGGGCGTCGTTTGGCACGGTCATGGTGGGCCGCGCCCGGCGCGCGCTGAGTTGCTTCGTGATGACCTTGTCCTGGTCGCGGGCGCTGTATCTGGAGTTCTTCTTCGATCAGACGATGGAGAACTTCCTGCGCGGCCATGTGAATGCCTTCGCGTCGTTCCATGGTTCTGCCCGAGTGCTGCTGTACGACAATCTGAAATCGGCCGTGTTGGAACGCCGCGGCAGCCTGATCCATTTCAATCCGCGGCTGCTGGAGTTGGCCGGTCACTACCACTTCGAGCCGAAACCTTGTCAGGTGCGATCCGGCAATCAAAAAGGGCGCGTGGAAAGGGCAATTCGATTCGTACGCGATTCCTACTGGGCGGCGCGCACGTTCACCACGCTGGAGGAGTGCAACCGTCAGGCGCTGAAGTGGCGCGACGAGGTGGCGCACCAGCGACCCTGGCCGGACGATCGCAATCGCACCGTCGCCGAGGTTGTTGCCGAAGAGCGTCCGCGCTTGTTGCCGCTGCCGGCGCACGAGTTCTCGACCGATCGCGTGGTGGCGGTGCGCTCGGCCAAGACCATCTACGTGCGCTTCGACGGCAACGACTACTCGATTCCGCCCGAGGCGGTAGGGCGCGAGCTGATGCTGGCTGCATCCGATACCGAGGTGCGCATCCTCGATGGCGTGCGCCAGATCGCCCGCCATCGACGCAGCTATGACCGCCAGCAGATGGTTCTCGATCCGGCGCACCAGCAGGCTCTGTTACGCACCAAGCGCAAGGCCCGTGAGTCGACGCGCAGCAGCCGTCTGGAGTTGGTTGTTCCTGAGAGCGCGGAGTTGCTGGAGTGGGCCTTCTCCGATGGCGAATCGGCTCCGCATCAGATCGCGCATCTGCTTCAGTTGCTCGATCGCTACGGCGCCCGCGCCATGCGCGGCGCTGTTCGCGAGGCTCTTGAGCGCAATACGCCGCGTGCCGCTTCGGTCGAGTTCCTGCTGCGCCAGTCCCATCGCACCGCCCCGCTGCCGCTTGACCTCAGACGCCATCCCCAAGCCGAAAGCGTCGAAGTTCGCCCGCACGATCTGGAGACCTACGATGAACTCGCTCAACGACACGACGAAGAAGACCCCGAACCCGAATCCTAACCTGCGCGAGCAGTTGGAGCGGATCGGCCTTACCGCCGTGGCCGCGCAACTGGATGACATGCTAGCCCACGCGGCCAGACAGCGCTGGTCGCCGCGTCAGCTGCTCGATCATCTGGCGCAGATCGAAGTGGCCGAGCGCGCCCACCGCAGTCTCGAACGCCGCCTGTGCGCCTCAGAGATCAAGAAGTTCAAACCTATGGCCGACTTCGAATGGTCCTGGCCTGCACGCATCGAACGCGATGTCATCGAGCGGGCGCTTACGCTGGACTTCCTCCCCGAGGCCCGCAATCTCGTCCTGGTCGGCGCCAACGGCTTGGGCAAGACCATGATCGCCCAGAACATCTGCAACGCCGCCGTACTGGCCGGCCACTCCGTCCTGTTCCGCACCGCCTCCAAGCTCCTCACCGACTTGCATCGCCAGACCCCGGAAGGCCGCTTGCGCAAGCTGCGTGCCTACGCCAACGTGGGCCTGCTGTGCATCGATGAGGTCGGGTATCTCAGCTTCGACGACAAGTCCGCCGACCTGCTCTACGAGGTCATCAACCAGCGCTACGAGCAGAAATCCCTGATCCTTACGACGAACAAGCCGTTCAAGGAATGGAACGAGGTCTTCCCCAACGCCGCTTGCATCGCCACCATGCTCGACCGCCTGCTGCATCACGCCGAGGTCACCGTCATCGAGGGCTCCAGCTACCGCGTGCGCGAGAGCGAACAGGAGGCCACAGCCCGCCGCAGGAGGAAGAAATGACCGGCACAGATCCCGCCGCTTCCTACCTGGCTTCGGTTGTAACCCTCTATCTGCAAATGCCGGATACGCCCATGCGCGTCAGCGCCTCCGACCAATGGCTGGCGCGTCACTTCAACCAGGAAGGCGTGCCGCTGGAAACCGTCGAAACCGCGCTGCTGCTGGGCTCGCTGCGCCGCCTCATCCGCCCCGCCGACGCTCCGCCCCTGGCGCCCATCCGCTCCCTGGCCTACTTCCGCCCCGTCATCGAGGAACTCCAGGACTGCCCCGCTCCGGAAAACTACCGCCAGTACCTCAAGCTCAAACTACGCCAAGCCACAAAAGCCCTGCCGGCAAATGATCAAAAAACTACGCTTTCTGATGAGCGCTAACAATACCGAAGAAAAATACTGCACGCAGACGTCATCCGCGGTGATGGTGATTCCGGGAAAGTCGCGGCTGGCGACATAGTTGGCGATGTCGGCTGGCGAAGCGGTACACATGGACGCGGTATAACTGCCGCAACTGGTTCCCCAGGTGGCTCCTCGCACGATGGCGTAGCGCGCGGTTTCATGCGCGGC
>DATNAU010000059.1:0-12080 GCA_035572415.1 Acidobacteriaceae bacterium
GCGCGCGGATGCGTTCGGCGCTGATGGAGGCTTCGGCTGCGGCGGCTTGCGGCGGCATGGCGGCTGGTGCTTGAGCGCGTGCGATGGGCGAGGAGTGCGGCAGAATGGGGAGGGTAACGGCAAGGGCGGCGCAGGCGAGGCGAAGGCGCATGGGGATGAGTATAGCGGCGGCGTGCTATCTCGCGAGGAAGAGCTGCTCGATTTCGAGCCAGGAGCGGACGCGGGTGTAGCCGGTGATGCGCGCATTGTGCGGCGCGTCATAGAGGATGCCGGCGCCGCGAAAGAGTTCGAGCTGGCGCGGGTTGTCGTCGATGAGGTAGTCAGCGGCGAGGATGGATTTGTCGCCGCAGAAGACGATGTGGGTGTGCGGGATGAAGGGGAAGTGGCGGCCGAGCCACTCGAACTTGGCGTTGAAAGAGCTTGGGACCTCCATCGCAGCGGATGCGATGAAGACTTCGTAGCGCTGCTGCAGGGCCTTGAGGACGCGCGGCGCGTCGGGCATCACGTCGAGCACGGCGAAGAAGTCTTCGGCCCGAAGGTAGTCGTCGAGCGCGTCGTGGTGCGGCTCGGGGACGACCTGCCAGAAGCGCTTGCCGTGGAGGTCGGCCTTGGTGAGGGTGGCGGCGAAGTCGCGGTTGTAGCGGAGGAGGTGCTCGGCGACGGCGTCAGCCATGACCTCGTCCATGTCGACGCAGATGCGCTGGCCGGGGCGGGGCTTATTCACGAATCTATTTTATTCGGCAGAGAAGCAGATTCCTTCGCATTCGACTGGCGTCGAACGCTGCGGAATGACAAAAGCAAATACGGGGATTCTTCGCCTGCGGCTCAGAATGACAAGCAAAGATAAAAGCAGATCGCCTTCAGGGATGACAAATAAAAGGCAACCCACCCAAGCGAAGCTTGGATGGGGCACCCAGTTTCTTATCGCTTAGTGAGATTGGGTGAGCAGGGCGATGAGGTTTTCTTCGAAGCTGTCGAGGTCGTCGCCGAGCGAGCGCGTGGCGCCGGTGTAGATGAGGCGGCCTTTGTTGATGACGCTGATCTCATTGCAGAGGCTGCGAATCTCGTGCGAGTCGTGGCTGGAGAGGAAGGTCGTGACGTTTTCGTCCACGGCGAGGCGGCGGAGGAGGTTCCACATCTCGCGCTTGGCGGGCAGGTCGAGGCCGCGCGTGGGTTCGTCGAGGAAGAGGACTTTGGGCGCACCCATCAGCGCACGGGCGATCTCGACGCGGCGCTTCATGCCGGTGCTATAGGTGCCGATGAGCTTGCCGCGGAAGGCGGGTTCGAGGCCGACGTCGTTGAGGAGTTTTTCGACGTGGTCGCGCGGCGAGGGGATGTTGCGGATGCGCGCGAAGTAGAGCAGGTACTCGCGCGCGGTCCAACCGGACTGGCTCTCGCTGGTCTCGTCGCTGACGAGGCCGATGAGGCGGCGCACGGCGAGGGGGTCGGCTGCGACGTTGTGGCCCCAGAGCTTCGCCGTGCCGGAGGTAGGCGGCAGCAGCGTGGTGAGCATGCGGATGGTGGTGGTTTTGCCGGCGCCGTTGAGGCCGAGGAATCCGTAGAGATGGCCTTTGGGAATGCGCAAAGTGATGCGGTCGACGGCGGTGAAGTCGCCGAAGCGGCGCGTAAGCGAGTCCATTTCGACGGCGTAGTCTGCGGGGTTAGGCGCGGGAGTGGAGGCGGCGGTCATCGTGTGCGCCTCCAGCGGGCGAAGGCCATGCCGAAGCAGAAGAGTGGAAGGATGCCGGCGGCGAGCGCCATCTGCGCAGCGGCGGCGACATGCGCGAAGACGGCGGCGTGTTCGGTGAAGGTGGGCGGCCGGGGGTCGCCTGCGACTTTGTAGGTGGCGACGATATTGAACGGATAGCGATTGTTGCCGAGGTCCCAGGCGTGGCGCGGCTCGATGGTGAGCGGAATGCGGACCATGCTGCCTGCAGTGGACTTCGGCGCCTCCGGAATTCTTGGGTTGGAATCGTTGAGGTAGGTATAGGGCGCGCGCTGCGGAGTGGGCTGGTTGAGTGCGGCGGGCTCGCCGGTGATCTCAAGGCCATCACCGCTGAGGGCGACATGCAAGTCGGTAACGGCTTGTGCGGGATCGACGGGCAGGAACAGGAGAAGGTCCATGCGGTTTCGGCGACCGACGGTCAGTCCTCGGGAGTCCCAGTTCAGGATGGGCCTGCAGCAGTTGCGTTGTACAGGCGCACCTGGGTGAACGATGGTTGCGTATGAACCCTGTGAGAAATCCATGCGAAACTGCGGCGCGTTGTTGAGTGAGGGCGCAGGGGTGTCGTAGTTGGTTTCCGCGAAGAGGACAGGGAAGAGGGCGATGGCCAGGATGCCAAGGAAGATTGCCCAGCGTTTCGGCCGCGTTGTCTCCCAGGTTTCGACGCCCTGGGCACGGAGAAAGACCCATGCGGCGAGCAGGAGCGAGCCGAAGACGAGGACGGCGAGGCTGATCCAGGTGATGCGCGTTGCGGAGGGGATGGACCTGCCGCCGAAAGCGAAGCCGAGCGCATTTTTGATCAGCACGGCAGGACTGGCCAGAGTGAGGTGTCCGGTGCGGCTGTCACCGTTGCCCTGAGAGGAGATGACCTCCTGCATGGGAATGAAGATGACGTAAGCGAGCAGCAAGCCCATGGCGGTGCCGATAGGGGCCATGACGCTGCGGGTGATGAACATGATGCCGATCAGGGAGCCAATCGCGATCTCCGCCAGCAGGATGCACGGGCACCATAGCAGATATTTGTGCAGCAGCAGCGGCATGCCGACATGCGCGGTGTAGACCAGCATCGCAGGCAGCAGCGCGACGTAGTAGGCGGCGGCGAGCGTGCAGAGGACGAGCAGTTTCGCAGTGAGCCAGTCTCCGCGGCTGACTGGAGCGGTGAAGACGCACTCGACGAAGCGATTGGCGCGCGGGCTGGCCATCATGCCGGCTGCCATGATGATGAATGCGAGCGGCACGAGTCCATAGGCGATGAAGCTGTAGGGCTGCAGCCATCCGCCCTGGGTGCAAAGGGTGGCGAGTCCGCCCAGGGCGAACAGGACGACACCTGCGCCGAGCCATGCGAAGCGGCCGCGCATGGTGGCCTTCAGTTCCTCTGCGTAGAGCGGTGCGATCTGCATAGTCGTGCGGTGCGTGCCTATTGCGCAGTCCAATCTATGGAGTCAATCTGAAGCTGCGCTGAAGATTACGCGCGGTCGCGGAAAAAGTTCCGTGATTCTTCGCCTACGGTTCAGAACAAGCAAAGACAAATACAGGGGTCCTTCGCTCCGCTCAGGATGACAGCAAACGCAGATCCCCTTCGGGGATGACAACCAAAGAGCAGCCCACCCAAGCGGAGCTTGGATGGGGCACCCGATTTCTAGATGGAGTTGCGGACGATGGAGGCGGCGATGGACTCCGGCTTCGATTCGGGCATCGATTCAGACTGGGGGGCTTTGCGCTGAGGGGCGTCGCGTGCGGGATCGTAGTAGAGCATGCGGCCGCAGGACTCGCAGGTGGGGATGGTGGTTGCGGTGGGCGAGTCGGGCGAGTTGTCGCGGATATCGTTCCAGCGCTGCGGACGGACCATCATGCGGCAGGCGGAGCACTGCTGGTCGATTGCCTGAGCGATGGCCGAGCCTTTGGCGTGAGCGATGCGGTCGTACGCGGAGAGGGAAGTCTCGCCGGTGGGCGACTGCGCGGTGGCGGCGCGGAGTTCGGTGCGTTCCGCTTCGAGCCGTGCGAGATCGGTGCGGTCCGCGGCGGTGAGTTCGGTGGTGCGGGTGCGTTCACGGTCGAGGGCCGCGGTGGCGTCGGCGAGTTCGGCTTCGGCGGCGGCGCGGTCGCGATCGAGGTTCTCGCTGCGCTCCATGGATTCCAGCTCTGCGTCTTCGATGCGCGAGATTTCGCTGCGGGCGAAGGCGGCCTCGTGTTCCAGCGCGGTGAGTTGCGCGGTGGTTGTGGTCATGTCGAGCTTCTTCTGCGTGCGTGCGAGTTTCTCGCGCAGGTCGGCGATCTCGGACTCTTCGTTGCGGCGCAGGGCTTCTTCCCTCGCGATGGCGTCGAGGACCTGGGCCCGGCGGCCGGCTGCATCTTTGGCGCGGGACTCCGCGCGGGCGAGATCTTTCGCAAGTGCGGCGATCTGGTCGCGCAGGCCGCGCATCTGGTCGTCGTGCGCCTGGAGGTCAATGAGCTGGGCGAGGTCTGGATGCATGAAGACTCCTCGGAAGGTGTGAGGAGATTGAGGATAGCAGGAATGAGGTGAAGGTTCGAGGCGCGAGGCTCGAGGTTCGAGAGGCTGCGAGGTGCCGGATCGTATGTTCGGGGTGTCGAGGCGCCAGTTCTCCGCGTGCTCAGGTCGGAGGGAAGGCGCGTCACCAACTGAAAGGCAGCAGAACGGAAGGTAAGAATGGTGCGCCCGAGAAGATTCGAACTTCTGACCTACAGCTTCGGAGGCTGCCGCTCTATCCAGCTGAGCTACGGGCGCTTGTGTTTAAGCGTAGCATGCGCCTCGCCTTGACAGCCGATTCATCCATGCCCGAGCATCGAAGGCGGTCGCATCAACGTGGAGCGAGAGGGCCGAATGGAACGCGCTTTTTTGAAGATGGACGTGAACGGGTTGCGAGCCGCGGGTTGCATGGTGATGGTGGCGACGGTTCTCTTCACCGCCAGCCAAATGACAGCGCAAAGCGGCCAGGAGGCCGGCGGCGCGCCGGGAACCGCTGCCCCATCCGCCAATGCCCCGATGCCCAGTCCAGCGAAGACGGCAAGCGTCGAAATTGCCGGCGGCACGATCGATGTCCGCTACAACTCGCCGCAAATGCGCGGCCGCAAGATCATGGGCGCACTTGTGCCATGGAACCAGGTATGGCGCACGGGCGCGAACCCCGCCACGACACTGATTACGTCCGTGCCGCTCAAGTTTGGCGATCTGCTCGTGCCCGCGGGTACGCATACGATTTACACGCTGCCGAATCCGGACAAGTGGCTGCTGATCATCAATAACCAGACCGGGCAGTGGGGAACGGTTTACAACCAGGACCAGGACCTGGGCCGCACGCCGATGATGAAGAAGTCGCTCAGCTCGCCGCAGGAAGGGATGAGCATCAGCTTTGAGAACACGACGGCGAACTCGACCGAGATGCACGTGCGGTGGGAGATGACGGACGTCTACCTTCCTGTGACAAAGCCTTAGCGAGGAAGGAACGAGGTAGATGAGCATGATTTCGCGGCGAGAGTTCATCGGTACGGCGGCTATGACAGGCGCGGCAATCGCAATGCAGACGCCGGACGCGATGGCGCAGCGCGGCGGCAATGCAGATGTGCCGGTGATCGACTCGCACATTCATCTCTTTGATCCCAGGCGGCCGGTCTTCACCGGGTATATGGGATCGCAGGCGTATCGCGCGCTCAACAAGCCGTCGCTGCCTTCGATGTATGAGCCGCTCGCGCGCCCTGAGGGCGTGGTGGGCGCCATTGTGGTCGAATCCAGTTCGTGGATTGACGACAATCTGTGGTATCTGGACGTTTGCCGCGCTGACCCGTTTATGGTTGGAGTCTGCGGGAGCCTCGATCCGTCGCGGCCAGACTTCGGGCAGTACGTCGCTCACTTCGCTCGCGATCCGCTGTACCGGGCGATCCGCTCCAGCCGCTTCTACTCAGAAGAGGGTGGCAAGGTAACGCTGAAGCTGGACCAGGTGGCGAACCTTAAACATCTCGCGCAGGCCGATCTCGCACTCGACACTGCCAACCCCAGCATGGGGCTGATGCAGGCGAATGTGCTGCTGGCGGATGCGATTCCGTCGCTGCGCATCATCATGGACCATCTGCCGTCTTTCGATCCGACGCCAGGCGGGCGCGCAGCGTATGAGGTTGTGGTGAAGGACATGGCTGCGCGGCCGAATATCTTCGTCAAGCTGTCAGAGGTCTACCATCCTCGCCTGGACAACGGTGTGATTGTCAAGGATTGGCAGCCGCTGAAGGACCGGCTCGACTTTCTTTATGGCTTGTTCGGGGAAGACCGCGTCATCTTCGGCTCGGACTATCCGAACAGCTACGGTGTCGCGACAGTTCCGGAGGAGGTCGGGCTGATGCGGCGCTTCTTCGCGGACAAGCCGCGCGCGCAGGCAGAGAAATATTTCTGGCGGAACTCCGCGCGGGTGTACAAATGGAAGCCGCGCACGAAGGACCAGCCGGGGCTTGCATGATTCGCTGACTTGTCGAGTGAAAGTGGTGAGAGCGCTGGGGCTCGAACCCAGGACCAACGCCTTAAAAGGGCGATGCTCTACCAACTGAGCTACGCTCTCGCAGAATCAAGTCTACCAAAGCGCAGCGAGCATGCGGACGCCGGCGCGCACGGGGACAAAAAGAAGACTCGCACCCTCCGCGGTGCGAGTCTTTCGAGTTTCAGCGTTCCGACACATCCATTAGAACGATCGCAGGTGGACTTCCGAACCTTTAAAACGAAAGCAGGCGGTCGAAGAAGGAGCGGTAGGAGCGGAGCGCCTGGCGCAGGTCCTCCGTGTTCACGTCGTCGCCTTTGTCCCAGCGGCCTTCGAGCTTCTGGCGCTCGGCGGCGAACTGCTCGGCGATGCGCTTGACGACGCTGGCGACGAGATTGTCTGCCTGTTCGACTGCCTTGCGCGGCTCGTCGACGAACGAGGTTTGCACCTGGTCCCAGCGCGCGCGGAAGTTGTGCAACTCATCATCGGGAAAGAGCTGCTGGGGAGCATTGGCCGCATTCGCCGTTGCCGAACCTCGCTCAGCATCACTGGCAGCGGGCAGCGGAATGCGGTTATCGGTGGCGCTTTCCGCATTGGCTTCGCGGTTTGCGGCAGCGCGGGCCTGGCGCGGTGTGGGGTTAGCGATATCGGCCGTGCTGAGACGATCTTGTTCAAGAAGCGAGTCGCTCATTGGTCACCTCGACTGGTTGGGGCTTGCGGATTCCGAGCAATTCGTCAAACAGCGAGCGGAAGTAGACCATGGCTCGCCGCAGGTCTTCGGTGGAGGACTGGCCTTTCGCGTGACGCAGCGTGATCTCTCTGGCGCCGCGGTAGTTCTGCACGAAGACCGGGTAGTCAACGGAGAGATCGGCGGCGCGCTGCTCGAAGTCGCCGGTTGGGTAACCGCGCGCCTCCATGACGCGGGTGACGAGTTTGTCTGCCTGCACGACGGCGCCGGCGGGATCGTCGACGAAACGTCGCTGGACGGCGGCCCATTCATCGGCGTAGCGATCGCGGTCGGCGGCGGCCAGGGTGCGAAGCGGGAACTTCTTTACACGCTTTTCGCGATCGAGCAGGACGGCTTCCGCATGACGGGCATCACCTTTTTCGCGGAGCGTGCGGTCGTACTCTGGGCCGAACTTTTCGCGCAGGTGCTCGCTGCGCTTGCGCCGGCTGACGATGATGGCTGCGGCGATGAGCACGACAGCGATAACGATGATCAGAACGATGACTGCGGTGTGGCTCATGTTCCGTTACCTCAGCGACGTTGGATGCGAGGGTGGCGCAGTCGTGATGCCAAAGCTGTGGATCGCGGGACGAACGTTTGATATGGTTGCAACCGCTTGCGAGAATGAGAGGAAGTTTTTGCGAGGTGAGGACGATGGCGATGTACGACATGGCAAATGTGAAGAAGCTGAAGCTGCTGGGCGAAGGCGCGCCGGCGGCGTGGGAAGGCTTCAAGGCGTTCGACAAGGCGGCGATGGCGGACGGCGCGATTCCGAAGAAGTACAAGGAACTGATTGCTTTGGGGGTCGCTCTGACGACGCAGTGCCCCTATTGCCTGGAGATTCATCGCAAGGGCGCGGAGGCGGCAGGCGCGACGCAGCAGGAGATCGCAGAGGCGGCGATGGTGGCGGCGGCGCTGCGGGCGGGCGCGGCGGTCACTCATGCGACGCATCTGCTGGGCGGCGGAAGCCAATAGGCATTTGGGGCGGGAGCGCGTAGACTCGGGGGGATTCAAAAGACAGAGCGGTTGGGCCACGCAAGCGAACCCAGGCAAGGGCAGGGAGGACTCAACGCCATGTCGACTACGACTACGCCGCTGGCGCCGATGCGCGCGAGCGGGAAGAAGGCCGGCGCAGGCAAGGCCGCCAAGTACACGTTCTGGGCGGTGATGGGGCTGGTGGGGATTTCGGTGCTGTATTACACCGACCTGCCGCTGCTGCACACGCCGAGCGACTATCGGACCAAGTTGATCAAAGACATGTTTCTGCTGGTGCCGCACGCGGTGGCGGGCGTGCTGGCGACGGCGCTGGGGCCGTTCCAGTTCTCGACGCGCTTCCGGCAGAAGCACCTCAGCCTGCACCGGCTGATGGGGAAGACGTACGTGATCTGCATCTGCGTGGCGGCGCCGCTGGCGCTGATCCTGGGGCTGCGCGGGGCCATAATGCCGATGCGGTTTATGGCGTGGGTGCAGACGATCCTGTGGCTGGGCTGCACGCTGATCGCGTTCATCACGGCGCGCAACCGGCAGATTACGGTGCATCGGCAGTGGATGATTCGGTCGTATGCGTTTACGCTGAACTTTATCTTCGCGCGCGCGCTGAACCCGATCCCGGCATACTTCAACATGTCGGAGAGCGCGTTTGCGCTGACGCTGGCGTTCCTATCGCTGACGTATTTCGTGCTTCCGGATGTGATGTTCAGCTGGCGGGAGATCACGCATAGACGAGCGTAGGTGCGAGGTTCGAGGTTCGAGGCGGGTGCGAGGAGCGAGGGCGGGCGCGAGGCGGTTGAACGGGGCCCGAGTGTGCGCGATTTTTTTCTGGGGTATTTTGCGCGGAAAATATCCGGAATCAATGGTTTAGCGGGTAACCTCGTCTCTAAAATATAGATTCCAGATAATTTACGCATAAAATATCTGGAATCAAATACATGGGGTGGGCTTTGCGCGGGCAAGTTGTTCGTTGTAAGTGCGAAATCGGATTTATTGGTTTCCCCCGTTCGATTGGTTGCCGTGCGTGTTGGTCGTTGCGTTTGCGGCTTGACCGGATCCAGTCGCTTCGACTGCGTCTCCGCTCCGGCCTTCGGCAGAGCGGAGCGCCTGCGGCGCGCGGTTGTTAATGTCCGGACTAAAGTCCGGACCTATCTCCGGCACGCCTAAAGGCGTGCCCTTCCGTGTGGTGGCAATGCGGTGCGTTGGTGGCGGTATCCCACCCGAGCGGAGCTCGGATGGGGCACCCAAAGACTGACCTCAGGGGCTAAAGCCCACGATTCTTGCTGGGCCTTCTACGGCACCCATAGCAAGACAAAAACTCCCAAAAAATGCGAAGGCCCGGCCGGGTGGCGGCTGGGCTTGAGCTTTTTGGTTTGATTTTTCTTCTCTAGTTCTATTGTAGCGTGTGGAACAAAACTAAAATGTCACCTTTTTAGAACTCTATCCGGAATGGAATGAGGAAGATGGGAGAAGAGGGGGCTTGACAGTTTTTGGGCGGTTGATGCCTCGGATGACCTGTGGATCGGACCGTCGACGGGTGCATCGTATGGTGGTAGCGTGGTGTGAAGAAATGTATGACATTCGTATACGTTGTGCATACTCTCAGCACATGATGCGAATACATCTGCGGAGGCGCCCATGAACGATGAACTGAACCAACTGATTGAGGCGGCCCGCAACCGTCCTTTTCCCGAGGCAGAGCGCGAGGCGCAGCGGCGTAGCTTTGCGTATGGGAATGCGAAGATCGATAACAACAATGTGACGTGGGAGATGATCGTCGAGGCCGACGAGAAGATCAAGGCCGAGCTCGCAGCGGCGGAGTAGTGGCAGGCGAGAGCAGGAATTTTATGGCGGACAGGAAGCAGTTCTTGAATGTGGGGCCGGCGGACGCCGATCTTCTGCGGTTGCTGGATGAGAAGCGCACGGTGCGGGTGACGGATGATGAGTTGCGGGAGCAGCGCATCAGTTTTGCGTTCGGAAATGCGATGGGCTCTGACGCGATCACGAAGGAAAGCGTGCGGCACGCCTCCAAACACCTGCGCCTGCTTGATTAGGTAAAATTTCGTCACCACAACATGTCCGTTCGAGAGAAAGATTCGCCAGAGCTGTATGCGAAGGTCCAGGAGGGAAATCTCCTGCGGCAGTACGATCTGCTGTTGAACTGCGTCGAGATTGGCCTGACGAAGGGCATCGAGGCGTTCGACAAATACACGCTCTGGTCGTTGAATGCAGCGGCCGTGGCGAACATTGCACAGTTCGGCGGGCGGTATCGGAAGGGCCCGATTTATGTTGGGAACCATCTGCCGCCGCATTTCGATGCCGTGCCGGAGGAGATGGACCGGTTTCTCTCGGTGGTGCATGAGAACTGGACGGTGATCTCGAACCCGATGATCCTGCCCGCGTATGCGCTGTGGCGGATGAACTGGATCCATCCGTTTGTCGAGGGCAACGGGAGAACGGCGCGCGCAGCGTGCTATTACCTGATCTGCGTGCAGTTCGGCAGAATCCTGCCGGGGAAGAAGATCGTGCCGGAGCGGATTCGCGAGAACCGGCAGCCCTATTACGATGCGCTACAGGCTGCTGACCGTGCCTGGGAGGATGGTCATTTCGACGTGAGCCAGTTAGCGGAGTATCTGAGCGATCTGCTGAAGGCGCAGTTGACCGAGGGATAACCCCTCATCTCAGAAGCGAGATGTGGCCACTAGCAGTTGGAGTGAAAGGAGGATAGGTATCGTGCCCCACGATTTCCCGATTTCCCGAGCCGAGCGCGGTGAGATCATTGCCGAGAAAGGAAAGGATTAAGCTGCTCTTGGTACCTAGTCACGACATTTGTTACAGCTGATGAGTGCCCGCATGTCTCTGCTGCGGCCATAGCCAGCGCAACCAGAGATGCTACAGCATGTGGGGCAAATTGTGTGCCCTCTGTGAAGTCGTAGGCGCGTAGAAATAACAGAATCGTGGGCTGTTCGATTGATGCTCGCTCTTTTCTCCAGACGTCAATGCCCTCCCTTGACGCCTGGGTATCAAGTTCTATCGTGGGATCGATCCTTTGCCGTACGGATCGGAATAGTCGCGCCATCTGAGTGGGCACACTTTCATTCGCGGCTGAGACGTAGCCTCCGATCTTCATGATCGCTTCAACCAGAAGACCTCTTACGGCTTGTTGATGTATATATCTCAGATTCTTCTTCTCTTTTTGAATTATTGACTCTTGCTGCCATTTCACTGTTTCGACCCAACTGTCGAATCTTGCTAGGGCGGGTTGCGTAAGATTTACGCTGTCGAAAGCTTTAGCGCGTTGCCATATGACTATCACTGGGTCTTCGCAGCTTGACGCCAATTCGCCAAATTGAGTAGATAAGGCGCTGAACTTCGGCCCGGCCACTTGCGCCCGGATTATATTGTTCAACCATTTGAGAGCCATCGCTAAATTACCTTTCAAGCCTAAGCGGTCGCAACAAAGTTACAGTAATTCGGCTGCAGGTTTATTTGTAGGCTAGATCTCATTATGGGTTACATTGCGGGGCCTGCGCTTCATGCGCTAAAATTTTCACACTGGAAAGCAAGTCTATTTTCTGTTTCAGATAAGGGAGGGTACACAAAATGTTATTCAATGCTACCTGCATGAAGGCTACCTGCCAGTATGTCGAATCTTACAATAAACATCCAGGCGCTCCGAAATGCCCGAAGTGCGGGACCTCGATGATCGTCAAGAAGGCCTGACCGACTTGAGGGTTCTTCGCCCTGGCCGTTTGGGCAGCGAGTGCAATTTCCAATTGCCTATTCCACGGTGACGGATTTGGCGAGGTTGCGGGGCTGGTCGACGTCGCAGCCGCGGCGGACGGCGATGTGGTAGGCGAGGAGCTGGAGGGGCACGACTTCGAGGATGGGGAGCAATAGCTCGGGCGCGGAGGGGATGTGGATGACGTGCTCGACGAGGTGCTGGATCTCGCGGTCGCCTTCGGTGGCGATGGCGATGACGCGGCCGGAGCGGGCGGTGACCTCCTGGATGTTGGATAGGGTTTTTTCGTACTTGAGGACGGAGGCGGGGTCGTTGGGGTCCTTGGTGGCGATGCAGACGACGGGGAGGGACTCGTCGATGAGGGCGTTGGGGCCGTGCTTCATCTCGCCGGCGGGGTAGCCTTCGGCGTGGATGTAG
>DATNAU010000060.1:0-2333 GCA_035572415.1 Acidobacteriaceae bacterium
CAAAGACCTGCTGGATCAACTCGATCAGCAGGGCTTCCGGGCGCGCGTCGATGGTGAGATGCGAGATCTTTCAGAGCCGTTGCTGCTGGACCGGCGCAAGAACCACACCATCGAGGCCGTGGTCGACCGCGTATTGGTGAAATCCGAGCCGCCAAATTCAGACGGAAGCAAGTCTTCTGTGGAGAAGCGGTTGGACCAGGCGGTCTCGAAGGCACTTCAACTTGCAAACGGGCTCGTGGTGATCGCGCTTGCCGGGGCCGACGAGCAGTTGTTCTCGTCTTCCATGTCCTGCCCGGATTGCGGGCTCGACGTGCCCAAACTCGAACCTCGCAGCTTTAGCTTCAACTCCACTTTCGGCGCCTGCCCTGAATGCCACGGGCTGGGCTTGCTTTACGATCTCGACCCTGCGAAGGTGATTACGGACTGGTCGAAACCGCTGCTGGACGGCGGCCTGGGGCCAGGGTCGGCATCGCAATATCTGCTCAAGCTCGTCCGCCTGGCGGCGGAACGCTACGGGATAGACCTGAAGAAGCCCTTTGAAGATCTGCCGCCAAAGCAACAGCACATATTGGTTTATGGTCCGCCGAAATCAGAGGCGCCGCGGACCGGCTTTCGCGGAGTCCTCGCCTATTTGCGCGACACCGTCGAAGAGGCGCGCAGTGAAGCCTACCGCGAATACATGATGGGCTACATGTCGGCGACGCCCTGTCCGGTGTGCCGGGGCAAGCGGTTACGGCCTGAGTCGCTGGCGGTGAAAGTCGGCGGCATGTCCATTGCCGACTTCACTGCCCTGCCTCTCAACCGGGCGCTGTCGGCGGCGATCAATCTGAAGTTCACGGAACGCGAAGCGCTGGTTGCCGAGCGCATCCGCGGCGAAATCGTGGAGCGGCTGGAGTTTTTGTGTGCGGTGGGATTGAACTATCTTTCTCTGGACCGCAATGCGGCGACTCTTTCAGGCGGCGAGGGACAGCGCATCCGGCTGGCGACCCAGATCGGCTCACGCCTCCGCGGTGTTCTGTATGTTCTCGACGAACCTTCCATTGGTTTGCACCAGCGCGACAACGGCCGGCTGATCCATGCCCTGGAACAACTGCGCGACCTGGGCAACACAGTGCTGGTCGTGGAACACGATGAAGAGACGATTCTGCACGCGGACTACGTCATCGATCTGGGGCCGGGCGCGGGCCGCCTGGGGGGGCATGTGGTGGCGGAAGGAACGCCTCGACAGATCACGGCTTCTCCCGTCTCCCTCACGGGCCGGTATCTTTCCGGCGAAGCGACTATGCTGCAGCGCGCCAAACCACGGGTGCTCAACGGCAAGTGGCTGGTAGTCGCCGGCGCGCGCGAGCACAACCTCCAGGACGTCACCGTCCGCGTACCGCTGGGCGTGATGACCGTCGTCACCGGCGTCAGCGGCAGCGGAAAAAGCACGCTGGTTAATGACATTCTCTACCGATCGCTGGCAAAGACGATTTACGGCTCGCGCGAGGAGCCGGGCGTGCATGACGAACTGATCGGCGCGGAACTCCTCGACAAGGTCATCCGCATCGACCAGTCGCCCATCGGGCGCACGCCGCGATCGAATCCGGCCACCTATACGCAGGTGTTTTCGCCCATTCGCGACCTGTTTTCCATGCTGCCGGAATCGCGCGAGCGCGGCTACAAGCCGGGGCGGTTCAGCTTTAATGTGGCAGGCGGCCGCTGCGAGGCGTGCCAGGGCGACGGCCAGCGGCGCATCGAAATGAACTTCATGCCCGACGTGTACGTGCAGTGCGAGGTCTGCAATGGCCGGCGTTACAACCAGGAAACACTTGCAGTGAAGTTCCACGGCTACTCGATAGCCGACATTCTGGACCTGACCATCGGAGACGCGCTTCCCGTGCTCGCCGATGTCCCCCAGGTGCGGCAGAAACTGCAAACGCTGGTGGATGTGGGACTGGGTTACGTGCACCTGGGCCAGAGCGCCACCACGCTCTCCGGCGGCGAGGCGCAGCGCATGAAGCTGGCGCGAGAGCTATCCAAGCGACAGACGGGCAAGACGCTCTACCTGCTGGACGAGCCCACCACGGGTTTGCACTTCGACGACGTGCGCAAGCTGCTCGAAGTGCTGCACCGGCTGGCGGACCTGGGAAATACCGTCATCATCATCGAGCACAACCTCGACGTGATTCGCAACGCGGACTGGGTCATAGATCTTGGACCCGAAGGCGGGGAGGGCGGAGGCCGCGTGGTGGGCGAAGGGCGGCCGGCGCGCATTGCTGCCACCCCTGGGTCATATACCGGACGATTCCTCACCCGCTATTATGCTTCCAGCAACGGACATCCACTTGTCG
>DATNAU010000061.1:0-3699 GCA_035572415.1 Acidobacteriaceae bacterium
CCTCGTCGGGGCTTTGACGGAAAGTTCGCAGACGCATCCGGTAAGCACATGTATTCCAAAGGGCCACAAACGGAGACTTCGCGCTGCGGTCATGCGCTCTAAGCGTCCGAATTCAAGGGACTTCCCTGCCGGGCCTTGTCCTCATAAAGCCGGGGTCGAGGGTTCGAGTCCCTCTCTTTCCACCACGTTGTAAGCTGCTGATTTCCTGTAGATTTTTGCACCTTGCGTTCCGTTGCGTGGGAAATCGCATCGACGCGCTCGACGTGATTTCAGCGGAATTCGAGGACGTTGCTAGCACGATCAAGATTCTCGGTCTCTGCAGCGACCCGTCTCTGGGGGTAACCGCGCGGGGTAACTCCGACGGAGGCCTCCAATCGCAGATCAAGGTCCTGGACTCAGGACCTCATGACACTCGAGTCCATTCACTTTGCGGCCGGATGTCAGTGGCATGATGAAACAACGCAGCTCACCCTTCGAGAACGTCACGTTATAGACGTCCATGCCGTGCGGACCGGTTTTGATGAACTTCAGCCCCTGAAATGTCCCCAAGCCTTCGATCGTCCTGACTATCTGTGGGCGCGCCGCCGGGTTGGTCCTCGCGGTCCTCTCCCAAACTTCGAGCTGCCGACGTAGCGCGATATCGGTCCGCGTGGTGGGCTGGTGGGCGTTCATTCGGCTCTGCAGCTGCTCTAGCCAGGCGTCAAATGCGGCGTCAGGAACTCTGCGAGCCATGTGCTGAACCCCCGTCTCATGGAGGATCAATTCGGTCACGCGACCATCGGGACCTGTCACGAAGCTGAGCTGCGCTGCAAACTCCGTCGCAAAGAATTTCGTGGGGCTCTCGGGAAAGAGCTCCGTGGGGGGTTGTCCGGCGTTCTCTACCTGCCAGAAGTAGCGGTTTTCCTGCCGGTACACCCGTACGAACACGTGGCCGTCGGGGAACGCGAACTCATAATAACCTACGTACTTGTCGAAGTCGGTTGGATTAAAGGGTATTTCCCGCTGAGGCCGTGTCTGCTCGTAGAGCAGATTCTGCTGGTCGCGATTCGGCGCCTGAGTTTGGTTGGTTTGCTTCGCCGGCGCGCAGGCGAAAACCGGAGCGCATAACACATTCCCGAAACCCATTACTGGAGGCGGAGCATATGGCAGCTGCTCCTGCCCCGCAGTAGCTTCGGCACCTCTAGCCGGTCGCGCACTTACGAAGAGCAGCGCGTAAAGGCAGCCTGCAACGCCTACCACGCCGAGCATCTTTTTGGCGAAGCTGGGTTTGCTGTAGCAGATCATGTCTTCCTCTACTCTGATGCTCGCGTGACGCTGAGGGCTATGGTAGATAAAACAGCCCCGTGACTTTTCCATCAGAAGACAGCGGCGCGATGACGCACTTCACCGCTCCGTTGGAGAAGGTCGCAATATAGACATCCCAGCCATTCGGATTGACGGTCACGAAGTGCAACTCCTTCAGTGCTCCGAGATATCTGATCATCGTCAGCATCTGGTCGCGTTGCTCGCGGCTGGCTGAGGCGAGCCCTGCTCCCATTTCCGAATACTCAGGTTTTCCGTTTTCCCAGCCTTCCAGTTGCGCTCGAAGCGAAGCCTGCGTTCCAGGGCTTGGCACCTTACCGGCGATCCGTTGCTGCAACCTGGAGGCGGCAGCCTCATAGGCGGCTTCGGAGACGCGCAGAGCGGTTTGCAAGTACCCGCTCTGATGAAGCGTCATCTCAGTCACATGACCGTCAGTCACAAAGCTGATCTGCGCCGGGATGGCGGTGGCAAAGAATTCGGTGGGACTCTCGGCGAAGACTTCTACCGGGCCCTTGCCGCTGACCTGCACGTAGTAGCGGTCTGCATTCCGATACACTCCGGCGAACAGAGAGACATCAGCGAACCTATAATAGCCGGCGTACTTGTCAAAGCTGGTCGGGCTAAACTGTACTTGCCTCTGCGGCCGCGTCTGCTCGAACAGGAGCCGCCGCGGATCGGTCAGACCGGCTGCGCGCAGACCGTTCGGGGCTTCGCTTGTTCCGAGGGGAGAGGAGAAGCCGGGCTGGATCAGCGCAGCGCCGGAGAGGATAACGAGCGCAATGGCTGCCGCCATTTTCACCGTAAAGGAGGCGGGGCTGAAGCGTGCGATGCCAATGAGCCTCGCCTTGAGGTCGCTGTGATGGTCGGCAATCCCAAGTCCGTAGCTCGGCCTTCCGGCATCAGAGTCCGCCAGATGCAGGAGCATGTCTCCATACTCGCTGCGCTCTGCTCGGGAGAGGCGGCTTAGCACGTGGGCGTCAGAAGCAGATTCCATATCAGCGCGCATGAGCCGCCCTGCTTGCCATACTGCGGGGTTGAACCAGTGTAGGAGCTGTGCGAGCGCGGCAATCCAGCTGACGAGGACATCGTTGCGCTTTATGTGGGCGAGTTCGTGGAGAAGGACGTGCCGTAGTCGGGCCGCACCGAGGCGCGCGTCCAAGCCGAGCGGCAGCAAGATCGTTGGGCGCAACCAACCCACGACGGTCGGTGAGTCGACAGCGCCACTCTCGAGAACGCGCACAGTCCTTTGCACGCGCAGCTCTGCCTTGCATCTTTCCAAAACCCTGCTAGCGCTTGCTCCGGCCATACCTGCCGCAAGCCTGATGCGTCGGAATTTCAGTAGGTTGCTCAGATAAATTGAGCCGAGTGCGGCTACGCCTGCCGTCCAAATGAGAACGAGCCAGGACAGTAGGGTTTCAGGCCGCACTCCATCAACCGATGCCGCCGGGCCCGGGGCCACATTGCGCACTAAGGTAGCGGCCGCTGCTCTTAGCGCGTCTGCTCGCGCCGTCAGCCGCCGCGTTCGTGAGCCCAGGCTCCCGTATAGGCCAGCCGGCGCCGCCTCCGGGTTCAGTGCCGTCGGTAATGCCGCCAGGGACGCAGGCAAGTTCTGGGGCAGGGCGGACATCAGAGGAACACCAAGTCCTAACGGACATATGAGACAGGCGAGCACCGGGAGCCACAATGCGTGTCGCCATGGCGATGTCGTCGCCAGGTTTAGCAAGCGGCGGCAAATCGTCACGGCGACAATCAGCACGGTTCCCTTCAGGGATGCAACTGCAACCCAAGCCGCAGGATCGAGAAGAGCTGATGACTGGAACAACATGGCTCGCCACCTTCCTAGGACTCGTCGAGAATCTTGCGCAGTTCACGCTTTTCCGCGGCCGTAAGTGGTCGACGGCGGACGAGCTGGGCGATCATCGGCGTAACGGCGCCCCCAAACACGCGGTCGATGAAGCTCTCAGCTGCTCTTCGCGTACAGTTCTCCTGAGACACGGCTGGCTGATAGTGATACACGCCATCGACAACGCGGTGATTCACGGCGCCCTTGCGTCGTAAACGGTTGAGCATCGTACGCACTGTCTTCGGGTGCCATTTCTGCGCCGGGGCGAGCTCCGCCGTGAGCTCATTCACGCTCACCGGCGAGCGCTCCCACAACGCCTTCATGATCTCCCACTCGGCCTCGGAGATCGCGGGGAACTGCTTCATATACCTTCCGGCCTCGCGCGCGCGGCTTACAACTGTAAGCCTGCCCAGAAGCTTACACTTGTAAGCACGCACCCGCAAGGCGGACCAAGCTGGACCACAGCAGGAGATTCCCGGAATAGGTGGAAGAGCGGCGGGGCGCCCGGAAGCCGGCGGTAACTCCTCCCGCCGGCAGCGGCCTCGCGCAAGATA
>DATNAU010000062.1:0-21920 GCA_035572415.1 Acidobacteriaceae bacterium
CCAGCACCGTGCGGGCGGAGTCGATCGATCCGTACAACATCCGCGCGGCCTCGGCAGTTTCGTTGCTCCATCTGCTGTTTCTCTACGAGCCCGGCCTCAACCCGCATCCGGTCTTTGCCTCAACGAACGCGTATGCGATCGTCTATCCGCTCTTCCAACTGCTAGTGTTCCTGCCGCTGTTCACGCTGATCCGGCCGGGTTCTTCGGCGGCGCGGGAAAAGCTCGAGTGGACCGCGTTCCTGCTTGCTCTGCTGGTCGCGTCTCCTGTGCCGTCCAGCTATCACTTTGTGGTGATGATCCCATGCATTGCGCTCCTGGTGGATGTGCTTGCAGGGGAAGGCGATCTGAAGGCGATTTTCATGGCGCTGATCCTGTATGTGCTTATCTCGCCCGCTTCTTCGGACATCTCGCCTGGATTACCGCGTGTTGTGTTCATCCTGCTTTCGACCTCCCGCCTGTGGCTTGGCCTTGTGCTGCTGGGTCTGATCCTGACGCGGCTCGCGCGACAACGACCTGCGTCGGTGATGCCGCAGGCGCGGCTCGCACTGCTCACCGGTGTCTCCGCGGTGGTGTTGATTGCCAGCATGTTGAGCTGGCAGCGGCACCTCAACAGCGTGAGTGAACTGATGGGCGGGCGCGTGAAGCTGCCGCAACCCACGCTGCTGGCCATCGACGCCGTTCCGCTATCTGGCAATGGGTACATGTATACGGCCATGACTCCGCGTGGCTATCGCACTGTGGACCGAAGCGGCGAGGTTGTAGATGCGGAGCCGGGCGATCAGTATTCGTTCGCGCTGGCTCCATCCGGAGATGTTTTTGTGGAGTCGGCCGGCGCGACCGGGTCGAACATCGTCCGCATCGCTCACGGGTTGCCGCCGCACATTGTGCTGCGCGATGCGGAATCGCCTGCGATCTCTCCGGACGGCCATACGATTGCTTTTCTCCGCGAGCGCAAAGGGCGCGGATCCGTGTGGACGGCCCAATTGCGTGGCGATTCTGCGTCCGATCCCGTGCGTGCCGTTCCGGACACGTATGACGTGCGGACGGTCAAGTTTCTTCCATCCGGCGCGCTGCTCTTCACAGCGTCCACCGCGGACAGCCGCCTTGGGCTTTACGCCATCGCGGCGGGAGGCGTTCCGCAGCGGCTGTCAGCGGCTGGAGAGGAGATTGGCGCCGCTGCCGCTGCTCCGTTCACTCACCTGCTGGCCATTACGCGCCTTGAAGATAACCGCTGGCAGCTCGCCTATCTCGACCCGGAGTCCGGCCACGAAACGCTGCTGACACACCAGGACTGCAACGCCTACTCTCCTGCGTGGATGAGCGCGGACACCATTCTTTACTCGACAGACTGCGCCCGAGGCTACGGCCTGACTGCGCTTGCCGCGGTGAAAATCGGGAATCCGTGATGATGGTGTGAGCAGTTTGCGGCGGCGGCTTGTTGAACAGCAAGTAAAGCGCAGCGAGGAAAACAAGGTCCAGGGAGTCGTGACGGGCAATGGTGATCTTCGATGTGTGCTAATGCCCCGGATTGCGGACCAGATTGCGCTTGATGGTGTAGCAGGCGTTGAGCATGGCGTCATCGTCGGCGATGGCGATCTGGATGGCGCGTTCGAGGGAATCGATCTGGGCTGGTGAGAGCGCGGCGGCGTTGACGGGTTCAGCGAAGGTAGCCCAGGCGGCGTCAATGCGCTGCTGGGGAAGGTTTTCGTGCGCGGCTTCCATGTCTCTGAAAAATTGGGCGAAGGCCATATTTTGTTCAAAGGTATGGCTAGGTGGATCGCTGGAGGTGCGGAGCACGGACGCGGCGCGGGCGAGGTCAACATGGCTGCGATCGGACAGGTCCGCGAATTTGTCTTCTATGGTGTGCCGGAAGCGGAGTCCTCCGGCGATGTTGCCGCCAAGATAATTGATGGCGCCTGTCTGGTGGATGTTCTGCCATTCTTCGTCGTTGTAAAGCGACGTGGGGTGGCTCAGGATGAACGGCCCCGGTGGCATGGGCCGGTGCGCGCGCACTGCATCGAGCATGGCGAGATCGTGTTGCAGGTCGCGTTCATGATGTTGGGTTGCGAAGATGTTGAAGTCGTTTGCCGCCTCGTTCTGCTTGCGTTCCTGGCTAAGCGCCTTCGTGGCTTCGGCGGCGAGATAGCGGTGGTGGAGGTATTCGACGGTCTGTTCCAAGCCAATGGCGATGAGGATGCCAAGGATGACCGTGGAGAGGTGAATGAAGAAGTCGCGGCGCGTGAGGGCGCCGTGCTGGGGCGGATGGATGTCGATCATGGGGGCGGGTGCCTCTGCGGGGATTTCAGCGCGTGGGACGGCGGCGGTGTCATGTGGATCGTGGTCGGGCGGCGCCTCCGAGTGGGCCTGGGGGGACGGATCCGGATCGATCTGCGTATCGGGCGCGGGCGAGATGGGGTCGTGCTCTGTCATGGGCAATGCAGTTGTCAACGGCCTGGCTGGCCGACCAGCCTTGCAGCCGCCGGTTGCCGCCTTACCGGGCCCATGGTGGCGCGCCAACGCTGAACTACATCCGTAATCAGCAAGGGGACTGCCCAGCAGGCCCACGAAAGCACCACGCTCTGCATTTGAAAGCCAAGGTTGCCGAGGACATGGTTCCTGGTGCCGATGCGGAAGAGCACAAACCCGAACGTGACCACGTAACTTCGCGTCATCCATTCTTTGTGCGCCGCGAACTGCCGCCTCCTTGCGGCGATATAGGCCATCAGTGAAGTGAGAACCCAGGCCAGCGCAAGAAATTCGAGCGAGATGCCGAAGGCCCTGATCGGCGAGACCACCAGCCCCAGATATACCGCGCCGATGCTGCCCACCAAAACGCCGAGGAGATATATGCGCCCGGTCCACCGATGTACCTTCGGCCAGCGCTTACGGATGGCGCCGCTGAACTGGAACAGTCCTGTAACCAGCGCCAGGCTTCCGCCGCCGATATGGGCGATGAGCCACCAGCGTTTGGGCCAGTAGTAAATGTAATGCGCGCGGTCATAGTGGAAGTACTTCGGGATCGTCGTAAACCAGAAGTACGCTGCAACCGCCGCGACGGCGGCCCAGGCCAGCCAGATCGCGAGACGCTGGGCGGTCCAGCGGCGCGTGTCAACGTGCGACAGTACCTGTGTGGACATCAAGCACCTTTCGCTGTTCAGCAATGAAGACCGGGAAAAGCTGTTCGGGGAGGCGGAAAGGAGTGTATCACCGCAGACTGCCGAGCGCGCCGGCGGCATGAGGCTCGCGACGGCGAGGAAAGAGGTTCGTGGGCATGGATGCAAGCGGACGCTCCAGCAGCTTCGTGATTGCGACGGGACACTTATGGGCAGTGGTGCAGTGGTAGACTCGTGACCGTTCCTCCCCGGCTGAATTTAGCTACTCCCCTGAACTGTGTCTCTCCACCCGTGATGGAGAGGGCGCGCAAACACGCGAAAGAGGAAAAGAAATGTCGACCGCAGCGACAGTTGTAAGGCCTGGGTTCCAATGGCATACGCGCGGTAGCTGGAGCGCGCGCGAAGACAGGCGGCCGTCCCTGGTATGGCTCGGGTTGATCTGGATTGGGATGATCGCCGGGTTTGGGTTGGACGGCGACCGCTTCCGGCATGAGGTGCCCGCGCCCGGAACGCTGATCTATGTTCACGCGGCGGTGTTCACGGTGTGGCTGCTGATCCTTACCGCGCAGGTGCTGCTGGTGGTGAGCGATCGCGTGGCGATACACCGGAAGCTGGGATGGTTCGCCGCGGCCTGGGCATGCGTAATGCTGGTGCTCGGTCCGTGGGCGGCGATGGTGGCGAAAGGGCCGCTTCCCTCCGGGCCGGGCAGTCCGCAGTTCCTCTCGGTCCAGTTTGGCGACATCTCGGCGTTTGCGGTTCTGCTGCTGTGGGGAATTACGCTGCGCAAAAATCCGGCGGCGCACAAGCGGGTGATGATCCTGGCGACGGTGGCGATTGTCGATCCGGGGTACGCGCGGCTGGCGAACCATTTTATTGCTGAGCCGCACTCGACGGTGATGTGGTTCGTCTCGATGTTCTACGGCAACGTGATGGTGATAGCGCTGATGGCTGCCTGGGACGCATGGCGCGGCCGGTTGATGAAGCAATTCGCTGTCGGCGCGGTGGGCCTGCTGTCGGTGGAGTGCCTGCAGGCGTTTCTCTACCACTGGGGACCGTGGAGGAGCTTCACGATTGAACTCCTGGCGGCATGGGGCAGGCACTTCGGGTAGGGAACGGAAGCGTTATTCTTTGGAACGCACGGCATTGAGGAGCATTCCATGCGTGTTCGCCTGTTAAGTTCCGCAGCAGCACTTCTAGGCATTGCCGGTGCGGTGGGCATGTCGCAGACGGTTGCGCCGTCCGGGGGTGGGGCCGTAGATGCCCATTTGTCCTTCGCGGCGGCAACCATCAAGCCGCACAATCCGGACGACCCTTGCCGCGGCTGTTCAGGCTTTGACGCGGAGGGCGATCGCATGAAGATCCGCAACAAGAGCGCGTCAAGCATCATGCAGGTGGCTTATGCGATCAACCCTCGCCAGATCGTCGGCGCGCCCGACTGGTTCTACAACGAGAGCTTCGACATTATGGGCACCATGGATACGCCTGGCGAGCCGACGCGGGCACAGTATCAGGCGATGCTCCAGAATCTGCTTGCCGATCGGTTTGGTCTCAGGTTCCACCACGATACGCGCGACCTCGCCGTTTACGCGGTCGAGATTGCGAAGGGCGGACCCAAGATCAAGACGGCGGGACCGGAGGAAAAGACCAGCGGCGACGACATGCGCAATGGGCAGGACCAGAAGATCAGCCTCACCAGCGCATCGGTGAAGGACTTTGCCGAGCGCATGCAGTTTTTTGTCGACAGGCCGGTTGTCGATCAGACCGGCCTGGCGGGCAAATACGATTTCTCTCTGCACTACACCGTCGATGAGACCCGCACCGCCGACCCCAACGCGCCGCCGGGGCTGTTTACCGCTATCCAGGAACAGCTTGGGCTGAAGCTGGTTCCGGTGAAAGCGCCTGCCGATGTTTTTGTTGTGGATGGTGTGGAGCAGCCTTCCGCGGACTGAGACAGTTAGCGCCGCAATGTGCAGAATGCGGGGATTCTGGAGCTTTGCTCCAGAATGATGAGCAAAGGCAAATGCGAGGGTCCCTCGACTTCGCCGCGAGCGCGGCTTCGCTCGGGATGACGGCATCATCCCGGCATCATCATTTGTGGCTCGATCCCACTCATCGCGATGAAGCTGCGATGAATGGGGCACGGATTAGTGGTGGTTCGAGCGAAGGGCCGGGATCTCGAGCTGTAAGCTCAGAGCTTTAAGCTGACAGCCCTCTTCGGCAGGGTTCGATCAACGGTGGCGCGATCCCACTCATCGCGATGAAGCTGCGATGAATGGGGCACCCGTTCGACTCGGTCTTCGACCTCGCTCAGGGCAGGCTGCTTTGTGGCAAATGCGGGGATTCTGGAGCGAAGCTCCAGAATGACGCCCGAGTGTGTTGCGGTCACAGCTGCGTGGCGGCTACAGCTGTTGGGTTAGGGCGCGCTTCGGGCGGCGGGTGAGGAGGAAGATCATTCCGGCGACGATCGCGAGGGTGAACATGGCGGCGATGCCGAGGATTCTTTCGACGGCAACGGTGTAGCGGCCGGAGACGGGGTTGTAGTTGCAGCAGTAGAGGATCAGCAGGTCGACGGGGTTGCTGATTTTGTGTTCGGAGGCGCCGAGGAGCGCGAGGCGCAGATCGCGCGCGGGATAGTCGATTCCGGAGAGATATTTGGACATCTTGCCGTCGGGTGTGGCGAACATGATGACGCTGGAGTGGGCGAACTGGTCCATCTTTCCGTCGGGGCCCGGGATGCGGACATAGTGGAAGCCGGTGGCGGCGGCGATGGCCTGGATGGACGGCTCCTGTCCGGTGAGGAAGTGTACGGCGGAGGCCTGGGCGGGCGTGTTGAAGCCGGCCTGCGAGAGGAACGTTGCCTTCTCCTTGGCGGCGTCGGCGGGTGAGTCCATGGGGTCGATGCTGACGATGACGACGTCGTAGTCTTTGCCGGCGGTGAGGGTGGTTTGGCGCAGGCCGGTGGCGAGTCCGTAGAGCACCTGCGGGCAGAGCATGATGCAGCGGTAATAGACCAGGGCCATGGCGACGGGTTTGCCGCTGAACCAGCTTTGCAAGGCGCCGGTGTGGCCGGCTTCGTCGGTAAAGACGGCGTTCATCGGGAGCGGGTCGCCGAGCCGTTGCTCAAGGCCGGCCTGCGAGAGGTAGGCGGGCAACTGCTGCGCGGTGGCGCCCAAGGGCTTGTCCGCGGCGTAGCCCTGCGCTGGGGCGGCGGTTGGCAGGGTAAGGAGGAATGCGATCGCCAGCGCGGCCGTGCAGGAATGCTTGGTGCCCATGCTGAAACTCTCCGGGGTCTGCTGCTCCATCTCCCCATAGCGTTCCGGCAAAGATTTCGACGAACGTGAGCGACTGGACCGCTTCTATTTTAAGTCGCGGGGAGGGTGGGATGCCAGCGGGGGGGTAACAATGCTGGAGATTCGTTGGCGGGATGAATTATCTTCGTCAAGCGGCGCGAACCATATTCGCTTAACGCCAGGCAGCGCGATGTTGGGCAAGAGGAATCCGGGATGGCGGCGAGAACGTGGTCCAAATGGTCCCATGTAATAGCGGGCGCGGTCTTCTGCCTGCTGTATTTTCCATTCGATAGTCATCCGTGGGCGTGGCCGATTGCAGTCGGGGGCAGTTACACGGCGTTTGCTTTTGCGATTGGACTGGGACTATCGCTGACCAACGCGGATGATCTATTCGGCGAGCCACGGATCCCGGAGTATGTGGCGACGCTTCTTCCTCACCATGTACTCATTCTTGCGCCTGTCACGTTGGTTGCGTATCTGATGCTTCGCGCGGTTCCGTTCCTGCCGTCCTGGATGACTGAGCATCTGCCGCGCATTGGGTCAGTTTGGCTGCTATGTGGTCTGGTGCTCTTCTATTTTGTTGGCGTGTGGGAGGGCGAATGGCTGTCGGGAAAGATTAGGAGTCAGCGCGAGAAGCTGGATATTTGATGAGGTTGTGATTGACCTCAGGGGCTGAAGCCCTTCATCTCTGCGAGTGTTTACAGCACCCGTTCGACTACGCTCAGGGCAGGCTCTGAAGCCGTGCCCTTAAGCAAGACAAATGCGGGGGGCCCTCGACTCGTCGCGATGCTCCTCGCTCGGGATGGCGGCATTTGTGGTGCGATCCCACTCATCGCGCAAAGAATGCGCGATGAATGGGGCACGGATTTGTGGTGAAGGGAGATAAACCCACGCTTTCGCGAGGAGCGCGAAAGCATGGGCCACCCGGCGCACGCGGCTGTGTTTGCCGTGCGGCGTAAGATGGGAGGGACGCGAAAATCTGGTAGTGTCTCAGTTTGAAAAAGAGACGCGGATTCCCTTCGGGAATGACAAAACAAAAGAGTTCCGTCGAGCAAACTGAGACACTACCGAAAATCTTGAATTGGCGGGAGCTGGACGGTGGCGGAGACGATCTTTGATGCGGTGGTGGTGGGCGGCGGGCCGGCCGGATATACGTGCGCGATCCGGAGCGCGCAGTTGGGGCTGAAGGTGGCGCTGGTGGACGCGAACGACCGCCTGGGCGGCACGTGTCTGCTGTGGGGCTGCATTCCGACCAAGGCGATGCTGTTCACCGCGGAGATCTGGGACCACCTGAAGCATGCGAAGACCTTTGGGATTGCGGGCGTGGAAGGCGCGAAGGTGGACTGGAAGGGCGTGCTCGCGCGCAAGGACGACGTGATCTCGCGCCACACCAAGGGTCTCGACTTCCTGATGAAAAAGAACAAGATCACGGTGTTCAAGGGATTTGGGCGGCTGACCGGGGCGGCGAAGGACGGCGTGCATACGGTGGACGTGAAGCTGGCGGACGGCAAGCAGGAGCAGGTGAAGGCGAAGAAGGTGGTGCTGGCGGCGGGTTCCGACGCGCGCATGCTGCCGGGGCTGAAGGCGGACGAGACGATCCTTACGAACTACGAGATTTTGAAGATTGCGGAGATGCCGAAGTCGCTGGTGGTGATTGGGTCGGGCGCGGTGGGGGTGGAGTTTGCCTCGATCTTCCGGAGCTTCGGCGCTGAGGTGACGATCCTGGAGATGCTGCCGCGCGTGGTGCCCGTGGAGGATGAGGAGATTTCGAAGGAGCTGCTGCGGCAGTTCAAGAAGCGCGGGATCGATGTGAACCTGTCGATCAAGGATTCGAAGATTGAGAAGAACGCGCAGGGCGTGAAGGTGAGCTGGACCGACTCGAACGGCAAGGCGCAGCAAAAGCAGGCGGAGAAGGTGCTGGTGGCGGTGGGGCGCTCGCCGCGCACCGCGGATATCGGCCTCGACAAGACGAAGATCACGCCGGACCGCGGCTTCATCATGACGAACGAATGGATGGAGACGACGGAGCCGGGCGTGTATGCGATCGGTGATATTGTGGGCGGTCTGCCGCAGTTGGCGCATGTGGGGTCGATGGCGGGGCTGGTGGTTGCGGCGAAGATGGCGGGCAAGTACGCCAAGCCGGTCAATCGCGCGCGCATCCCGGGGTGCACGTACACCGATCCGCAGATTGCCAGCGTGGGCCTGACGGAGGCGCAGGCCAAGGAAAAAGGTTACCAGGTGAAGGTCGGCAAGTTTCCGTTCGTCGGAAACTCGAAGGCGACGATCCTGGACGCGCATGACGGCTTTGTGAAGGTGGTGGCGGATGCAAAGTACGGCGAGGTGCTGGGCGTGCATATCATCGGGCCGTATGCGACGGAGATCATCGCCGAGGCGGTGACCGCGCTCGAACTTGAAGCAACCGTCGAGCACATGATGTTCACCATCCACGCACACCCGACCGTGGCCGAGGCGCTGCTGGATGGGTTCAGCAGCGTGGAAGGGTTGGCGGTGAATGTCTAAGCGGTTGACATCATGATGCCTTAAGTGAAAGCATCATGATGTGCGGACGACACTGACCATTGACGATGATGTCGCCAATCTTCTTGAAAAGGAGATGCGCAAGACCGGGCGGCCATTAAAGACGACCATAAACGAATTGCTGCGGTCGGGATTGCAACAGGCGGCGGTGCCGGTGAAGCGAAAGCCGTTCCGCATTAAGGCTCGGCGCATCGGGTTGCCGAAGGAGTGGACTTCGGGAAGCGTTTCTGAGTTGATTGAGATGCTGGAAGGTCCCGGCTATCGATGATTGTGCTCGATGCGAATCTGCTGCTTTACGCGTACGACGTCGATTCGCCGAGATTTACCCCGGCCCGGGATTACGTTCAGAGGGCCTTTTCCGCTGATCAGTTGATTGGAATTCCGATCCAGTGCATATCGGCCTTTCTGCGAATTTCCACACAGAAGGGCGCTCTTCGTGCGCCGTATTCAATGAGAGAAGCGATCGGTTTTGTCGAGGAGTGGCTTGAGCTTCCTCATGTGCGGCTGCTGGTCCCCGGTGATCGCTACTGGCCCATCTTCAGCCGCCTGCTGGCGGAAAGCCGCGTGAGCGGCCGATCGGTAACAGATGCGGAGATCGCAGCAGTAACGATGGAGTACGGCGGCGAACTGCAGACGAATGATCGAGATTTCGCCAGGTTCCCCGGATTGCGCTGGCGCAATCCGCTGGCGAAAGCGTGATGTTCATCCATCTGTTGCATCTCGGGCGCGTAGGGTATGCGGAGGGGTTGGAGATCCAGGCGCGGGTGATTGCTGCTCGCAAGCAAGGCGCCATCGGCGATACGCTGCTGCTGCTGGAGCACCCGGCGGTGATTACGTTGGGGCGTAATTCGTCGCGAGCGAATGTGCTGGCGAGCGACGAATGGCTGGCGGCTCGCAATGTGGAGCTGCACGAGATCAACCGCGGCGGCGATGTGACGTATCACGGGCCGGGACAGTTGGTGGGCTATCCGATCTTCGATCTGCGCGGCGAGTGGCCCGGCAAACGCGGCCCATTTCTTGGCCCCGTGGACTTCGTGCGCATGATGGAGGAGGCGCTGATCCGCGTGTGCGCCGACTTTGGGGTGATGGCGAAGCGCATTGCGAAGTGTACGGGCGTGTGGACGTTCGGGGGTGGCGAGACGAGCGAAGACGCCTGTGGCGCGATCCCAGCCAAGCGGAGCTTGGATGGGGCACCCAGTTCCTCATCCCACATCTCAGGATCGAGATGTGGGGCACCCGATTCTGTGCAAGGGGCTGAGCACGCGATCCGTGAGAAGAAGCTGGCGGCGATTGGCGTGCATGTTTCGCAGGGGGTGACGTCGCATGGATTTGCGCTGAATGTGACGACTGATCTGCGCGAGTTTGAGTGGATTGTTCCGTGCGGCATCTCGGACCGCGGTGTAACGAGCCTGGAATTGGAAGCGCCAGCAGGGACCGCAGTTACGATGGAGGCCGCGATGCACTCCGCCGCGCGCAGCTTTGGGCGAGTGTTCGGGCGGCAGATGGTGTGGTGCGAATCGCTGGAGCAACTGCTGGCGCCGGCTTGAGAGGTTGCTGAAAAAGTGCAGCAGGACTGGCTAAGAAAGGCCCGCGGCTGAAGACGCATTGATTCGGTGTGGCTTTACCGCGGGCTAAAGAGGCTGCTGAAAACGTCCGCTGCAACGCCAAACAAATGACCTCAGCGGCTAAAGCCGCATTGATTGTGCAGCCATTTACGGCACGGCTGAAGCCGTGCCCTTAAGCAAAACCGAGTTTTTCAGCAGCCTCTAAAGCCCGCTACTACTCCGCATACGCACCTTAAGGCGGGTTTTCAGCAGGTTCTTGAGGCCGGGATATACTGAAAAAGCTGCGGATTTGCGGAACGGCCACGTTCCCGCCGCTGTCTCCAAGCCAAAAATTCAGGGGTTTCAAGTTATGGCAATTCCGGCAACACAGATGCGCCCGGGCATGATCATCAAGCACAAGGACCAGCTGCATCTGGTCTTCTCGGTGGAGCACCGCACGCCCGGCAACCTGCGCGCCTTCATCCAGGCCAAGCTGAAGAACATCCGCACCGGCGCCATGTTTGTGGAGCGCTTCCGCTCGCCCGACCCCATCGAGCGCGTCATCGTCGACGAGATCAAGATGGAATATCTCTACGCCGACGGCGAGGACTACTATTTCATGGACGAAAACTTCGAGCAGACCATGCTGAAGCATGAGACGATCGGCGACGCGGTTGAGTACCTGACGCCGAACCTGCAGATCAGCGTGAGCTTCTATGACGGCAAGCCCGTCGGCATCGACCTGCCTACTTATGTCGAGATGACGGTGATGGAGACGGAGCCGGGCATCAAGTCCGCGACGGCGTCGAGCGTGACCAAGCCGGCCAAGATGGAGACTGGCCTCGTGGTGCAGGTGCCGCCGTTCATCAACGAGGGCGAGCGCATCCGCGTGGACACGGCGGAAGGCACCTACATGAGCCGCGCGTAAGCTGCCCACCCTCCGCCCGCAGAGATGTAAGCCATGAACCGGATCGACCTGCAGAGACTTGCCGGGACACGAATTCGAGAAGCCAAGACGCTCTTCAAAGCTGGAGAGTACAGTGGCGCATATTATCTGGCCGGATATGCGATAGAGTGTGCCTTGAAGGCGTGCATAGCGAAGGAGACTCTCAAGCACGACTTTCCCGACAAGGATCGTGCCAATAGGAGCTATGTCCACAACCCGTCGGAACTCATCAAAGTGGCCGAGCTCTATCGCGAGCTGCAAATAGATGGGGCAACAAATCCAGCGCTCGATGCCAATTGGAACATCGTAATCAAGTGGTCGGAACGAAGCCGGTATGAGATTTGGACCCGCAGTGATGCGAAAGCGTTGATCGACGCGGTTTCAGGAAAGGGAAATGGAGTGTTGCCATGGATAAAACGACGCTGGTAAATCTCGACATCACCGAGGGCTCCGAAGTGGTCTCCGTCCTGGAAGATAAAGGGATCAAGCTGAAAGCAGCCTTGTGGATGGTAACTCCCGAGTACGAAGACGGCAGGCTGGTTCTCTCCTCGGACGCCTTGCGCCAGACCGATCCGCTTAAGGACTACCAAAAGGTTTCCAGGATTCTAAGGGAGAGAATCAAGAAGGCCCTTCCGCCCATCATGATCCTCAAGACCTCCGATCCGTTTATCAAGACCCTGCGCAATTTGTTTGGTAAAACGCAATCGGTGGAGGGTCTGCGTCTCGGCGGACAGATGATTGGGAACAGGTTCGTCGATAGCGCCTACGTCTACAGGATCCAATAGCAGCCAATGGTGATGCATTACCTGGTGAAGGGCCGTGTGCAGGGCGTGGGCTTCCGCTGGTTCGTGCAGCGCGAGGCTGCCGGGATCGGCCTGAGCGGCTGGGTGCGCAACACCGATGACGGGCATGTGGAAGTGGTTGCCGCGGGCGAGCCGGACCAGTTGAAGGACCTTTCGCTGGCGCTGGGCAAAGGCTCGCGCGGCAGCCGCGTGGATTCGGTCGTGGAGCATGAGCTGGCGGAGAGCGAAGGCGCGGAGCTGAAGGAATTCAAAATTGAAGGAGCGTGGTGAGTGAGTACGAAGAAAGCGAACGTGGAAGATACCCTGAATTGCGAAGCGCTGAAGAAGCTCGTCCGCACCGTGCCGGACTTTCCCAAGCCCGGAATCCTGTTCTATGACATCACCACGCTGCTGAAGGATAAGGCCGGCTTTGCGCAACTGATCGACGCGCTGGCCGCGCATTACATTGAGCAGGACATCGACCTGGTCCTCGGCATTGAGGCGCGCGGGTTCATCTTCGGCCCCGCGCTGGCGTACCGCCTCAACGCGGGCTTTGTTCCCGTGCGCAAGCCGAAGAAACTGCCCGCCAAGACCGCCCGTGTGAGCTATGACCTGGAATACGGCACGGACGCGCTGGAGATCCACCTGGACGCGATTGAGCCTGGGCAGCGCGTAGTCATCGTCGACGACCTGCTGGCCACCGGCGGCACCATGCAGGCCACCGTGCAGCTCGTCCGGCAACTGGGCGGCGTGATCGCCGGCTTGGGCTTCGCCGTGGAGCTCGACTTCCTCAAAGGCCGCGCGAAGTTCCCGGAGTACGACGTGTATAGTTTGTTGCACTACGACGAATAAGGAATTCGAGGCATGCTCAATCCGCGGTGCGCGATCCGAGGTGCAGTTGCAGCGGCAGTGCTCTTGTCTGCGAGTGTTTCAGCGCGCGCGGATGATGCCGCCGTCCTGAAAGGTCGGCTTCATGCGGCAGAGAAGGACTCGTCGCTCAACGACGCTGACGTGAAGCCCTTTTACCTCAAGCTCTTGGTCCAACTGTTCGATGCCAAGGGCAAGCCTGGCGAGCAGGGCACGGTCGAGGTTTACTGGAAGGACGCAGAGCGGCAGAAGCGAGTCTATTCGTTTCCTTCGTATTCAGCGACCGAGGTCCACACCGGTAACAAAATCTTCCGGACCGCCAACAGCAACCCGCCGCCTCAAATGGCGGCGCTGCTTGTAGCGCAGGAGCTGCACCCGATGGCGAGGCTAGACGAGATTGACGCCTCTCAACCTCAGATGCAGAAGGTCACGCTGGGCAAAGTGCCGCTGGAATGCATCATGCTGTCCAGGTCGATCGGCGGGAAGGCGCCGATTCCGATGGGACTCTTTCCAACGTACTGCTTTGACGTCGGAAGTAGCCTTCTTCGGCTCTCTTCCAACTTCGGCGGAGAGGTTGTCCTCCGCAATACGATGGGCGCCTTTCAGCACCGACGGGTCGCTATGGAAGTGGTGATCAGCGAGAAGCAGATCGAGGCAGCGGAAGGCAAGATCGACAAACTGGAGCAACGGGACATCGCCGACGTGGACTTGGCAACCGATGGATTGCCGCCGACGGTGGACCCGGTGAGGGTCTCAAGTGGTGTGATAGCGGGATTCGCGCTTCACCAGGCTGCGCCCCTCTACCCTCCGATGGCGAAAGCGAGGCATATTCAGGGAACCGTAGTGCTGCACGCAAGGATCGGCAAGGACGGGCACATGGAGGACCTTCAGGTAGTGTCCAGTCCCGATGCCGATCTCACAATTGCCGCGATTGACGCCGTCCGGCAATGGACATATCGGCCATATCTCTTAGCCGGTGATCCCGTTGAGGTTGAGACCACCATCAATGTCAACTTCAGCTTCGGCAACTAGCACCGGCATTGCCGAACGTCGGTCTATGCACATCTAATCGGATGAAATCCCTACAAGGAGAACTAGATGAAGTCCCACGGCTACGCCGCGCACGACGCAAAATCGCCGCTTGTTCCTTTTTCTTTTGATCGCCGGGATCCCGGTCCCGAGGATGTTGTCGTTGAAATTCTCTACTCCGGCATCTGCCACTCGGACATCCACCAGGCGCGCAATGAATGGAAGAACTCGATTTACCCCATGGTTCCCGGCCATGAGATTGTCGGCCGCGTGACTGCGGTGGGCCGCGATTTGAAGCGGTTCAAGGAGGGCGATCTCGCCGGCATCGGCGTGATGGTGGACTCCTGCCGCGTATGCGCCAACTGCCGCGCGGGCGAGGAGGCCTACTGCGAGAACGGTTTCGTCGGCACCTACAACACGCGCGCGTACGACGGCACGCTGATGCATGGCGGCTACGCCAACAACATGGTCTGCGATGAGCGCTACGTGCACACCATCTCACCAAAGTTCGGCGACAAGCTGCCTGCGGTGGCGCCGCTGCTTTGCGCCGGCATCACCACTTACTCGCCGCTGCGCCACTGGAAGGTTGGGCCGGGCAAGAAGGTTGGCGTCATCGGGCTGGGCGGCCTCGGACACATGGGGCTGAAGTTTGCGCATGCCTTCGGCGCGCATGTGGTGCAGTTCACCACCAGCGCCAAGAAGATTGACGACGCGAAGGAGCTGGGCGCGGATGAAGTGGTCATCTCCAACGATCCCGATGCGATGGCGAAGCACAAGGGCAGGTTCGATTTTCTGCTGGACTGCGTCTCCGCGCCGCACAGCGTCGATGACTACATGGCGCTGCTGAAACTCAACGGAACCATGTGCATGGTCGGCCTGCCGGAGAATCCTCCGGCGATCTCACCCTTCTCGCTGATCACGAACCGGCGCTCGCTCTCCGGCTCCATGATTGGCGGCATGCCGGAGACGCAGCAGATGCTCGACTGGTGCGCCGATAACGGGGTGGTCAGCGAGATCGAAATGACTTCCATCGAGAAGGTGAACGAGGCCTACGACCGCGTGGTGAAGGCCGATGTGAAGTATCGTTTCGTGATCGACATGAAGACGCTTGGCTAGGGACTCGGTGCTGGGGACTAGGGACCAGGAGGCGCGGCGAAACTCCGGATAGAAAAGCACGAATCCAGAGCTGACAGCTAAAAACAGCTATAAGCTGACAGCTTGTCGCGGGCCGAGTGAAAGCCTTGCGAGGCACGCCTTCTGCATACAAAGCGAACCCACCCTTTGCGATGAGGCCGCAAAGGATGGGCCACCCGCTATCGTACTTATGCCAGGGTGATCTGGAGGGACGTGACGCTGGCGGCCGGGAAGGTATGTGTGAGGCGGCCGCCGGATGTTGAGCCGACGGTCGCAGCCGACGGCTTCACCGCATCCGGATGCGCGAAGTCGTTGTGCGCGTGAACGTCCGGCTCCGAGAGCACGGTGCCCGATGCCGAGGCGATGCTTGCGCCGGCGACTGCGATCTCCGTGGTCATTGGCTTGTCCAGATGCGGGTTGACGACGGTGAGCGTGAGCAGCTTTGGGTTGGAAGGCGAAATGGATGCTGATCCCGAAAGCCCTGCGAGAATCTTCGACGCATCGATCGAGCCGGCGTAGCTGTTGCCGCCGACGGGGATTGGAGCATTGGCGAGCGGGTTCGGGATACCGGCCGCGGAGAACTGTGTGCGAACCGACTGCGCGCCCTGGTGCGGCATATACATCCTGAAGACGTGATACGTCGGCGTCACGCACGACTGGTCGCCCATGGCGAGGACCAGCGAATGGAGGCAGTTGATGGTCTGCGCGACGCATGCGGCAGCGACCTTGTCCGCGTGCCGCTGGAAGATGTCCAGCGTAATGCCGGTGAGCAGCGCATCGCGCATGGTGGACTGCTGCGAGAGGTTGTAGTTCTGCGCGAGCCGCGTGCCGGGGCCGTACCACGCGCCCCACTCGTCGAAGACAAGCTTCACATGCGGCTGGTTGGGCTGCTGCGTGTCATTGATCGCGCCGAAGTGGTCGAGCACGATGCGCTCCGTGATGCTGCCGCGGGTGAGCAGGTCGTAATACTCGCCGTTCGAGAACTTGAGCGCGTCGCCGGCGGCAAATTCACTGGCGCTGCCGGAGGTGTAGTAATGCACGCTGAGGCCGAAGATGTGCCGCCGCTCGGAGTTGGAGTAGAGCGCCTTGAACATGCGGCGGGTGAAGTCCACGTCGTCGCCGTTGCCGCCGACGGCGACGAAGCGCAGGGGTGTACGCGAGTAGCTTGGCGTCCAGGAGGTGAAGCGGCGGAACATTGCGGCGTACTCTTCGGGGTCCAGATTGCCGCCGCAGCCCCAGCTCTCATTGCCCACGCCCCAGAGATCGACGTTGAAGGGCTCGCGATCGCCGTTCGCGGCGCGTTGCGCGGCAAGCGTGTCCGGCACGGCAGGCGCGGCGGAGTTCGAGGGAACATTGCCCGCGGGCGCGTTGCAGTACTCGATCTCCTGGTAGAAGTCGCGCGCGGGGAGGGTGCGCAGGTCCGCCGCGAGGTACGGTTTGCAGCCGATGGCGCGGCAGGTGTGCATGAACTCATGCAGGCCGTAGCGGTTGGTCTCCTGCTGGCTCCAGAAGGCGGTGCGCGCGGGGCGTGAGCCGGGTGCGCCGATGCCATCGCGCCAGTCGTAGGAGTCGGCGAAGCAGCCGCCTGGCCAGCGAAGGAGCGGCGCCTTGATGGACTTGAGTGCGTCGATGAAGCTCTGGCGCACGCCGCCGGTGTTGGCGACTTTGGAATCTGTCCCGACCCAGACGCCGTCATAGACCACGCCGCCGAGCTGTTCGATGAAGTGGCCGTAGATCTCGGGCGAGATGGTCGCGATGGGCTCGGCGGGCAGGATGTCGATGTGCGCATCGACGGAGGTTGAACCCTGCGAGAACAGGCGGGCACCGCGCAGGGCGAGAGCCGCGGCTGCGGCAGCGGAGGACTTGAGGGCAGTGCGGCGGGTGATTTTCATGGCAGGAGAAACGATAGCAGAGAGAGGAAGGTTCGAGGTTCGAGTGGGGTACGAAGGGCGAGGGTTGCTGTACGTTGTCCGTTGTTCGTGGGCGTAGCCAGCTTTGGGCGGGAGAATGATTCTCGCGCTGTCAGCTGAGAGCTTTAAGCTCACAGCACGGTCAGTAGTGGCGCGATCCCACTCATCGCGCGATGGGACTGCGCGATGAATGGGGCACGAATCGGTGGTGCGAGGTTCAGGGTTCGAGGTTCGAGTGGGGCACAAGGCTGGTTGTACGTTGTTCGTAGCCAGCTTGGGGCGGGAGAATGATTCTCGAGCTATCAGCTGAGAGCTTTCAGCTGACAGCACAGGTTCGAGCCGTAGTGGCGCGATCCCACTCATCGCGCGATGGGGCCGCGCGATGAATGGGGCATGGATCGGTGGTGCGAGGTTCAGGGTGCGAGGTTCGAGTGGGGCACAAGGCTCGTTGTACATTGTTCGTTCTACGTTGTTCGTAGCCAGCTGGGGGCGAGAGAATGATTCTCGAGCTATCAGCTGAGAGCTTTCAGCTGACAGCACAGGTTCGGTCAGTAGTGGCGCGATCCCACTCATCGCGCGATGGGGCCGCGCGATGAATGGGGCACGGATCGGTGATGCGAGGTTGCTATCTCGTTTCGGGAGGGATGGGATAGGCGGGTGGCGCGCCGGGGAAGGTGATGACGAGGTGCTGGAAGACGACGCCGGGATCGCGATAGAGCAGGCGCAGCGTGTGCTTGCCGGCTGAGAGATTGCCCAGCGGCACGTTGGCGATGGCCGAATTGCGCAGGACGTTCGCGGACCAGTCGGCGGTGCTGGGACCGTCGCCTGAGCCGGCGGATTTGGCGTTCGGGCTGGCCGCGGCGTTCAGTTCGATGGGCTTGCCTCCGTCGAGGGAGACGGCGTAGCGAAGCTGGTGATCGCTGTCGATGGGGAATGTGGGGAGCAGGTGGAGCGCGAGGGTTGCGGGGCCGGAGGAGGTCGTGGTGAAGTCATAGTCGAGCGAGGGAGAGAGGCTATCTGAACCCACCCTTTGCGATGAAGCCGCAAAGGATGGGCCACCCGTCGTTGTGGATGGGCCACCTGCCGCGGTGGAGATGGGGCCGAAGGGCGAGGTACGGCCCGGCTCGCCGAATACTACGGAGGAGCCGGAGATACCGAGATCGTCGAGGACATGCCAGCTCGCGATGAGGTTGCCGCTGGAGCTGCGCGTGAAGTGCGCGGCGTTGATGGAGACCGTGCAATGCTGCTCGGTAAATATCGGTCGCGAGTTGGTAATCGCAGCGGGAGTTTTCGCCACGCTCATCTTCTGAGCGCTGGAGTCTGCCATGGCCTGGCACTCCGGGCTGCCCGCGGACCACGACGCCGGAAGCGGCGTGTCTGCATCCGCAGCAGTTGCGAGCCTCGGCATCTCGAAGACGTGCCGGTCGCGCGGGTGGTCGCTCATCATGCCGTCCCACTTGCCGTCTTCGAGCGAGTTGTACTTCGCGGTCAGCGATTGGATCTCGTCGTAGGCAGCTTTCGATTGTGCGCGATAGTCCAACATGCGCGCTGACCGATCACGCGAGCCAAGGTAAGTCCGATCTGCATCAAGAAACTTCTCATTCATCGCGGCCGCTGCTTCAACGGGATAATCGACCAGCTCGAAGAACGCTGACTGATAGGTCGCCGGCATATCGCGCCGAATCTCTGCAGCCTCCGCAGCAAGATGCGACCACGCTGCTTCGCGATCGGAATTCTGGTCCGTCATCCACCTTGAAGCTGAGGTCGTAGATTTGGAGTCAACAGGTACGAATGCGGGGCTTCCCCACGCAAGCGGGTTAAACTCTGTTCGCTTGATACCGTCGTTGTAGCCGTTGAAGCCCATGAACTCCGGTTTGCGGATGAAGTTGAGCGCGTAGTAACGCGTCATGATATTCGCGAGCGTTATACCCACGGGTGCCTTTGAATCCGCAGTCGGAAACTGCTCGTCGAACCATTGCGTGAGGAAGTCGCGCTGGCTCATCGCCGCCATCTTCGGTTCGTCGGTGGCGAGCTGCATGAAGTAGTCAATGTCGAGCTCGGCGGGCTTCAGGTCGCCGACGTTGAGGATCCAGTATTTGCGCACCCCGTGGTCGAAGGCCTTGCTCAGTTCTTCGCGGAGCAGCGCGGGCGGCGTCGTGCAGAGCCAGAGATAGTCATGCGGCGCGCCCCAGTAGGACACGTGATAATAAAGCCCGTTGCCGCCGGGACGCGCGCGCTCAGCCGCGTTGGGGAGTTCGCGGATGTAACCGTAGTTGTCGTCGGTCCAGCCGAGCGTTACGTCAGGGGGCACTTTCATGCCGACGCGATAGAGATCGAGCGACTCCTTGTAGAGCCAGATGATCTGCGCAATTTTGTCGACGTCGGGATTCACATATTGCGCGAGCAGCTTCTGTTGCTCGGCCATCACGCTTTCGACGAGGCGGGCCTTTACTGCGGGAGTGCCGGTGGCTTCGAGACCGGAGTCATGCACGCCGCGGAGGCCGACGGTGTAGAAGTTCTCGTATTTGCCGTTCACTTCGAGGCGCCTGGCCCAGTAGTCGTTCATGGCGGACGCATTGGTCTGGTAGTTCCAGCGGCCGTTGCCCTCGGGTGGCGGCTTCTCGCTCCACTCGCCGACGTTGTTGCGCAGCAGCGCCTCGGAATGCGACGAGCCCATCACGATGCCCCACTTGTCAGCCAGGATGGCGTTTTCCGGCACAGCGTTGAAGGCGAGCGAGCCGGGATGCATGGCCGGCCACAGCGAGTTGGCGTGCAGACGCAGCAGCAACTCGAAGATGCGCTCATAGGTGTGCGGGCCGATATTTCCCTTGCCGTTGTCCACGGTCGGGTCCATCTTCTTCGCGGCCCACGGTCGCAGGCCCCAGTCCTCATCGTTGAGGAAGATGCCGCGGTATTGGACGGAGGGCGAGGCCTGCAAGTGCACACCGGGCCGCACATACACCGCGGCATGGTGCGGCACCGGCACATCCGCCCACCAGGTCCACGGTGAGACGCCCATGGCGCGCGAGAGCGCGAACAGCGCGTAGGCTGCGCCGCGCCGATCCGCGCCGGCGATGACCAGCGCCTCATGCACGCCGGGAAGAATGTTCTTCGGCGGATTGAGGACCGTTACGGTTTCTGCGGCTTCCCACTTGCCCTCGACCTGCGTTGTGACGAGGCGGTGCGCGTCTCGCAGGCGATCGAACTCCGGCGTCTTGCCCAGAACGCCTACCATGATGAGGTTTTGTGGCAGCGGTGCGGTGAGCGAGGCAAGGATATGGGGCTTCGCGCCGGTGACCTTCTCGACATCGGAGGCAAACGCGTCTGCGGCGACGCGTACGGTCGCGGGATTTCCGGGCGCGATGTAGATGGCGGCGGTGCGGCCGTTTGCGGCGATGGGAAAGGCGGACTGCGATTTGCTGCTGTCAATATCGACAAGCCCGGCAGGCTGCGCATGGGCAACCATCGCAAACCCAGATGCGATCACAATTACTGACGTAACGATGCCCTTACGGATCATAAAAAGCCAGTGTACGCGGCGCGAACCGTTGAGCGGGATGTCATCGCAGGGTTACGAAAGTGGGAGTTGGCCGGCCTCACCCAAACAGGTCATTGGTGAGGGAGGTTCCGGCAGCCGATAGTAAGGATGTACCCGGAGTATTGGGTTGGGCCCGAACGCCTTTGATGTGTGCGCCGGGCGAGGCCCAGCGGCCGACGCGACAACAAAGGAGAAGCGATATGCAGATGTCAGTGATCTATGCATTTGTGGTGGTTGCGGTTGCGCCGCTGGTAGGCATCTGGCGTGGCCATGTATGGGCGAAGAAGAACGGCCTGTCGCTACGCAAGCCGGCGCCGGCGACGGATCAACAGACCGCCTAAGGCGTGCTGCTGCCGGCTTGAACCAAGTATCCTGTAGGGGTGAGCCAAGAGCAGATTCAGCAGGGCCCAGCCCAAATCAAGGTACAACTCCCCGACGGTTCGGTGCGCGAGGTCGCGCGCGGGACCACTCCTTTGGAGATTGCGAACAGCATCTCGCCGCGGCTGGCTGCCGCGGTGGTGGTGGCGCGTGTGCGGCCGCTGACGGCGCAACCCACTCATCGCGATGAAACCGCGATGAATGGGGCACTAACCGGTGAAGGCGGTTCCGAGACCTCCGAGGCGGCGATGTATGGGGCGGGGGCGGGCGAGGATGGTTCGCGGCTGGTCGATCTGGTTGCTCCGCTGAATGAAGATGTCGAACTGACGTTGCTGAAGGAACAGGACGAAGCCGCACTGAAGGTGCTGCGGCACTCTGCCGCGCACGTGATGGCGACGGCGATTCTGGAGCTTTTTCCGGAGACGAAGCTGGGACATGGCCCGGCGACGGGTAGCGGCTTCTTCTATGACGTGTACCGCGAAACGCCATTCACGGAGGCGGATCTTGCTGCGATCGAAGCGCGAATGGCCGAAGTGGTCGCGCGGGATGAGAAGTTCCAGCGCGTAGAAGAACCGCGGGATCAGGGACTCGCGGACTACAAGTCGCACGGCGACTTTATGAAGGTGCACTTCATTGAGCGGTTCACCAAGCCGGGCGAAGCGATCTCGCTCTACCGCAATGGCAACTTCACGGACTTCTGCCGCGGGCCGCACATTCCTTCCACCGGCCGTGTGAAGGCGTTCAAGATTACGTCGATCGCCGGCGCCTATTGGCTGGGCGATGAGAAGAATCCGCAGCTGCAGCGCATCTACGGGACAGCGTTCTTCAACGCGAAGGACTTGGAGGCTCAC
>DATNAU010000063.1:0-15475 GCA_035572415.1 Acidobacteriaceae bacterium
TCGATCGCGGCTCCTTCACCATCGTCGAAAACGGCGACTTCGGCGGCGAAGGCCTGCTCGATCCCATTCATCCCAACGAAAAGCGCCTGCTCTCCTATGCGGTCGACCAGGCCGTGCGCGTAACCACCGAGAGCCGTCTCAACTCGCAGCACGCCACCTCCATCACCGCAGCCAAGGGCGTGTTGGTGCTGCACTCGACCGACATCGCCGAAATCACCTACGTCGTGCACAACGCCGCCGCCGATCCCCGCACCGTGATTCTTGAGCAGCCTGTCCGCGTGGGCTATACGCTCGATAGCGCCGGAAGCCGCGATGAACAAGCCCCCAGGCCGGAAGAGACCACCTCCAGCGTTTACCGCTTCCGCGTCGCCGTGGCGCCGGCCGAGACTGCGCGGCTGCACGTCGGCGAGCGCCATGAAGGCGCCACCGTGTACCAACTGACCAACTTCAACGACTCGCAGCTCACATACATCCTCAACCAGACGGGAAACAGCGACGCCATCAAGCAGGCGCTGGAACCCATTCTCGATGCGCGCCGGAAGCTGGCCGACATGCAGACCGCGTTGGATGCCGCGAACACCCGCATGAACGACCTGCGCTCGGATGAAGAGCGGCAGCGCGCGAATATCACGGCACTGGCCGGGGCGGACAAGACATCACGCGATCGCTTCGTGCATGACCTCAACACGACAGAAGACCAGATCGCCACACAGCAGAAGACCATTGCCGCGGCAGAGGCCAACCTGCAGGCGGCGAAAGACGATCTCGCGAATCGAATCGCTTCGCTCCAACTGGAGCAGAAGATCTAAGGATGTAAGGCGGCAAATGGGCCGCGCTAAAAAAGCCGGATCATGAGGAACGTCTGATCGCGTCCCGCCTCAAACGGGCGACCTGCCATTGATTTTGTCATTCCCGAAGGGAATCTGCGTTTCTTCTGGAGCCGGCATTCAGGCTTGATCGGAGCTTCCCTAGAAGTTGAACGCCAGCCCTGCCTTCACGGTGCGCGGCGCCTGCGCCAGATACAGCGTGCGGCCATCGGCGGAGAGAAAGGGGTGGTATCCCTCCGCCAGCAGGTTGGTGACATCGACCGTCGCCTCCAGGCCCTGCGGCAGCAGGTTGCCGAGGCTAATGGCCTGGCGAACATACAGGCTCAGATAGCTCTGCTCGCTTCCCGGAGCATAGGCATCCACGGCCGTCACCACGCGATGCGGCTGCCAGCGGTAGCTGGTGGACACTTTGGTGTGCGTGCGCGCGATCCGGCCGTCGAGTTCCGCAGTCGTTGCACTCGCGGAAACCGGATGCAGCGCTGCACTCGCTGCAACGATATTCTCGCCGTCGGGTCCGACGGCCAGGCCCCGGCCGCTCGCATAAGCAACAGAGGCCCACATGTTCGACCCGACCGGCTGCGCCAGCGCAATGCTCAAGCCTTTTGCCGTGTAGCCCGCGGCCAGCATACGGAAGTCGCCCGTCGCCGTATCCACCACGGACGCAGTGCCGCCGCCGTCCGCCAGCCCTGCTGCGCCTGTGCCGGCGATTGCCGCGTGCTCCCTCTGGTCGTGATATACCGTAAGGCGCATCGTGCCATCGCCGATCTTGCGCGTGACGGCGATCTCCTGGTGCATCCCGTCCGCCGTCGTCATCCTGTTGCCAATCCTTGCGGCTATCGGCACATCGCCGCCCACCGCGTCGAGAGAATCGTAGGCCTGGACCTCGCGCGATGTCGCAAGCCGGTAACGCACCGCCCAGACCTGTCCCGGATGGACGGTCACGCGGAGGAAAGGCCGCGTGGAGAGCGCATATCCGTTGGCATGGATGGCATAGACCGTGCCGCCCGCCTCCACTTCAGCCGCGTCGCCAAACTGCATCTTCTGTGCGCTGGCCATGCGCATCCACTGCATGCCGGTATCGCTGCCCGGAACTGCAAGTTCAGGATGCGAGGCCGCCGTCATCACAACCCGCGATGCGCCCAGCGGATTGGTGCGCTGAAATCCAGCGGCAACTTCGCCGGAAGCTCCGTTGAGCTGCGGAGCGTCATGGAACGCTGCGTCCGGAACTCCCATGTCTGCCTGCAGCACAATATCCGAGCCGCTGGCCGCAACCCGGTCCAGCGCAATCACGCCATGCACACCGCTGGCGCCAAAACCGGCATTGCCGCCCGTCAACCCCGCCCGCATCTGGATCCGAGGCGATTGTGCCTGCTCCCCATCCCCATCGATGTCGGCCAGTACCACGGATCCATTGCTCAGCACGCGCAGAATGGGCCGGTCCGGCGCGGAGCGCAACGTCCACGCCCAGTCATCGCCCGGCTCGCTTGGCGCCCGGCGCGTGGCCGGCAACCAGACCGCCGGGTCGGCGATCATGCTCATCGTCAGGTTGACCGTAGCCCGCATACCGGTGGCCAGTCGCAGGTTCCAGCGCGTGGTCGGCAGGAACATCGTCGCGGTCGCACGCACCTGGTAACGGCCGGCGGGCAGGTTGCCGATGCGGTAGCGGCCGTAGAGGTCAGTGAAGGCGGTGGCCACTGCATTGGAGCCGTCGGCAAGCACCTGCACCATGGCGCCAATCTGTGCCGCGCCGCGAGCATCGCGGACAAGTCCGTTGACCGATGCGGTGGAAGACGCGCGAGCGCTCAGGCAGACGACGGTGAACGCCGCGACGCCGAGTCCGATTCTTGTCCAGCTGCGCTGCACAGTATCACACCACCTGTGCGTCCTTTGGGCCTCAATCGATGACGCGCCAACAAAACGGCCCGTCCAGGAGTTGCTGCGCCGCGTGCGATCCTTGGCATCTGTCGCGCGCTGCCTGCGCAGCTTCCCAATTCGCCTTCCCGTGAGCGCTCTCAAACGGCGCTTTGGGCACTTCCCTATTCTACCGTGAACTTGGCCGTATTTTCCGTATGCTGCTTGCTGATGGCGTCGTCCACCTTGATCGAAACCTGGTACTGACCCGGCTGAAGGCTGGCCAGCGGCATGCTCTTCTCCAGCGTCAACTGGTCTGAGTTAGGGCTCAACTGGGTCGTGGACTCCTTCTTGTCCAGGATGACCTTTCCGGTCGCATCGGCGACCGTATATTCCACGGCCGCATTGTTCTGCTTGGTCTTGTCGTCGATCCCCAGGTTGTACACCTGCATCCAGAAATCGAGGTTCTGGGACCGGCTGAACTTCGGTGGCGTCGCCGGGCCGCCGACGGAAACCCTCGGCCGAACGAACGTGTCGGCAATCACGAAGTTGCCCGCCCCAATCTCCTTGGATGGCACGTGATACATCTGGTCCGCCAGGATCAGCGAGGAGTGGCCCAGCGTGTCGTCATCATACTGCGGCACGTTCAGGCTGCGTGTCCATTTGCCGATGTGGTCCGGATTGTTGACGTCCTTCATCACGATATCGACCTTGTACAGGCCGGGCTTCAGATACAGCGACTTCCAGTAGACGCGGTATTGCTTCTGCACCTGGGGCAGCAACTCCGCCGGCGTGTCCACTTCCAACGGGTCGCCGAAGCTCTGGATCATACGATGCGTGAGGTTGTAGACCCAGCCTTGAATTTCGACCTTCGCGGTTGAAACGCCGTCCTTCGTATTGAAGGTGAGGTCCGAGTTCCGGATCTGCACCGTGATCGGCACGTTCACCGTCTCGTTGGTCACCTTTACATAGTCGGTCCGGACATCGAAGAGCAGGGGCGGTCCGCGAAGTATCTTTGACGTGACATTGAAATCCTCAAGATCGCCGAACTTGATCGGCGGCGGCGCCATGATCTTCGCCATCTCATCCAGCCGTTCAAACTGCTTGCTCTGGTTCTGCTGGCTCATGGGCCCCAGGCCGAGCTGCTCGAGTCCCCCGCCCTGGAATCGATCCTTCTTCTGGGCCTGGCCGTTCTCTTCCCACTCCGTCAGGCCGGCATTGGGAACATACTTCAACGCGTCCTTCTCAGAGCGGTCGATGGTGTAGTGGTAGTCACCGCACTGGCAGGTGTCGACAAACTCCATGTTGACGTTCTCGCCGATGCCCTCCAGATAGCGATAGTGCCAGATCTCGAACGGATAGGTTGACGTGGATCCGCCGCCCTCTTCCATCGGCCGCTGGTACTCTCCGCCCGAGGGATGCGTCTCCTTGTCGTCCGGCGGTCCCCACGCGATATAAATGTGGCCGCGGTCGGTCAGGTAGCCGGGCTTGCCCGCGGCAAAATGGTCGTTCGCGTAGGCGATGCGCGCGAAGATCTCGTCGCGATATTCGTTATCAGGAGAGTCGGGGTTGGGATTGCGCCGGCGCCAGAAGTTCTCAATGAACGCGTCGCGCTCCTCATCGTTGGTCAGGTTCTTGAACGCCTGCCGCTCCGTGTCCGTGATGATCCAGTTCACGTCCTCGTCGAGCCACTTCTTGTAGTCGCCCTTCAACTCCTGCTTCAGTTCCTTCTGCTGCTGGAACTTCTCGTTGTCGCTGAGGCGGCGCTTCGTCGGGTTCGGCTTGGCCTCCACCGGAGGCGTCTGCGTGACGCCATTGGGGTTGGAATTGGCTGGCGGCGCGGCATCCTGCCCCCATGCAATGCTCCATCCGGCGGAAGCTGCAACCAGAACCGCGGTCAGAGCGATGGCCGGAACTGGCCGACCCGGTGTTCTCATATCCTGCTTTACTCCTGCTGCTGGGACCCTCTGCTGCCTGGTTCCCGTCCAGCCGCCCATCCAGAATGCGGCCGTACGGCACGCCTGAGAGCCCACCGATATTCTATTGCGCCATCCGCATGGTTACAAGAGAAACAAAGCAGCCAACCCAGCAGGACAATCGGCCCGGCCCTGCTATCATCTTGCTGAGACCAACGTATATCCGATAGACGCCGCAGGCCGCCCGGCGTTATCGCGCTCCGTGAACTGAACCGAAGTCTTCATTCCTTCGTATCTCGTATCAAATTCCAGGGCGGCCAGCAGTCCAGCCCGAAAGCCAAAGCTGTACCCACAAGTGCACGCTGCTGGCCCCACCACCAGGACAGAAAGCCGGAATGAGCACCAAAAAGAAGATCATCATCACCTCCGCCATCGTTGTGCCCGTGCTGATCATCGCCGGAGTGGCCATCTACTACCACATCCGCGCAGGCATCCAGAAGGTGACCACCGGCCGCGCCGTGCGCCAGGATCTCGTCGCCGTGGTCAGCGGCACCGGCCAGATCAAGCCGAAGACCTACGTCAACATCGGCGCCACCTCCTTCGGCCGCATCACCCACCTCTACGTAAAAGAGGGCGACCGCGTCAAGAAGGGTGACATCCTCGCCCGCGTGGAAAGCGTGCAGCCCGAGGCCACCGTCGACGCCCAGGCCGCCTCGATCGCTTCCAGCAAAACCGACATCGCCTCCTACATCGCCGCCGAGAACACCGCGCAGGCCAACATCACCCAGGCCCAGGCCGACCTCGAACAGAAGAAACTGGACTTCGACCGCGCCCAGCAACTCTACAACGACAAGCTGATCGCCAAGCAAGACTACGACGCCAAGAAAGCAGCCTACGACGTAGCTTCCGCCACACTCACCCAGCGCCAGGCAGCCCTGGCGCAGGCCAAAGCACAAACCGCAAGCCAGCGCGGGCATCTTGCGCAGGCCGAGGCCAGCCAGCGTGCCAACTTCGACGCCCTGGACAAGACCATCAGCCGGGCGCCGTTCGACGGCCTCGTCACCAATGTTCCCGTGCGCGAGGGCGAAACCGTCGTCGTCGGCATCCAGAACGCCGAAGGCTCCACGCTGATGACCCTCGCCGACATGTCCGTCATCACCGCCGAGGTCAAGGTCGACGAGACCGACATCGTAAACATCCGCATGGGCCAGCCGGCCGACGTCACCGTCGACGCCCTGCCCGGCCGCATCTTCAAAGGCCACGTCACCGAAGTCGGCGACCAGGCGCTGCTGCGCACCACCGGCATCGCCACCTCGCAATCCACCACCGGCACCGAAGAGGCAAAGGACTTCAAAGTTGTCGTTACCCTCGACCAGACCCCCGAGAACCACCTCGACGAACTCCGCCCGGGTCTTTCCACCACAGCAAAGATCACCACAGCGCAGCGGCCCGATGTGCTGACCATTCCCATCCAGGCGCTGGTGCAGCGCGACCCGGCGATCGAGAAGGAACTCCTCGCCAACGATGGCAAGCCGCCCAAAACCCCCTCCGACGCGCCGCCCCCGGACACCGCCTCCGCGCAGCCGCAATTCACTCAGGGCGTCTATATCGTCTTCAATGACAGCGGCACGCTGCGCGCGAAGTTCGTTCCCGTCACCACCGGCGTCACCGGCGCCACCGACATTGAGGTCCTCTCCGGCCTGTCCGCCGGCCAGGAGATCGTCACCGGCCGCTACCAGATTCTGCGCGCCCTGAAGAGCGGTCAGCACATCGAACGCGACAACTCCACCCCGGCGGCAACGGACACGAGTTCCAGCGACTCCTCATCGTAAACTTTGAACCGGGGACACTGGTCCGCTCATCACTAGAACTGAGAACTAGCAACTAACAACCAGCAACTATCAACTCTCACCATGGCCGCCTCCACTCCGATCAACGCAACCGAAGGCATCAACCCCAACGAGGGCCCTCGCCCCGGCGAGATCATCGTCACCAGCGGCCTCTGGAAGACCTACGAGATGGGCGACCAGAAGGTGAATGCGCTCTGCGGCATCAATCTGCGCGTGCGCAACAACGAGTACGTCGCCATTATGGGTCCCTCAGGCTCCGGCAAGTCCACGCTGATGAACCTCATCGGCTGCCTGGACACGCCCTCACGCGGCCGCTACTGGCTCAACGGCCACGACGTCTCCTCGCTGGACGACGACGAGCTGGCGCGCATCCGCAACAAGGAGATCGGCTTCGTCTTCCAGACCTTCAACCTGCTCGCCCGCGCCACCGCGCTGCACAACGTCGAGCTGCCGCTGATCTACAACGGCACGCCCGCCGAGGAGCGCATCGCCCGCGCAAAAGAAGTCCTCGAGTCCGTGCAGTTGGGCGCGCGCATGATGCACAAGCCCAACGAGCTCTCCGGCGGCCAGCGCCAGCGCGTCGCCATCGCCCGCGCGCTCGTCAACAGCCCGTCCATCATCCTCGCCGACGAACCCACCGGCAACCTCGATTCCAAGACCGGCGAAGAGATCATGGGTCTCTTCGACGAGCTGCACTCACGCGGCAACACCATCGTCCTCGTCACGCACGAGCCCGACATCGCCGAGTACGCCCACCGCGTGGTCACCATCCGCGACGGCGCCATCTTCTCCGACCAGCCCTCCTCCCGCCACATCGCCCAGGACGCCGAGTAGTCCGCAAAAACGCCGTCACCCCATAGCCATTTGGTTTGTCATCCCCAAAGGGGATCTGCGTTTGTCTTTGCCTTTCGCCGTCATCCTGAGCGAAGCGGCGCGCGAGCGTACCGCGTAGTCGAAGAGCCTGCCCTGAGCGAGGCGGAGCCGAGTCGAACGGGACCTGCCTGATGTCTCCGCCACCACAGCCGTTCGCACCTTCCTCACCCGGCCGCCGTCATCCTGGCGCGCAGCGCCAGAATCTCCGTATTGGCCTTGCCTCTGAGATAGGTCCGGGCTTCAGCCCCGGACACCAAGCCCACTCCCCACACCCTGTCATCCTGAGCGGAGCCGAGAGCGTTAGCACTCGGCGCAGTCGAAGAGCCTGCCCTGAGCGAGGCGGAGCTGAGTCGAACGGGACCTGCGTGATGTCTCCACCACCAACACCGTTCGAACCTTTCTCACCCAACTGCTTGCCTTTGCCCTTGCCTTTGCCTCTGAGATAGGTCCGGGCTTCAGCCCGGACATCAAGGCCGCCCCCACAACTCCGTCATCCCGAGCGGAGGTCGCGAAACAAACGAAGTTAACGACAACGGCGTTTACCGAGATCAATCTCACGTAAACCCGCGCCATTTGCGAACTTCGTAGAGAGGTACTTGATCTAGCACTTATCTAAAGGCTCTGAATGGCTTCAGCATCGCTGGAACTCTGGTTCGCAGGATATGACGACGGCTCATTATCAACCATGCCGAAATCCTCCTGCATCTCTAAGCTCAATTTCTTCATGATATCGATGTGCGCATTCGCGTTACGGGGCGTTCCCTGCGGAACCCACGTACTCGCAGCTTCAAAAGGACGGCCAAGCTTTGGGTCTTCCTGAATACGATCTTCCATAATGTCACTAAAGGCCATCTGCCGGAGCGCTGAAATAGCTCGTTCGAGAGATGACACATTCATACTCACGAGCGGTGTAATTCTTAGGCTTTTGTACTTGAGGCGGTTGAGCAATCCCTGAAAACGCGCATTAAGGTAGGCGTTCGTCATCCAACTCGAACCGATCTCATCCTTCGTGACTATAACCGAGACAATTTTCCTCACGCCCCGAAGCCACTCAGGAAGATTTTCTTTCGGAGAAGTTGCTATCCGATCGATTGCCCGCAATAGTTGCGAAACCCCTACCGGTCTATCGGTACCTTCGACAAAACGCTCATCCATATACTTCCGAATGAGCTTGTAGTCACCAGAATATCTGACGCTGGCCGCACACGTCGCAGCCTTTGCCTCAATCAGTACGGCGGTGGATCCACACATCACGATCAAGTCGCAAAGTGGTTTGGGATCCTTTTCATTGAGAAGCGTCGGTTCAGGGTACACAAAATTCTTGCTCTTATCAGCATAAGCAGTAAAGAGCCAGTTCACATACCCTTCAAAAACGTGTCCCCAAAAAGCAAAATACTGAAACCGCTTATTTTCGGGCAGCGACATCGCTACCCGCCACAAGGCACCACTCTCAAGCTTGGCGACGGCATATTCATAATCGAGACTGTAGACTTTATCTCCGACACGAAGGTAAGGATGATCTTTAAGAAACTCAAAGTCGGCGTATCCATGAACCTTCTTAGGGTCGGGAAGATCACTCAGAGAGCAACAAACGGTGTCGAACATGGCGCTGACTTGTTCAGGCGACAAAACCGTTTGCTGGAACCAAGAGATATCGAGACCAGCCTCAGGAACATCGCCTACCTTCATGAGCGTCCGTTCGTTCATCGCGTGAATATTGAAAGCGTTGACGAATTGGTAGTACAGCTTCAGTGGAAAACCGAACACCTGCTCAAATTCTGCATATACATCGAACGTTTGTAGGTGAGCAGGCAATTGCGGAATGATGACGGTTAGATAAATATAAAATCGCAAGAACAACATATATGGATCGGTGATCGAACCGATCTCAAATGTCGGCAGGAAATCGGCGACAAGGTTCGCCATCACATCCAGATCGTCCGACAGATTGCTCACATGTTGTTTATAAAGCAGTTCGCCGGCGCCGAGTAATAATGCGCCGAGCGCGATGTCAGGAACTTGCGATCCGTCTTCTTGAGGGGCAGGGTCGAGACGCATCGCCTCACTTGCCAGATATCGCAACTGTCCTTGAAAGAAAACCGGCCTACCCTCTTTGGCGGCCTTCATGGCGCGACCAACCAAATCGGCCCGAATCAGATGCGGTATCCAAAATTCAGTCACTTCTCCTGACGCGACAGTGTTTGCTTCAGGTCCGTATTTGAAGATGGAGCTAAACCGCGCACAGGCGATAAGGATGGCGCTCCGTGGAAATGTTCTAAGTGCATCTCGAAATTCCTTTACTTCGAGACGTGAACTACCGTTCAGCTCCGACCACGGTAGCCACATCTTCATTTCAGGACGCGGAGCCAATATGTGATCTCCTTCTAAATAGGCACGAGGCATTGCAGGAAAATAGATGTTTTGATTATCGTGGCTAGGAGCCGTCCTCACCCCCTTGACACCCCACATATAATTAAACCTAGGTCGAGACAGAATCCACCAGCCTCAGGCTTGTGTCTCCCAAACGCTCCAAAGAAACCATAATCCCATTGCTTTCTTGATCTTGGAATTTTTCGGTCTTTGTTTTCAAGATTTTGCAAATGCAGTCACGGATAACTGGTTTGTTTGGAAGATTATGCGCAAATCGATACCCCGGGGGGGACACTATGCCAGCACCGCTTCCAGACCTCACACGAGACCAGCAATGCCACTTCTACATGGCCCCAACCGGCCAGCGCTGCGGATCACCTGCCCTCAAAGGCGACTACTACTGCTATCACCACCACCTCAAGAACGCGAAGCGCACCCAGCAGCGCGTCCTCATCGACCCCGAAGTCACCCGCATGGAGCTGCCGCCCATTGAGGACCGCGCCTCCATCTTCGTCGCCCTCGCCGCCGTCGTTCACCGCCTCGCCGAAAACACCATCGACACTCGCCGCGCCGGCCAGATGATCTACGCCCTCCAGGTCGCACTCCAGTCCCTCGCACCGGCGCAGCCGCACCAAACGGCTCAACCACACGCAGCGGCCACATCGCATTCCGCAGCAAGTGCCGAGCACGACTCCACAAGCCAGCCCGCCACACAGCCGGACGGCGCCCCCTCAACCGCCCCGTCTACCTTTTCCATCCGCAAGCAGGACCTTCTCTACTTCCTCCGCTCCCGCCACTGCGCCACCTGCAACGCGGAGCTCTTCCCCGCCAACGAACTCACCGAACGCCGCCACCCCGGCGCGCCTCCGGAAATCGTCGAAGAAGCCCGGGCTGCGCTGCCTCCCCCTGATCTGTCCGCCGCAAACCCGACGTCGGAACAGACGCCAGCCGAGCTCTCCGAGGACTTATCAGAATCAGACGGGTCGGGGACGATCCTCACTCTCCAGGCCGTCGCAGAGAAACCGCAGCAGTCCCTCCCACCGAACCGTCATCATTGTGGGGCGAGGCGCACCGCGCCGCAGCTCAGAACCTCTGTATTTGTCTTGAGCTATCAGCTTAAAGCTCTCAAGCTTATAGCTCGAAAACCTCGCCTCTCGCGATTCACAGCCGCTTCAGATACGCCTTCGCCGCATCCAGCTCCGGGAACAGCCGCTCCTCTTCCTGGAACGCCTTCGGGTGCACGCAGCGGCGGCCGCCGCGCACCTTCACCGGATGCTTCAGGTGCAGCATCTCGTGGTAGACCAGATATTCGACCGCGCAGCGCGGCGTGTCCGGCCGGTCGAAGACGCGGCTGACCATGATGGTGTTGTGCGCGGCGTCGTAGTGGCCCAGCATCCGGCGCGCGTGATGCGCGCTCCACGTGAGAACGGGACGTCCCATCAGCCCGTGGAAGAAGCGCGCGTTCAGCGTCTCGAAGACCTCGTCGAGGTCGTAGTAGCGGCCCTTCGCGGTAATCACGCGCTTGCGTCCGCGGGTCTGCCGGATCAGCTCCGCCTGTCGCGCGACTGTCTCGGACGAAACGTGCCGGCGATAGCGGTCCGCATGGCTGCGCGCGATGGGCTTGCGGTACAGCTTCGCCAGCAGAATATGTGCGATGGCCTGATGCACCGACTCCGGCGCGCACTCCAGCAGGTCCGAGAGCCGCACATGCAGGCGGCCCTCACGCAGGCGGATCGTCGTGTTGAGCGAGGTAAAGCGGCGGAAGCGGATATCCAGCGGCGGGATGGGCGCGCGCGGGCGCAGCTCGCGATATTCGTGCTCAAAGATCTGATGCAGGGCCGGTGTCACACCCTGAAAATATCACGCAGCGCTGTGGGTCTTGCGGACACGAGAACCTCGCCGGTCACGCGCTACTTCGCCGGCCTTGTCAGCGTGGGCTCAGGCGGACCGATGGGCACGGCGGTTTCGCCGGGTGTGCTCGGGACAGGCGCTGTCGCGGGAGCCGCAGCCGGTGCGCTCGGCGGAGTGGCCGCATCCGGCGAAGCCGAAACCGGCAGCTTGATCGGCTCCATCGGCGCAGGCGTGGAAGCGGACGCGATCGTCTTCAGCGGCTCCAGATGCGCGACCTGGTATACGGGAACCTCGACGGTGCCCACGCGGTCGGAGTTGAGGTCATGAATCGCAGTCCGCAGAAAATATTGCCCCCGCACCGGCACGCTGATCTCCTGGTGGAACGCCATGCCGCCGGAGAGCAGCTTCGCATACTGGTCAGCAGTCAGCACCGTGTGCAGCCGATTGCTGGCAGTGATCAGCTTTTCGCCGTCGCCGTTGTACACGAAGGTCCAGACCTCGACCGCGCAGTGCCGGTTGCCGTCCGCGCCCTCATTGCAGCTGACCGACTTCGCGTCCGGCACCAGATCGACGCCGTACGACTTGAACGGCCCTTCCACCTTCACCTTCGGATCGGGATTGGATTGATTGCTCTTGAGCACTGCCGGGCTGGGCGCCGCGTCCGAAGGCCGGATGCGGACCTTGAACAGAATCTCCGACTCGTCCGGCCCGCCGTGCAGCATCGCGGTCGCCATCGTGGTGGGCTGCACCAGGGCGGTGGCTGCTCCGTGAATAGCCACCCGGTTCTTGTTGTTGGGGTCGATGGCGTAGTAACCCTCACGATAGGCAAGCTTCACCCGCGGCTGGTCCACAGAAACTTTAATTGCGCGGAAACGCTCGTCCCACACTTTGTTGGTGGGCGAATACGTGAGCGTGTAGTAGTTGGAGCCGTTCGCCACCGCACTGCTGATCACCTTGGTGAGGTCGTTGGTGTTGTAGAACGCCTTGCCGCCCGTATCCTCCGCCATGGCTTCCATGGCCAGATGGTCGTTCGACTCAGTCTTGGCCATGTCCATCAGCGAGTCGTTGCTGCTCCCATCGATCGGGCTCATGAAGCTCGTCACGCCACGCGCATCGATGGGATAGACCGCGACCTGCGCCTGCGTCAGCAGGTTGTCCGTCTTGCGGATCTCCTCGTCATTGGAAACCGCGGCGATGCTGGGGGCCGTGTTTGAGTTCACATCCGGCTCCACGTCGAGCGGAAAGCCTGCTGAAAACCACAGCACGTTTTTGCGTCCGGGAATGGCGACCAGGTAGCGCGCAAGCTGATCGAACGCCGCCAGCGTGGCCTGGGCTTCCAACTTCTCATAGTCGGAGGTGCGCACCGCTTCAAAGCGCTTGACGGCATCGGATGCGGCATCGAGATTGGGGTCGGTGCTGAGGTTGGAGGAGAGTGTCGTATCGTTCATCGACCCGCCCTGCACCGGATCGCGCAGCAGGTTCGAAACCTGCGAAGGTCCTTTTTTGACGCTCAGCGCCTGCTTCAGAACATCCGTGTCCGCGGTGAAGCCCTGCAGCAGGTAGAGGCGATTGGAGAGGCCGAAGATCGCGATACGCGTTCCTGCCGGCGCTTTATTCAGGTACTGAACGAGCTGGTCGCGCATATGCGGCTGAGCATTCACCGGCGTGTTCAGGTAGTCCAGCAGCAGCACGTTCATCGGGCCGGACTCGGGCGCGGGCGGGCGGTTGCTGAAAAGCCCCGCAGGCAGCGCCGGCGGCGCGGCGACCCTGGTTCCGTCGGGGGGCGCGTCGTGCTCCTCAAAATGGCGAAGCGCCTGCGGCTTCTTGTCCTCGGTGAGCGTGAAGGCAGAGGCGGGCAAGCCCTTGACCGGATTGCCCTGCGAGTCGGTGACGACGACATCGATTACGACGATGTTCGAATAGGTGCGGATCACCGGGACCGGCTCAGAGGCCTGCGGCGCAGCGGACGACGTGGACTGCGGAAAGTTGCGCGCATTCTGCACGGACGGAGAGGTAACCTGAGCGGGAACGGATGCAGTGCCCAGCGCAGCGGCAAGCGCGATCAGTGCAATCTGCGGAAGAAAACTCTGCGGGCATCGGCAAACCACTGCGAACCTCCGGGGATTATCCCCAAGTCTACACATTCAATAGACGAATGCACCCGAAATCGGGCCGCAGTGATGCGCCGCGGAAAGTATCATCCCGCAGATGCAAGCTGGCGATAAAAACAATTGATGGAGAAGCGCTTACCGGACCTCGGGCTTCCCCTCGCCGGTCGCACTTTTTGCCGCCTCTTCTGCCGGATGCGGGATGTGCCCGACCTGCAGCTTCACCAGCTCCGGCTCGGCGATGCGCTTCGGCCCCAGCACGGCAATCTTCGGCATCGGCCCGCGTACCATGGCAACTTCATCGCAGGCGTAAAGGCGAGGGCAGGCCTGGCAGTCCTTGTAAATCTTGTCCGGCATCGCCGTGCGATCGGCGATCTTGAAGCCGAAGTGCAGGAAGAAGTCCGGGATGCGCGTGAAGAGGCAGACTGAGGTCACGCCCTGCTCGTCCGCCTCTTCGAGAAGGGCTTTGAGCAGGCGACCGCCGGCGCCCTGCCCTTTCGCTTCGGGCTTGACGACGATGGAGCGGACCTCCGCCAGGTGCGGGCCATACAGATGCAGCGCACCGCAGCCGAGAAATACGCCGGCGTCGGAGTGTGCGACGTAGAAGTCGCGCACGTTCTCGCAGATCTCCGCGTAGCTGCGCCGCAGCAGCGTGCCGTCGCCGGAAAGCGAGTTCACCAGCTCGAAGATGTTCATCGCATCATGCAGCCGCGCCGGTCGCACCGCGGCTCCGCCCGTGCGTGCGCGGGTGGACGCGGTGGATTCGCTGGCTGTCATCAGTGATGCGGTGCTCATCTAGTCCTCTCCTTCAATTTCGGTCGCTTACTTATTTTCCTCCAACCGCTCCCGTGCTGCGGCCAAAGCTTCTGCAACTCTTGCGCGGGCCGTACCACCGGCGACATCGTGACAATCCAGTGTCGCTTCCAGTGAGATGGCGGCAAAGAAGTCCTCGGCGAAGGCGTCGGAGAGCTTGCGCAGCTCCTCTATCTTTAGATCGTTCAATTCCCTGGCGGATTCAAGCCCCAGCCTCACCGCGTTGCCTACGATCTCATGCGCCTTGCGGAAGGGCACGCCTTTGTTCGAGAGATATGTCGCGGCGGCCATCGCGTTGAGATAGCCGGTGGTCGCGGCGGTCTTCATGCGGGGGTAGTTGAACTTCAGCGCCGCAGTGAATTTCGGCAGCAGCGCGAGCATTCCGGTCAGCGTGTCGGCGGCGTCAAAGACCTGCTCCTGCCCTTCCTGCAGATCTTTGTTGTAGGCCAGCGGCAGGCCTTTAATCAGCGTGGCCAGCGCGGTCTGCGCGCCGATGAGTCGGGCGGATTTACCCCGGATGAGTTCGGTGAGGTCCGGGTTCTTCTTCTGCGGCATCGCCGAAGAGCCGGTCGAGAATGCCTCCGGCAGCTCGATGAAGCCGTACTCGGCGGTGGAGAAGAGCGTGATCTCCTCGGCGAAGCGCGAGGCATGGATGCCGATGGTGGCGGCGATCTGCGCGAACTCCAGCAGGAAATCGCGGTCGCTGGTCGCGTCCATGGAGTTGGGCGTCGGCCCGTCGAAGCCCAACTCGCGCGCGGCAATTTCCCGGTCAAGCTTCAGCGTCGCGCCGGCAATCGCGCCGGAACCCAGCGGGCACAGGTTCATTCGCTTGCGTGCGTCCTGTACGCGCGCGATGTCGCGCTCGATCATGGCGACATACGCCAGCAGCCAGTGCGCCACCAGCACCGGCTCCGCCCGCTGGAGATGCGTGTACGACGGCATCACGTTTTCGCCCGCGGATTCTGCCAGCGCAACCAGCGCTTTGGCCCAGTTCTTGAGTAAGATCAGATTTCCCT
>DATNAU010000064.1:0-3806 GCA_035572415.1 Acidobacteriaceae bacterium
GATGCGCCGCCTTCGACTGGAATCTGCTGCGCAACCTCAATGGCCTGCATGCGCAGCTTCGGCTTTTCCGACGAGAACTTGCCTCCGGCAAACCCGCTTGGGTAGCCGGCGTCATCGACGATCCAGACGCGCATGCGGCGCTCTTTTGCTGCCGCAACAAATCTACGGAAGAAGGCAAAGTACCGCGGCGAAAGGTATGCGAATGGCAGTCCGAAGCCCGCCTGCACGGTTACGGCCTGAAAGCCAAGACGATGCATGGTATCCAGATCGCGGTCCACCTGCTGGATGGTGACGTGGCCATTCAGCCCGTAGTAGGGTTCGGGGCCGTATTCCGGAGGCGGGCTCTTCCACACGGAAGCGACCTGACGTGCGGTCAGGAATTGAAGATGTTGCCAAGGGCGCGGATTCTTCTTCGTCGCGGCTTGCGCAAGAGAGGCGACGGCCAGAAGTGCGATCAGCGATTTCTTCTTCATGGCTTGGAAACTCCGTAATCGTCCACCAGGCGAAGTCCCCGCGCTTCGGTAAAACGAAGGCGACTGCCGTCCTGCGTGTGAATCAAAACATGAGAGAGCGTCCAGCCTCGCGTATTTGCCACAGTGCCCGCGCTGCGAGCGGCAATCTCGATATGGTCAAGCTTGAAATTGACAAGAGGGGCTTGCGGCGTGGCGCTTACATTGAACGCCTGCCGCGCGTTCGTCGCCTTGATGTTCCAGATGTGAACATTGCGAAAATGCGCCAGACCCTGCGCGGGAGGCACAGGAGTAGCGAGCACATGGTAATAGCTGGGAACGTCCGTCAGCCCAGGTGGTATTTTCGCGTAGCTGTAGCTTGGGTTCCAGTTCATAGTGATGTGGATCGGAATCGCGACGTCGTCAAGCTGAAGATCGTGAATGCGGATAGCATCGGCCCATCCGCCACGCGTATGCGCTGATTTGAAGAGCACGCCCGAGGACACGTGTCCAAAGGCGTGAATGTTGTACACCTCGATGTTGCGGAAGCCGCCCGAGGTCTCGCTGCCGATGGTGATGGCTGCCGCGCCGTCCCGCACTGTGGAGTCGCGAATAACAATATCCTCATCGGGGCGATGAACGCGAAGCCCATCGGAGTCGCGGCCCGACTTCAAACAGAGCGCATCGTCGTTTACAGATATGTCCGCATGCTCAACCAGTACCTGCCTGGACGAATCAATGTCGATGCCGTCCGTGCTGGGGCCCCGGCCGCCGATATTATTGCGAATCGTGACGCCATCGACGTGCACGTGGTCTGAGTAGCAAATGTGGACGGTCCAGAATGGAGAGCGCATCAGCAGCGGGCCGGAGAGCGTGACTTTCCGCGACTTATATATCTGGATAAGCCGCGGGCGAGGGTCATCGTAGTCCGCGGCCCAGCGCAGTCCTTTTTTGTCGTATTGCTTGCGGAGCGCCCAGTAGCCATCCCACCAGAACTTGCCATTGCCGTCCACCGTGCCGCCGCCGTTGATTGCGACATCGTGCTGCCCGTAGACATTGATGAGCGCGGCGGGCCAGCGCATCTCGATTCCCGCTACCCTGGTCGGCATCATCGGATAGGCGCTCAACGCCTGTACGGCGCGCAAGGTCACGCCTTTGTCGAGGCGGAGCACCGTGCCCGATTTCACAAAAATCGCGCCGGTAAGATATGTTCCCGGCGCGAACGTGACCTCGCCGTGGCCCTCGCGCGCGGCGGCATCGAGCGCGGCTTGAATCGCGACGGTATCCACAGTGGTTCCGTCGCCTTTGGCTCCGTAGTCGTTCACTCGAAATATATGTGCCGCAAACGCCGGTGAGCACAGAAGAATGCAGCCCAGCAGACAAAAGCACATTCGGATGCTCACCGTTTGCTCCTCTGCAAAAGCTCCACTTTGCCGAGCAGACCCGATGGCACGGGTTTCAGGTGATCCATGTCCTGAGGAACGAAGCGGCGTCCATACCGGGCCCACAGCAGTCGATAGTCGGGTAGAGATTCTCCGGCTAACTCGTTAATCGCGGTGTTCGCCACGTGAACATCAATCCGGTTCCTCCCCGGCTTTAGCAGCGTGGTTACATCAAGCTCATAGGGTGGATGCCACAACGAACCGGCGCGCTTCCCGTTCACGTAGACGACCGCTGCTTCGCGGATCGGCGGATCAAACCACGCGTGGGTATGTTCCGCGTTCGTTGCTCCCGGCGGCATGTTGATGGGCGCGCCTTTGCCGAAACTCAGAATCAGTTTCGCGTCGTGCAGCGCCGCCTCGGGCAGATCAAATTCCTTACTATAGATCACCACGCCGGAGTAGTAGCGGGTCTTTTCGTTCCGCGTCCACGAGACAAGCTGCGGCATGGTCTCGTCCAGCTTCGTGCCTCCGAAAGACACCCGCCAGCTCTCGCTGAGATCCGCAATCGGGATATCGTGAGAAATCACTGTCATCTCCGACGCGCCAGCCGGTGAACCGGTGTGCAGCAGCAGAATCGCCGAGCCGTACGGAGCAAGGTGGAGAGGAAATTCTCCATTTCTAGAGCGCGCGGCGCGGGTTGCCCCAGTGTCGGGATTCAGCCACTCGCCCGACATATATTTTGATCTAAGGTGGGCCTCCGCCCGCACCGGAGTATTGCCGGTGTTCGCGATGAAATAGAGGTCGGCTCCCGGCAGCTTGCGCCGGATGAATCCAACCTGGTTCGCCGCAGGCGTGAGCTGCATGTCCGGCGGGACCATCGTGTGCAGCACTTCGCCAAGTTGCGTGGCATCGGCGACAACACGCGCGTTTTTGTTCCCGCCGTCGAACAAAGTTTGTGCCGCCTTTGTGACCCGTGCGCTCGTGGTCGCATAGTCTACAAATCCCGGAGCATGCTCGGGAATTCTGCCCAGCGCAATCACCTTGCCGCCGTCGCGGATGTATCCCGCAATCCGCGCCAATGTGTCAGGAGACATGCGGTCCACATTCGGCAGGATAAGTACCGGATAAGGAATGCCGCGTGCCGCAATCGCCGCCGCATCAATGTAGTCGAAGTTGTAGCCGGCATCTTCAATGGCCTGCGTAAGCGCAGGAGTAATCCAGCGCGGCATCAACTTGGTCATGGCAACTTTTCCGGGAGTGAACGCCGCCCACGCATCGTCCTCCGGCAGATAGATCGCCACCTGGTTCGCGGGCTCGCCCTCGCGCAGCGCCCAACTCACGCGTTGCAGGTAGCGCGTCACATCGGGCATCACAATCCACCAGGGATTGTGCGCGTTGAAAGCGCCCGCCGCGTAAAACCGCCAGCCTGGCTCGCCCGCTGATGGAGGCGAATAAGGCCAGCCATGCCCCATAAGCTGATTGATTCCCTGAAGGAAGAATCGGTCCGCCTCCTGCTTCATATCCAGAGGAGTCGCACGAAAGGCGGGCGAGTGGAGCCACGTCCATGTCTCTGAAGAGGTGATGGGTCTCCCATATATATGGCTCGCCGAAGTCGCCCAGCGCGTGAATGAGAACTGCCGCCATTGCGGGCCTTCACCCTCGGGTAGATCGACCAGCGCGTTGCTCGAAAGCGATACTGCCGGAGGTCCATACGTTTGCGACCGGAACAGCGTGTGGTGCGCATGCGCCCACGTGGTGATCTGCGAGAGATAGTTCTCATCGATCAGCTCCGTCAGCGTCACGCCCCAGTCGTGCCGGACCGCCAGCGCCTGCGCATCCGGCGCAGGCGCGAACAGGTCGGGAAGATAGGGCAGCAAGTCATAGCCGCGCCGCTTGCGAAATTCCTGAAGGAAACCCGGCGTCCAGTCCGCTCCATAGACCTCCAACGAATCGCTGAAGACCGAGTACGGAGGTT
>DATNAU010000065.1:0-3420 GCA_035572415.1 Acidobacteriaceae bacterium
CAGTATACGAGCTATGCATTCGGCAAGCGATGTCAGGAAGCCGGGGTGATGCCTTCGATCGGCTCAGTAGGCGATGCGTACGACAACGCCATGGCCGAGAGTTTCTTTGCAACGCTCGAGCGAGAGTTGTTGAGTCGTCGGCGATTCCGTTCTCAGGCCGAAGCGAAGATGGCGGTATTTGAATGGCTGTAAGCGTGCCGTGGTGGCCCATGGCCAGCGGCGAACTTTTCTGGAATTCTGTGCGAGGCGGGAGGAGCAGCCCTGCTAGGGCGTACGGCGGCGCTTGATTTCTGGGAGAACCTCGTCAATGACGGTGTCCTCGGCCATCGCCGTGCCCAAAGCGACGTCCAGTCGTTGCAGGAGTTCTGCGACCGTCTCTGAATCGCGAGCGACCAGTGCAACCCGTGCCTTTTTTCCCTGTGCCGCGAGAGCGGCGCGGCGGATGGGTGGAATCTCCCCGATGGTGATCTGACCGCGCGTGTTATCGAGAAAGGACTGGATGTTGTTTAAGGACGCAGTCAATGATGTTTTCTTCGTGAAGATCATCAGGCTGCCGCCAGTGCTTTCGTCACTTGCTCAGGCTGCTTAAGTTTGTCGGCGACATTCCAAGGCAGGAGTTCTTCGATCCTGTTGATGGGGTGATCTGCGATGCGCTCGAGAACGTATTGGAGATAGCTCTGCGGATCGATGCGATTGAGTTTGCAACTCTCGACCAAACTGTAAATGATGGCCGCTCTTTCGCCGCCACTGTCAGACCCGAAAAATAGGTAATTGCGTCGACCGATCCCCATGCCGCGAATGGATCGCTCGGCGATGAGGTTGTCAATTTCTAACTTACCATCTTGCGTGTAGCGACACAGCGTCTCCCAGCGATTGAGCGAGTAGTTGAATGCGGTGGCAAGATCCGACTTCGCATCAATCTGCGAAAGACTCTCGATCATCCAGGCGTGCATCTCATTGAGCAGCGGCACCGCGTACTCCTGTCGTGCAGCACGCCGTTCCTGTGGCGAGCGACCGCGGATGGTCTCCTCGATGTCATAGAGAACATCGATGCGATCAACGCCTTCTTTGGCCAACGGTGACTTCAACGCCTCGTAGAGCTCGAAGAAATGTCTGCGAGCGTGCGCCATACAGGAAATCTCCTCCACGCGCGCGGCCTCGCCCGGCTTGGATGGCACAAACAGCGGCTCGAAACCGGCATACGCGTCGACCTGCAGCTTGCCTTTGAAGGATGCCAGGTGTCGCTGCGGATATTTGCCGTGCCAGCTCGGTGAATATCGGTACCAGACCGCAGGCGGATCGGTGGATCCCCAAGCTGTTCCATCACGCACGTATGTCCAAATGTGTCCGCGCCGTGTTTTACCTGTTCCGGGTGCCAGAACACGGAACGGCGTATCGTCTGCGTTGATGTTGGAAGCCGACAGAACATACTTACCCAACGCCGCCACCAGCGGAGCCACCAGAAGGCTGCTTGCCGCGACCCATTGCATCAGCGTTGTGCGCGAGATCTTCAGGCCCGCGTGGGCGAAGATCTGACATATCCTGTAAAGTGGAAGATGGAATCCATACTTCCACGTCAGAACCAAGGCCAACACAGAAGCCCCTGCGAAGCTCTTGGGGATCGGCCTCGAGGGCGCTGGCGCCTGTACGATGGTCGCGCACTTCACACAGCGCTTCTTCGGGCGGATATGGCGCGTCACCGTGAACGTCACGGTCTTCACTTCCAACACCTCCGCCTCGTCCTTTCCCAGATCCTTCAGGGCCGCGCCGCAGTCCGGGCAGGTGCAGTCCTTCGGCTCGATCACGTTCGGGACGCGCTCAAAATGCTCGGGCAATTGTTTGCGTCGTACGGGCTGGTCCTTGGGACTGGCTGCGGCTTTGATCTCTTCGGCCGCCCTATGACGCTCTGCCTCGGCCAGGGCGGCCTTAATCTCCTGGAAAGTCAGCGGCAGTTGACCCGCGCCCTCGAGCTGCTCGGAGGACTGTCCGAAGCGGGCGCGCTGTAACTTGGCGAGGAGAAATCTCAGGTGCTCGATCTGCTGGCGTTGCTCGCGCAGCCGGATGTCCTTCGCCTGGGATGCGCTGTGATGCTCGATGAGCAAGCGCTTGAGGCTCTCCACGTCGTCCGGTAGTGCGTTGATGTCGAGCACAGCCGGATTATACGTGCTGCACGTGGGATGCGCACGGGGAGATGGCGGCTAATTTTCTCTGTTGGTGTCCTATGTACCGCCAGGCCACTTCCGAATCAACTCGTACGATCTACACCGCCCGAGTTGGAGGAGGCGTGCGATCCGGATCTTGCGGGGACAGCGCCGTCCGCTTCGGTTGCCGCCAATCAATCCCCTCGAGCAACATCGATAACTGCGCCGCGCTCAGGCACACCGTGCCGCTCTGCGCCTGGGGCCAACAGAACTTGCCTTCGCGAAGCCGCTTCTGGAACAGGCAAAGCCCGTCCTGACTGTCCCAAAGCAACTTGATGCGGTCACCTCGACGCCCCCGGAACACGTAAATCTGGCCCGAGAAGGGGTTGTCGTTCAGCGCCGTTTGCACCAGAGCGGCTAATCCGTCAAAGCCCTTGCGAAGATCCGTGAATCCAGCGGCCAGCCAGATGCGCACGCCCGTCGGTACGCTGATCATGATCTCGCCAACTCCTGCAGCAGCGTGCGCAGCGTGTGAGCATCTACTACCCCTTGTATGTGTACACGCCAGCCTGCGGCAAACTCCACATCAATGCATCCTGAAGTCGATGTGGGATCTTGCAAACCGTCAGGCAGTACGCGCCCGGACTCAGATCGTGGCCGCCGCTCAACCGTCACCGGCAATAACCGCGCCTCTCGCCGGGGCGCCTTCTTCTTCACAACCCGACTCTGTGCGCGCCAGCGCGTCAGCAGGCTCGGATGAAGTCCATGGCGCTGGGCAACCTCCTGCAGCATCGCTCCAGGCCGCTGCGCCTCTCGCACAATCTTCGCCTTTTCCCCGGCAGACCACTTGCGCCGCCTGCGGATCGCCGACTCATGCACACGCTCTGCGCCTGCCGCCGCCTGCTCCCCGTCCATCCGCGCCTCACCCATACACCATTGCCGTGTGTTAGCTATGACCGGCGCATCTTGCCTCTCGCGCGAACGCATCAGCCATGGGCCACGGCGGCACGCTTACCGATCACCGGCACGTGCAAGCTCTTGAAGGTCAACCCGGTCGACTACCTGACGTGGGTCTTGCCGCGACTCGCTACCGCCACCAGTGGCCAGACCGATGGGCTCCTGCCGCACGACTACGCGGCCACTATCGCTGCCGCCTAACCCCTCCGCCGCCTACCAAACTCAGGATCAGCCGGCTACCCTGTAGCTGCTGAGACGCTTACGTTCGTCAGACCCCGGGCATCGACTTCAGCCGGAGTCCGTTCGGCAATGGCACCGAGAG
>DATNAU010000066.1:0-7783 GCA_035572415.1 Acidobacteriaceae bacterium
CCCAGCTTCTCCGCAATCGCGTTCAAGCAATCTCTCCGCGCCGCTGCCGCACAGCATCCCATCCATGCGGATCATGTAGCCATGCCGCCACACTCTGCGCCTCAGCCTCAGTCACCAGCTCGCGCTTCCGCGCCAGTTCCAGAATCTCTCCGAAACTCGTCAGCGTGTGCAGTTGCACACCCGCCTTCTCAAACTGTTCCACTGCTTCCAAAAAGCGGTAGCTCACAATTGCCACGCAATCCGTCACAATCGCGCCTTCGTCACGGAGCGCCTGCACGCCCGCCAGGCTGCTACCGCCCGTCGTTACCAGGTCCTCAATCAGCAACACATGACGGCCATAGACATCACCACCCTCCACACGCCGCTTCGTTCCGTGCTCCTTCGTGGCCTTGCGGATAAACACCGATGGCGTCGCCGTCACAAACCCCAGCACGGCGCTGTGCGGAATCCCCGCAGCCTCAATGCCGCCAATCACATCGAAGTTCAGCCCTGCCGTCGCCATCAGTTCGACAAAACCCTCCACCACCTCGCGCCACTCTCGCGGATGAAATGGAAACCGTCGATTGTCGCAGTAGACCGGGGATACGATGCCTGACTTGAAGGTGATCGGATCATTCGGCTGGAATCTTACACCGCCGATATTCAGCAACGCCGAAGCAATCGCCTCGCTCAATCCTGAGCCTCCTTAATCTCCTGCGCCAATCGCGGATTCCACATCGCGGCCGTCGCCATCATCGCTGCATCCGCTCCCGCTTCGCGGTAAGCCTGATAGTCCTTTGCATCGCTCAGCCCGCCAACGCCGATGACCGAGAACTCAAGTCCCATCTCCTCACGCAATTTCGCAAGGCGCCCGCTCATCTCCAGCCCGGCCCACTTGATCGACTGCCCGCATACACCGCTCGAAAGCCGCCCCTCGCCCGGGAGTGCCTGCTGGCCATTGGCATCCAGAATCTTCGCCGGCAGCGTATTGATCGCCACAATCCCATCCACTATTGGCCCAACCTCGCGCACGAACTTACGCAACCGCTCCTCATCGCGAAAGTACGCCGCCTTCACCATCAGCCCCAGCGATCCAATTTCCTCGCGAATCCGCTCCACCACTTGCCGCGCCCGGTCCACATCAAAGCACAGCAGATTCGCCGTCCCCTCATTCGGACAGCTCAGGTTCGCTTCAATAATCTTGACCCCAGTCTCTTTCAGCAGTCGTGCAGCCAGCGCAAAGTCCTCGATGTACGCCTGCACATCGCCATGGCCTGATGTCGTTCCCTGGAAGCTTGCGACCACCACCTGCCCACGCTTCGCATGCGCCACTGCATCCGCGATGTCCGGCTGCCAGAACTCCGGATCGAAGGAGGGCACACCAAACGAGTTCGTGATTGACAGAGGCTCGTTGTAATTCTCGTCGCCAACGAGCGGCTCAGTATCAAACCCAAGATCGCCCTTCGGATGCACCGCCAGCACATTCGGCCACGCGTGCGACGCATACTTCCGCGTCCGCACTGTCTTGTACACGGGAAGATCGAAGCCCTTATCGAGCGCCGCCTTCACGAACCGTCCATTCAACAGCGGACCCGCCGCGATTCCCAACGGCAGGTTCACTTCATGACCTAGGAATTTGTATCGAGGTGCGCCACGATCCTCATACACACACGGCTCAGCGAAGAAAGAAAAAGGGCCTTGCTCGAAGTTCTCCAGGTAACTCCTGGCCGGGTCGTAAAACGGCTCGGTGAGCATGCGCAAATCCCTTTCTTCTCAGGGTAACAGACTTCGCACCAGTCTCCATCCGCCCTCGCCGAAGATCGCCCGCGCTCAGCTTGTAGCCGTGGAAACCCGAATTACCTCGGCCTTCCCTGCCCCATCCAATACATACCGCACATTCTCGCGCCCCGGCAGCACCACCGCGCGTCCAGCCGGAAGCCGAACGCTTGCACCATCACCCGTCCGCACCGACGCACCCTCACCCAGCGCTACGAGAATCTGCATGCGCCCTCTGAACTCCAGTTCTTTCGAGCTTCCGGCCGCAGTCCAAAACCGGTCCACAACGAAATACGGCGAGCTGATCAGCCGCGTAAATCCATCCAGTTCTATCGGCTCGACCAGGCCTGCCCTGGTCTGCGCCTTCGTCACCGCCAATCCATCTTTCAGGTGCAATTCCCGTGGTCGCCCGTAGTCATACAGCCGGTAAGTGGTGTCGCTGTACTGTTGCGTTTCCAGCACCACCATCCCCGGTCCAATCGCATGAATCGTCCCCGCCTCGACATACACCATGTCACCGGCCTTCACCGGCACATACTGCAGCTTGCTCTCGAGCGTCCCCTCATGAATCGCGCGCTCGATCTCCTCCGTCGTCAGCTTCTCCGAAAAACCCAGCGCCAGCTTCGCATCCGGCTCTGCCGAAAGCACGTACCAGCACTCGTTCTTCCCTCGCGGCTGCCCGATCGCCTGCGCCTCCGCGTCATTCGGGTGCACCTGCACAGACAGCCATTCCCGTGGAAACAGAAACTTCATCAGCAACGGAAACTCACCCGGCTGGCCCGCACCGAACTCCTCCGGCCATTCGTGCGTCAAGTTACCCAGCGTTTCGTTCGTTTGTCCCTCGACAGCGCAATCCACCGACGTCAGCCACGCCTCACCCACGGGATGCCCGGGCTTCGGCTGCTCAAGAAACGCCGGCAACTCCATGCATCCCCAGATGCGCTCCGACAACCACGGCCGCAGGACGGCAATCCCAGGCACACCACCCATAGCCCGTTGTTTCTGAGCTTCCGCTGCGCTGCTCCTGCCTGATGCCATCAAGTCCTCCACTATCAGTATGACAGCGTCGGCCTTCGCTCTCACTCTGCGATCAACACATCATTCCCGCTCAAATTCAGATGAATTCCCCGCAGATGCTTCATTTGCGGGCCGTCCGGCGTGTCTCTGCACGCGATCTCGACTTAACCAATTATTCTTAACCTGGGCTAGAGCGCGCAATCTGCGTCGGCCAACACCTTCCATCCTGCTAAGGAGCCTCTCTTGGCCGTCCCACTGAAAAACGTCAGCGCGCCTGGCTACGCCGAAGACACGCCCACCACTACCGATACGCGCGCCATGACAGTCGCGGCCGTCATCTTCTTCGCTTTCGGCTTCCTCACCTGCCTCAACGACATCATCAGTCCGCATCTCAGATCGATCTTCTTTCTCGACTACTCGCAGATGCAGAGCATCCCGTTCTTCTTCTTCGGCTCCTACTTCGTCTTCAGCTATCCGTCTGGCAAGCTCGTCGAGAAGCTTGGCTACAAGAAAGCCACGGTCGTCGGCTTGCTCGTCATGGCTGCCGGCGCGCTCGGATTCCTTCCGGCGGCTCAAATGGCTTCCTTCCACATGTTTCTCGCCGCGGTGGTCATCGTCGCCGCCGGCATGACGGCCGTACAGGTCGCGATGAATCCTTACGTCACGGTTATAGGCCCACCGCAAACGGCAGCCAGCCGCCTCAATCTCGTTCAGGCGTTCAACTCCGTCGGAACCTTCATCGCTCCCGTCGTTGGAACATGGCTCATTCTCCGCAATGCGAAACCCCCACTCACGACGGAGCAGGCCCACGTCCTCACCGCCCTCCAGCAGCAGTTGTACCGCGTCGAACAAGCTTCAACCGTACGAACCCCATACCTTATCTTTGCGCTCTGCCTCGGCCTCCTTGCTCTCGCCCTCGCACTCATCAAGCTCCGCACAACAACCGGGGTCTCGCAGCACACGCAGGACTTCCGCCCCGGCGCCTTCGCCGAAGCCCTCACCGCCAAGCCCGACTCCATCTGGCGTCACCCCTGGCTCATCTGCGCCGCCATCGGCATCTTCCTCTACGTCGGCGCCGAGGTCTCCATCGGCAACCTGCTCGTCAGCTACATGGGCCTGCCCAACATCGCCGCTCTCCCAGCTGCCACCGCCGGCTACTTCCTCACGGTCTATTGGGGAGGCGCGATGGTCGGCCGTTTCATCGGCTCCGCCATTCTTCAGAAGGTCCGCACCGGCTGGCTGCTCGGCCTTTGCGCGATCGGAGCGTTCGCCCTCGTTATCATCACGTTGCTCACCTCCGGCCACGTCGCCATGGGAGCGATCCTGGCCGTCGGCTTCTGCAACTCCATCATGTTCCCCTCAATCTTCACCCTGGGCATCCAGGATCTCGGCCCGCTAACCAGTAAGGGCTCGAGTCTCCTCATCGCGTCCATCCTTGGTGGCGCGATCATCCCGAAGGTGCAGGGCATTCTCGCCAATCACATCGGCCTGCAGCCCAGCTTCATCCTGCCGGCCATCTGCTACATCTACATCGCGATCTTCGGCATCATGGCCATTCGTCGTCCCGTCGCCCGCGACACCCTCATCCCCGTTGAGCCGGTTTAGCGCCTGCTGATGGTCTCGCTGCCATCAAGGCGTCACCGGCAGCGACAACGTCACAAACCCCTGCGTTCCCGTGACCGCCGCGATATTCACCACCTGCGGCAGTCCGGGAACCTCAAGCGGAGTTACCGCAACACTCCCGCTGCTGTCCGAAATCGCCGAACTCTGCATCGATGCCAGCACCGGGCTCGACGGACAACGCCCCGGCACCGGGCATTCGCCCTCCCATCCATCCGCGGTCTGGTACACCGAGACCGCTGCTCCTTGTAGCGCATGACCCGCATCATCGGTCACGCCCAACGTCACCGGTGCCAACGTCGTCCCCGCGCTGACGCTCTGCGCGGCTCCGCCCACGGCCGCAACTCTCCACTGCGACGAATCCACTGCCGTCACCGTCCAGCTCGCGCACACTCCGCCCCACACACATCCGGTCACCGTCGCGGTGCCCGCGCTCATCCGCGTCGCACTCACCGTTACCGCCGCTGAACCGCTCCCATCCGTCGTCGTGGTTCCGCTGCTCAACGTCACGCCTGGAGCCGCCGTCCAAATCACCGGCACACCCGCTGCCGCCAAAGCATCCTGCGTCGCACCCAACGAGATCGTCCATGTCGCCGATGCGCCCGCCGCCAGATAGCTCGCCGTGTTTGCAATCGAGACCGCTCGCACCGGATCTTTGTCCGTAAGCGTAATCTGCACACCTGCGCTTCCACTTACTTCGCTCGAGCTCAGCACCACTGGCCCCGCCGCGCCGCCCGTCACTGTCGTCGACACCATCCCCGTGGCATCCGTCTGCAGCGTGCAGGTCGTCGCACCCGCGCATGCTCCAAATCCCGCCGCTCCTGACATCACCGCAAACTGGACACTCGCATTCGCCATCGGCGTCACGCCGTCGGACTTCAGCAGTTGCACCGCAAACGGCATCACCGCCGCCAATCCCGTCTCCAATCCAGCCGGCTGTTGCACCACAAACATCTCATCCGGCAGCACCGTCGAATACATGAACCCGTTTGCGATATCCGTCTCCCCGCCCGTCGCAAGGTCCGTAACCATTACATCCATCGGCGAGCCCAGCGACGCACCCGCAGAGGCCATGCTCGGAGCCTTCGCCACAATCTGATTCGGCGTCACGCTCACCACCGTGGCCGCCACGCCATTCACGCTCACTTGATTTCCCTGCCGGAACCCCTCTCCCGAGATCACAATCTGCCCGCCCGCGGTGTTCAACACGGCGGGCCTTACAGTCGCCAGATACAGTACCCGTGCCTTATACGTGAAATCGGGCCTTCCGGCGCCGAACTGATCAGCCACGACAAAGGTATAGTTCCCGGCAGTCGAGCTCGCCGGCATTTGCAGCTGCGTCACCCCCGGTGCAATCGAGTTCATTGACACCGGCATGCTCGCCACCGTCGGCAATCCACTGTCGCCCGCGTTCCACACGCCAATCACTGGCTGCGCTTTGTACATCGTCGGCGATCCGCTCTCATCCAGGGCCGTTACCTCCAGCGTCCAGTTGCTCCCCGGATTCACGTGCACGCTCCACCACGAACTGTGTCCCGCCGGGCAAAGCTGTCCATTCCACCACCCGCTCGCATCGGAATTCGCCGGTGCGCTCTGTGTCCCATCCGCACCCGGCGAGCAGGTCGACGCCGCGTCCCACGCCGTCCCTGACAGAGTCGTGCTCACGCCCGCCCCACCTGACCATGCCGGCACCATTACCGGCGACCCTGACGGCGTCACCGGCGGGCGTTCGTACGGTGCAATCGCATATTCACCCGTGTACAGGGGATCGATCGGTTCTGTCGTCATGTACACGTTCTCGACGACGTTATCCGCGACTCGGATTGCGGCCAGCCCTTCCCAGGGTCTCCATACTGCTCCAACGTCCGCCGGTACGTCTTCGGCCCCGGTCACCGGGTTCCCCGTGTTCTGCGCGAAGTTATATCCAGTGGTGCAAGCGACCACTTGCCACGGTTCAACCTTCGCCGCTGCCTGAAGTTGCCGCGTCGCCGCCACATTCGCCCACTGCATGCCTTGGCCCGTGGGAAAAGAAACGATTGCTCCCAAGCTCAAAGCATCCTGCGTCGTCAGGACCTTTCCCGCCGCAATGTTTGCAACTGTCACCGGATACAACAGCGAAAGCGAGCTCAAATCATCCATCCGCAACTGAAACGGATTTGTAATGCACTGGTAGCTGTACGATCCGCACAACACATCGATCGGGTGCATGATTGGCCAGTAATTAATCTCACCCGCCGTCGGAGGGGTTGCTCCCGTGAACAGGTTGTCGTTCACCTGCGACCACGAGATCCCGATCACCCGCCCAAACGCCCGCTCCAATTGATACTGCATCTGCAGCAACTGTTGCGGTGTCGACCCAACACATCGGCCATTCAAAATCAGCATCGCGTGATGGATTTTGCCTTCCGTACCAATCGAGTCCACGCTCTCCACCACCCCGGTATCGCGGCATCCGCTCGGATCGCTAGCCCCGTCCCCCAGCAGCGTGTCGATCACACTCCCATTCGTGTCATAGACCACAGCAATCGGGATTTGCTGATAGTTGCTCGCCGACACATCCGCCGGAAACACCATCTCGCTTCCGTCGAAGTACACGTTTGCCGAGCTCACATGCTCGGCCAGCTCGCCTCCCTGCTTCAATACCAGCGTCGACGTCGGCACATTCCAGGTCGCAGCCGCGGCCGCCACCATCGCATCCGCCTGCGCGTGCGATACCGTCGAACTCAGATCCCCTGGGTCCGTGTAGTACGCCGGCGACGTCGTGTAAAACGAGATCACATTCCCCGCACCACTCCAAAAGCTCGACCCTGTCACAAACCGCGGGCCACCCGCCCACGCCTGCGACGCGCATGCCACCGCGATCCAGAACACGACGGCGACCGTCCCCAATCTCCTGCGCCGCATCTCACTGCACATCGTTCAAGGTCTCAACGATCGGGTGCGGCTTCACCGGATTCGGATTCAGATCCACGCCCTTCTGGATTTGCACCGCCGCCGGCGGCAGCGGACGGCGCACTGGCCTCACCGGCCTCGTTCCTCGGCTTTCAATCACCGGCAACGCATCCTTCAGCGCCATCGCACCATTGCCGTCGTTCAGCGGCTGGCCCACCTGCCGCAACACCCGCGTACTCAGCCGCCGCACATCCAGCAACACGGTACCGTCCGTGTCGGCCATCACCGGCACCACACCTTCGCCGCTGTCCACCGCCGAACTCAACCCGGCGGCGTTCGTCCCATGCAGAAACACCAGCGCCCGCTCACCCACCCTGTAGCGCCATTGCCCCGGCGGCCACATCCCCGCCCACTCGCGTAGCGTATAGCTCCCGCCGGTCTGACCCACCAGCGGCGTATCCACTCGAAACTGGATCTCGACCACTCCGGCATTGCGCCG
>DATNAU010000067.1:0-31887 GCA_035572415.1 Acidobacteriaceae bacterium
TCCATATCTTCTCCTCGGCGTCGCATTGAGCGCGATCATTGCCTCCGCACAGCAACAAGTTGTAACAACAGCGGCGATAGCTCCCAGAATCACCGGCGTCTCCCATCTGAGCGTCTACGCCGCCGACCCCGCGAAATCCGACATTTTCTACACCCACGACCTCGGCGCCTTCAAAGCCTCCGACCCGCAGAACCCCACCGGCGCCCGCTACTACTTCAACCCCCTCCAGTTCATCGAGGTCCTCCCACTGCAAGGTCCCACCTCGCAGGTCAGCCGCTTCGACCATGCCGCCTACAACGTCTCCGATGCCGGCGCCATGCGCGGCTATCTCGCCGCAAAGGGCATCGCCGTTCCTGACAAAGTGGCCAATGCCTCCGACGGCGCGCGCTACTTCGAAATCAAAGACCCCGAGGGCAACCGCATCCAGTTCATCCAGGCGCCCGCGCGCGCCGCCGCCGTGCCGCAAAACGAACTCAGCGCGCATATCATTCACGTCGGATATATCGTCCATGACGTCGACAAGGAGGTCGCCTTCTACCGCGATATCCTCGGCTTCCGCCCCTACTGGCACGGCGGCCCCACCGAAGACTCCAATAATTGGACCTCCATGCAGGTTCCCAACGGCACCGACTGGGTCGAGCTGATGAAGGTCACCGGCGAACCCACGCAATCCGCCGCCGGCACACTCAACCACTTCTCGCTAGGCGTGGCCAACATCGAACGGGCCACCGACATTCTCTTCAACGGCAACCGCTTCACCGGCAGAAACACTCCGGCGCCGAAGATCGGCCGCGACGCCAAATGGCAACTCAACATGTTTGATCCCGACGGCACCCGCGCTGAGATCATGGAATTCCAGCCCATTGGGAAACCCTGCTGCTCGCCCTTCCTTCTCCCCAGCCCGACGCAATAGTTCATCCACTCGTCATTCTGGCGCGCCGCGCCAGAATCCCGGTATTTCAGGCTGTCAACTTATGGCTCGGAAACGCAGTCTTCCATCTCAACTTAGCAGGTGAAAGGGACATATGAAGATTCGATCGTCGCATGCTTACATATCTCTGGTTCTTGCGTTGTCTTCCATGGCCCTTGCCGCCCAGCAGCCCAGTTCATCTTCTCCACCGGCCTCACACCCCATGGTCCTCGATGTCGTGGTCGCGCCTAAATCCGGCCCGCCTGTCTCCGGCCTGCAACAGCAGGACTTCACCATTCTCGACAACAAAACCCCGCGGCCGATCACCGGCTTCGCCGAGGTGGGCGGACCGCAGGCTCCAATTGAAGTGGTGCTGCTCATCGATACCATCAACGCCGGCATTACCACTGTCAGCACTGAGCGCGCCGAGATCGACAAGTTTTTCAAGGCGAACGGCGGACATCTGGCCTATCCCACGTCCCTAGCCATCTTGGAAGACGCAGGAATAGCCATGGGAGAAACGCCGACGAAGGACGGCATCCTCCTCAGCACTGCGCTCGCGCAAAGCGACCTCGGACTTCGCTCCATCCACAGGGACACCGGCGTAGCCAACGATGCCGACCGCGTGCATCTCTCCCTCGTCGCTGCGGAAAAGCTGGTGGTAAGGGAAGCGGCCCGTCCAGGCCGCAAGATCATTCTGTGGGTATCGCCGGGATGGCCTCTGCTTTCACAGCCGGGCCTCAACTACGACGATCAACAAACCACGCAACTCTTCAAAATGGCGGTCGTGATGAACACGCTGCTGCGCCGTGCGAACGTCACCTTTTATACGGTCAATCCCGTAGGCGCTACCGAAGGGATTCACCAGCTCGACTATGACGTATATCTCAAGGGCGCCGGCAAGCCGAATCAGGCTGTGCCCGCTGACACGGCCTTGCAGGTGATGTCGATCCAGAGCGGCGGCCTCGCCCTCACCGGCAGCAACGACATCGCCGGGCAGTTGGAGCGCTGTATGGACGACTTCACCTCCTACTACGAACTCACCTTCGACCCACCGCCAGGCGACCGCCGCGACGAACTCCACGCCTTGCAGGTCAAAGTCTCACAGCCCGGCCTCACCGCCCGCACCCGCACCATCTACTACTCCCAGCCCTGATTGAACTCCGGACGGCCGGTAGTGTAAGAATGTGTCGAATGCCAGCCGACCCCGCAGCCGTCATCGCCAACCTTCGTGAGCTGGCCGCTCTCACTTCGGACGCGAATGGCGCCCAGCGCATCGCATTCACTCCCACCTGGCAGCGCGCCCGCGACTGGTTCGGCGTCAAGATCGCCGCACTCCCAAAAGAATGGGGTGTGACCCGTCACCTCGACGCCGCAGGAAATGTCTGGATCACCATACCCGGAGCCTCGCCCCGCTCCCTCGTTCTCGGCTCGCATCTCGACTCCGTTCCCAACGGCGGCTGGCTCGATGGCGCACTCGGAGTCGTCACCGCCCTCGAGGCCTTCACCGCCCTCGCTCGCGAACATAATGGCCGCCCGCCCTTCACTCTCCGCATCGTCGACTGGGCCGACGAGGAAGGCGCGCGCTTCGGCCGCTCCCTCTTCGGTTCCTCAGCCTTCGCCGGCACCCACTCCATCGCCGCCGACCGCGTCCGCACCGATCGCGACGGCATCGCACTCGAAGCCGCCCTCGCAAACTGCAATATCGACATCAACCGTATTGGTGACGCCGCAATCGAGCGCGAAAATATCGCCGCCTACCTCGAACTCCACATCGAGCAGGGCCCCGTCCTCGAACGCCTCGGCCTGCCGCTCGCCGCAGTCCTCGGGACCAAAGGCGTCGAACGCCACGCGATCACCTTCCATGGTCAGGAGGCGCACTCCGGCTCAACTCCCATGGCGGACCGCCGCGACGCCCTCGCCGCCGCCGCGCGCCTTGCACTTGAGATCAAGACCATTGCCGGCCGCCACACCGACTCCGTCTGCACGATGGGCTCCGTTAAGACGTTCCCCGGAATCGTCACCGCCGTCGTCGGCCGCTGCGAATGCACGCTCGACCAGCGCGACCTGTCGCCCGAAATCCTCGCTTCGGTGTACGCCGATGCTCAGGCCGCCAGCAAAAAGTTCGCCGAACAGGAACGCTGCACCGTCGAGTGGTCGCGCATCTGGTCCATTGAGCCGATCCCGTTCCACCCGGACCTGATCGCTCTCTGCTGTGAAGCGATCGCTGAAACCACCGCGCAGCCTCTCGACACAATCCCGATGCTGCCGTCAGGTCCTTTACATGATGCCGCCGAGGTCGCCCGCACCGGCATCCCCACCATGATGATGTTTGTCCAGTCCCTGCGTGGCATCAGCCACAACAAGATCGAAGACACCCGCGAAGACCACCTCGCCCTCGCCGTCCAGGCCTTTCACTCCCTCGCCGCCAAAACCCTCACATGGATGGGCGATCACCCAAAGATGCCGTCATCCTGAGCGAAGCGCATCGCGGAAGCGACGCGCGAAGTCGAAGGACCCCCGCATTTGTCTTTCCTCGAACCGCCAACCCTGCCCTCGAACCTATCCTCGCAGCGCCATCTGCTCGGTCACGATCTGCGTCAGGTCCTGCTTCTTGAGGCCATGAACCTCTTCGTTGAACTTGTCCACTTTGCTCGACCAGTTCATGCTGCAGAACTTCGGCCCGCACATCGAGCAGAACGCCGCTTCCTTGTAGTAATCGTCCGGCAGCGTCTCGTCATGCATCGACCGCGCCGTCTCCGGATCAAGGGACAGCGCGAATTGCTTCTCCCAGTCGAACGTGTACCGTGCATGGCTGATGGCGTCATCGCGGTCGCGCGCGCCCGGCCGCTTGCGCGCGATGTCCGCCGCGTGCGCCGCAATCTTGTACGCGATGATGCCGTCCTTTACGTCCTTCTCATTCGGCAGGCCGAGATGTTCCTTCGGAGTCACATAGCAAAGCATCGCCGCACCGTGCCAGCCGATCATGGCCGCGCCGATCGCGCTGGTAATGTGGTCGTAACCCGGCGCGATGTCCGTCACCAGCGGCCCCAGCACGTAAAAAGGCGCGCCGTCGCACAGCTCCACTTCCTTGTCCACCTGCAGCTTGATCTGGTCCATCGGAATGTGCCCTGGACCTTCGATCATCACCTGCACGTCGTCCTTCCACGCTTGGCGCGTCAGCTCGCCCAGCGTCTTCAGCTCCGCGAACTGCGCCTCGTCGCTCGCATCCGCCACGCAGCCCGGACGCAGTCCGTCGCCCAGCGAATAACTCACGTCGTACTTCGCCATGATCTTCGTGATGCGGTCGAAGTTCTCATACAGGAAGTTCTGTTTATGATGGCTCGTCATCCACTGCGCCAGGATGGCGCCGCCGCGGCTGACGATGCCGGTAATGCGCTTCGCCACCATCGGGATGTATTGGATCAGCACGCCCGCATGGATGGTGAAGTAGTCCACGCCCTGCTGTGCCTGCTCCTCGATCACTTCGAGGTACAGATCGATATTCAGGTCCTCAAGCTTCTTCACCCTGGCGAGCGCCTCATACAACGGGACTGTTCCTATTGGTACAGGCGAGTGCCGCAGAATCTGCTCCCGAATCATCGGGATGTCGCCGCCGGTCGAGAGATCCATCACCGTGTCCGCGCCAAAGTGGACCGCGGTGTGCAGCTTGCGCAGTTCCTCATCCACGTTCGACACAACGGCCGAGTTGCCGATGTTCGCGTTGATCTTGCACAGCGATCCCACGCCGATCGCCATCGGCTCCAGTTCCGGGTGGTTGATGTTCGCCGGAATGATCATGCGGCCCGATGCCACCTCATCGCGCACGAACTCGCCCTTCAGCTTCTCGCGGTGCGCGACGTACGCCATCTCCTCCGTCACAAGCCCCTTGCGCGCGAAGCGCATCTGGCTCATGTTCCAGTCGCCGCTGCGCGCCGCCTCAGCCTTGCGATTGACGATCCACTCCGCGCGCGGCTTCGGCACGGTGTAGTCGCCGGTCACATGCGCATGGCCATTGCCATTCGCGTGATGCCCATTGCCGTTGGCAGAATGCCCATTCCCGTTGGCGTGATGGCCGTTGTTCTCACTCATGCCGCAACCTCTTCGCAAAATTCCCGCGCGATTTTCGATGCATTAGATCGCGCACGTATCCCGCAAGTATACCGCTGCATTCAATCACTGATGAGTAGACAAGCCGATCGCTATTCTTCAGGTGCAGATGCCGCAGCAGCGCTGACGCTCGGCCGGGGTTTATTGGTTGGAGATAAAACCGGCACACTTGAGCCGCTCGATGGCGGCTCAGGCCATTGGTCCCCGCCATGACATTTCTTGTATTTTTTCCCGCTGCCGCAGGGGCGACGGATTATTGCCGCCCAATTTGGGAACATCCATTGGCGCCCCGTGTGTAATGCCCATCGGTACCCTCGAACCTTGAATCTTGTCCCTCGAACCTGATTCGCGCTTCGCGCGAATCCTACTGATTCACTCCACTCGCGAGGAAGCCGCCATCGACCACCAGAATCTCGCCCGTGACGAAGGCCGATGCATCGCTGGCTAAGTATATTGCTGCGCCAATCAGCTCTTCCGTCTTGCCGAATCGCCCCATCGGCGTGCGCAGCTTCAGCTCCTTGCCGCGCTCGCTCTTGTCCAGCAGCTCCGCGTTCAGCGCCGTGCGGAAGACGCCCGGTGCAATCGCATTCACCGTCACGCCCTGTGAACTCCACTCTACAGCCAGCGACTTGGTGAGCGCGCCAACAGCCGCCTTCGAAGCTGCGTAAGCCGTCACTTCCTTCAGGCTCACAAACGTGTTCAGCGACGCGATGTTGATGATGCGTCCGTAGCCACGCTCCAGCATGTGCTTGCCGAAGATCTGGCAGGCGCGCAGCGTGCCGTTAACGTTCGTGTCGAAGATGTCGTCCCAGAGGTCTTCGGGAAAATCGAGCGTCGGCGCGCGCTTGATCTTGCCGGCGCAGTTGATCAGGATATCGACCTTGCCCCACGCCTTGATCGTCTCGTCGCTGAGCCGCTGCAGCGTCGCGCGATCGCCCACGTCTGAGGTCAGGCGCAGCGCCTTGCGGCCTTTGCTCTCGATCTGCGTCGCAGCCTCGTCCACCTGCTCCTGCCGCCGCGAGCTCGCTACCACGTCCGCGCCTGCCTCGGCCAAGCCAACCGCCATCGCCAGACCGATGCCGGATGTTCCCCCCACCACCACCGCCGTCTTTCCCGTCAGATCGAACAGACTGCTCGCCATCCTCAACCTTCCCTTCCATGCCGTCATCCTGAGCGAAGCCGCGAAGCGGCGCAGCGAAGGACCCCTGTATTTGTCTTCAAACCTACCGCTGAATCCTTGCCGAACCACCCGCTGCGAACTGCTTCACCTGGTCCAGCGTCGCCATTGTCGTGTCACCGGGGAAGGTCGTCAGCAGCGCGCCATGCGCCCATCCCAGATTCACCGCCTCTTGCGGCGCCGCGCCGCTCAGCAGCCCGTAAATAAAGCCCGCGGCAAATCCGTCGCCGCCACCCACGCGATCCAGCACGCGCAGCTCCGCAGTCGGCGCCTGTACAGACTGCCCATTGACCCACGCCACCGCGCTCCAGCTATGCGCGTTCGTGTTATGCACCTCACGCAGCGTAGTCGCGACAACCTTCGTCTTCGGAAACCGCTTGACGACTTGCTCCATCATCCCGAGGAACACCGTCGTATCCAGCTTTGACGAAGCCGACTTCGCGCTCGCCGCTACCTCCGGTCCTGCGAAGCCAAGGCCCTTCTGCAGGTCCTCTTCATTGCCGATTAGTACATCGACATTCTCCACAATTGCGCCTAGCACCTCATGCGCGCGCTTCATACCGCCCTGCGGCTTCCACAGCTTCTCGCGATAGTTCAGATCCAGCGACGTGACCACTCCTGCCTCCCGCGCGGCCTTCATCGCTTCGATCACCAGCTCGGAAGTCGTCTTCGACAGCGACGAGAAGATGCCGCCCGAGTGGAACCAGCGCACGCCATTGGCGAAGATCGCCTTCCAGTCAAAATCGCCCGGCTTCAGCAGCGCACCGGCCTCATTCGAGCGGTTATAGAAAACGATGGGCGCACGCGAGCCGAATCCCTGGTCGCTGTACACCGTCGCCATGTTTGGGCCGCTCACGCCGTCATGCTCGAACCGCTTGTAGAGCGGCTTCACGCCCATGGCACGCACGCGCTCGTGAATCAGATCGCCGATGGGGTAATTCACCATCGCTGTTGCAACGCCGGTCGTGAGCTGAAAGCAGTCGGAAAGATTCGCCGCGACGTTGAATTCGCCGCCGCTCACATGCACAGCAAAATTCGTCGCTTTGCGAAACGGAATGATCCCCGGATCCAGCCGGTTTACCAGCGCCCCCAGTGAAAGCAGGTCCAGCGAATCGCAGTTCGACTTCTTCTTCGGAATCTCGAATCCCAGGCTCACAACAACCTCCTTGCAAATCCTTCAGTTTTGTTCGCCCGGCCATTCTGGACCGCGCACCGCCTCTTGTCCACCATTCCGCTTCGTTTTATCCGCGTTAATCCGATCGGTGGTCGCTCCTAGGAATACTGCCCCAGGAAGACCGGCTTGATGTGCCGCTCCCAGAGGTTCTCCGTCACATGCTTCGCAATCACATCCTCATTCGCTTCCAGCGCATTGATGTACTTCGGCCCCATCTTCGCCGCAATCTTGAAGCCCACATGCAGCAATTGCCGGAAGCTCGGGTTGTAGGCCGGATTCTTCTGGTCATGCCGCAACGCCGCCGCATACTGCTTGCCGGACCACCCATTCACCTCGTCGACCGAGGGCAGCTTGCTTTCGTCAATGTCGATCACCGTCGCATAAGGCCCGGTCAACTCGTCCTTATGCGAGAGCGCCTCGGCATAAACTTCCTTGGCGATCTCCAGGCCCGTTCCGCCGGACTCCGCCAGGCCAATCAGTTCTTCCAGCCAGTTGGTGCCTGCAGTCTTCAGGTGCACGCCCGCATTGAACTTCTTCGCGCCGTCATGGATCGCTTTGTAGATGGAAAACTTGTCTGAGCCCGAGTGCACGCTCAGCTTCAGGTTCGCCGGCAGGCCGTACTTCTGGATCGCGAAAGCGATGGTCGCCAGGTCCTCTTCAAACTCTTTCGTGAACTGCTGCACATCGCCTACGTAGTCCACGCCCTTGTTGAACCGGCCCGTGAACTTCGGCGCGATCGTCTGTATGGGAATTTTTTCGTCCGCAATCATCGCCAGGATGATCAGCAGCTCCACCGGCGTCTGCGGCGAATCCGTCTCGTCCATCGAAACCTCAGGCACAAAACGCCCAGCGCCCTTTTCCTCCACCAGCAAGCGATATATCTCCCCCGCGTGCTTCACCGCCGCCAGAAACTTGTGCGCCACGCCTTCGACGAACGCCTTGTCCGTCTTGAATGGCGCCGCAATGTCCGGGATCGTCACCGTGCCAACCAGCTCCGGATGCGCCGCCAGAAATGCGTTCACATCCTCTGCCTTCGCCGGCTTCCCAATCAGGTCGGCCACGTCCAGCGTGAAGAAATCGCAGGGATCCAGAAACCGCTGCACCGTCTTCAGGTTGATGTGGTCGGCGTCCAGAAAATATGGCTTCGTCCAGCCCAGTTCCTTTACCGCTGCATCGGCAGCCGCACGTGTCTGCGTCGGCTCGGACCCGATGATCATGTGCTCGCGGTTGGACTTGTTCCAAACCGGCGTCACTTCTACTCCGGCCGCGCTCGCCTTCATGCAAGCCGCCAGCTGCGCCTTCGCCTGGTGCGCAAACCGATCGCCCACGCCAATCGAATACTTCGGCAGGGTCAAATTCTCCGGCACTGCCGTGCCTGTCGCCGATCCCGTCACCGTTCCCGCTGCTGTCGCCATCGTTCCTCCACTTCAATCAACCGCCATGCCTGCAGGCCATCACTATTGCGAAATTTCTTATCTATATACCCGATCTACTGGTCGAACCAATCCGCAACCGTCTCAGAATACTCGGTCGTCCGTTACCGCCGCAAATCAGAGACAGGTCTCATTCAACTCCAACGGCAGCGCCACTTCAGCACGAAACCACCATTCACGAATGGGAACCGGGCTTGCCAATGACCCAAGACCGCCATAGACATTCCTCGCCGCCCCTCGATACCCTCCAGCCATGGTGCGTATTTTCAGACAGCTCTTTCGTCTGCTTTTTGCGATTGAAGCATGCGGAATCGTCTATGTGCTCTTCATCGCGCACCACTTTGGAAGGAACGACACCGCCGTCAACAGATTCGGGCTATCCGTTTATGCCATCGGGACAGGCTTCCTCGCGCTCTATGCCGTCGCCTTCTGGACCACGCGCAGGCCTCTGCTCCGCCCGAATGCTTCCGCCATCGCAGCCTGTCTGCTCAATGCTGCGGCCGCCCTCTCTTTCCTCTATGGGGTGACCCACGGGAACGGACCTGCTATCGTCAACCTGTCGCTCGCCGCCGCAAATTTCGCGGGCGTCTTCGTCTTCTCTCGCCGCGAAAAACCTCCCTTAGAAACTCTACCGCCCGCCAAACTCGCTGACATTCCCGGCGACCACACCTGGCGCGGCACCGGTCCCATCGTTACGCTGCTCTTTGTCATCGCAGCCTTCGTTCTCGAACATTCCTGGAACCAGTGGGCCGCCGGCCATGGCCTCACACGCCCCGCCGCCGGCCTGATGCTGCTTGCCATTGCGCTCGCGCTTACCGTCACCGCCTTCATCCACGAATCCGGCCACGCGATCATCGGCGCTGTCTTTGGCATGAGGTTGCTGGCCCTCACCGTCGGCCCGTTCCGCTGGGCGCGACGCGACGGTAAATGGAAGCTCAAGCTCTCCAAGCAGATCTTCGGCGGCAGTGTCTCTTCGGTCCCCACGCACATCGATCAGCCGGCATGGCACGACGTCCTCATGGTTTTCGCCGGCCCGTTCGCCAATCTCTGCTCCGCTCCGCTTCTCTTCTGGATCACGTTGCAGACCGCCGCGCCGCGCTTCGCGCACCTCTGGTTCTTCTTCGCCTTCCTCACCTCGCTTGCGATCGTCGTTCCCATCCTCAATCTCATCCCGTTTCGCACCGCCACTGGCTCCTACTCCGACGGCGCGCGCATCGTGCAGATCTTCACTTCCAGCCCTGTCGTCGAGTACCAGCGCGCTCTCCGCGCCCTCAAGTCAACCCTCGTAACTCCGCTTCGCCCGCGCCAACTCGACGCCGCCGCCTTCCAGCGCGCGGCCGCGCTCCGACCCCGCGAATATGCAGGCCTGCATGCGCATGTCTGCGCCGCGCAGATCTTCAAGGACCAGGACCGCATCCCGGAAGCCGCCGCCGAGATCGCCGCCGCTGAAGCCATCGACCGCAGCTACGCCCTCAAAGTGCCGGCGCTCGTCTATAGCGTCTTTGTCTATTTCGAAGCCGTTTACAATCGCTCCGCCGGCAATGCGCGCCTCTGCTGGGACCGCATGAGCACGCATCATCCCGACCGCGATACCGTCGATTACCTCATCGCCGCCGCCGCGCTGCTCTGGATCGAGAGCCAATCCGAAAATGCGCCGCCGTTCCGCGTACGCTCGGCGGAGGTCGAAGCCGCATGGCTCACCGCAAGCAACGCCGCCGGAAAACTTCCCCGCACCGGCGCCTATGACGCCACGCGCGATCGCCTGGCGCTCCTGCACACTCTGCTGAATATCGAATCTCAGGCGCCGCCCAGTCCACCGCAGCTGCAAACTGCCGCTGACTGGCTGACTCGCTAGCCCGCCGCCCCCTGCTTCTAATCCTTGAACCGCCCCTCGTACGCCCACAGCCCAAGCCCCGGGTTGGAGATATAGAAGATCTCCTCGCCGCCCACCGTGTTCCAACCGTCCTTCAGCTTCGCCGGATCGTACTTCTTCGAGTATTCGGCGAGGTCGCCATATTCGTAGTGCGCGCCCTCAATCTCCGCTCGCGTCAGGCCGCCGGGGCAATAGCGAATGCGGAAACGTCCATCACTCGAGGAGTGAATAAAGTGCGCCGCCGCCGAGAGGTTTGCCGCCAGCTCCGGATCATTCTTTACCGCTTCGAGCGTCTTCGCGGTGCCGCAGTAGCCATATCTGCGGATCAGCTTGTCGATCGTCTTGTCCTCGCCGAACTCATGCACGCCCGGTGCCAGCACAATCAGCTCGCCGCCATCCGCCAGCGCCATGCGCGTCCGATAGATGCTCTTGTTGCCCAGCCACGTGCTCTTGAACTCCTCAGGATCGAGGAAGACGACCGCCTTTTTGATCTCGCGGTCCATCATCTGGAAGTTCACCTTCAGGCTCAGCTCCGCCGCGCGTTCAAAGCACTCCGTGTCGTCACCGATGTAGATGCCGCGGATCACCAGCTTGCCCGCCGCGTTCTTGCCCACCACCGTCAGTACGTAGACGATCGGCAGGTCCTTCGCGAAGTGCTCGCTGGCATAGTTCAGCACTTTGCGCACCGGAGTGTCCGCGCGGCCCATCATGCGCTCCATGCCATACACCGCGCCCAGGAAGTGGCTGCGATGGATACCCATCACGCCACCCGTGCCCACAAAAATATTCTTGTTGTATCCGGCCATGCCCACGACTTCGTGCGGCACAATCTGGCCAATCGACAGGATCAGGTCATGGCCGCCATCCTGCAGCAGCTTGTTCACCTGCGCGGGCCACGGGTAGTCCAGCTTGCCTTCGCTCACCTCGCGGATGAACTCCGCCGGCACTTCGCCCAGGGTCACAATGTCGTTGCGCCAGTCATGCACGCGGAAGAGGTCGCGCGGCGTCGGCCCGTACATCACCTGGATCTCGTGGTCGTTCATTGGCCGATGCGTGCCCAGCGCCGGCAGCACATCGATCAGGGCGTCGCCATAGTAGTTCCATGCATACTCGGTCAGTTGACCGGACATCGAGTGCATGCGCGTAAAGTCCGGCGGCACCGCCAGTACCTTCTTGCGGACGCCCAGCTTGTCCAGCGCACTGAATAAAGCCGCCTTCGCCTCGGCGGCTGAGAACTCTTTCTCCGGCGAGCCGGAGGCATAGTACAGGCTCATGCCCCGATTCTACTCGCCTGCGCGAACACCGCCCACGCGCCTGCATTTTTCAGTACTCGCGTTCGATCTTCGTCCCCCCAGTTCGCTGTCCGCCCCCATTTTCGGCGTACACTGCGGCCATTATGGATGTCCTGCTGCTGCACCGCATCCACTTTGCGTTCACCATCACGTTCCACTACCTCTTCCCGCAGCTCACGATGGGTCTTGCGCTTCTCATCGTCGTGCTCAAGACGCTCGCCCTCACCCGCAACGACGCGCGCTACGATCAGGCAGCGCGTTTCTGGGCGCGCATCTTCGCCATCAACTTCGTCCTCGGCGTAGTCACCGGCATCCCCATGGAATTCCAGTTCGGCACCAACTGGTCGGAGTTCTCGCGCCGTACGGGCGGCATCATCGGCCAGCCGCTCGCCATGGAAGGCGTCTTCTCCTTCTTCCTCGAATCCACCTTCCTCGGCCTCTTCCTATTCGGCGAAAAGCGCCTTTCGCGCTGGGCACACTGGGGCAGCGCCTTCATGGTCTGGCTCGGGAGTTGGATCTCCGGCTTCTTCATCATCGTCACCAACGCCTGGATGCAGCATCCCGTCGCCTATCGCCTGCTGCCCGACGGCCGCTTCGAACTCACCAGCTTCGCCGCGCTGCTCGGCAATCCCTGGGCCTGGCTCGAATACATGCACAACATGTGCGCCGCCGTTGTCACCGCTTCCTTCGTCATGGCCGCGGTCGGTGCCTTCTATGCCCTCAGCGAAAAGCATGCCGAACAGGCGCGTGTCTTTCTCCGCGTCGGCGTCATCGCCGGCCTCATCTCCTGCATCGCGCAGGTCTTTCCCACCGGCGACCTCCACGGCCGCTATCTCGCCGAACACCAGCCCGCCGCCATCGCCGGAATGGAGGGCCTCTTCCGCACTCAGAAGGGTGCGCCCATCGTGCTGATGGGCCAGCCCGACGAGCAGACTCAGCGCATCGACAATCCCATTGCCGTCAACGATGTCCTCAGCTTCCTCATCTATGGGACGACGAAGGCTGAAGTAAAAGGCCTCGACCAGTTCCCGCGCGACCAGTGGCCCACCACCCTGCCACTGCTTTTTTACAGCTACCACATCATGGCCGGCCTCGGGACATGGTTCATGCTGCTCATGGCCGTCGCCGCATTCCTGCTGTGGCGCCGCCGGCTCTACACTTCAAGGTGGATTCTCTGGCCGCTGCTCCTCAGCTTTCCGCTGCCATACATCGCCACCACCGCAGGCTGGATGACCGCAGAGATCGGCCGTCAGCCCTGGCTCGTTTATGGGCTGCTGCGCACTTCGGAGGGATACTCACACCATGTGACCGCCGGCAACAGCCTCTTTACGCTGCTCGGATTCCTGGGCCTCTACTCGCTGCTCTCGATCCTCTGGATCGTGGTCGTCTATCGCATCATCTCCAACGGTCCGGAACAAGCCGAACTGCATTCCGCGCCTGAGGCGCTCAGCGCATAGAAAGGAGAAAGAATGGGCGCCACCTGGTTCTGCATTGTCGCTTTCATGCTCGCGGCCTACGTCGTTCTCGACGGCTTCGACATCGGCGTCGGCATCCTCACGCCCATCCTCGCGCGCACCGAGCAGGACCGCCGCATCATGCTGCGCTCCATCGGCCCCGTGTGGGACGGCAACGAAGTCTGGCTCATCGCCGGCGGCGGCACACTCTACTTCGCCTTCCCGCTGCTCTACGCCTCCGCATTCAGCGGCTTCTATCTGCCGCTCATGATCGTTCTCTGGCTGCTCATCGGCCGCGGCATCGGCATCGAACTCCGCTCCCACGCCGACCACGCCGTATGGCGCAGCTTCTTCGATGGCGTCTTTGTCCTCTCGAGCGCGCTCCTCGCCATCTTCCTCGGCGCCGCGCTGGCCAACGTCATCCGCGGCGTGCCCCTCGGCCCCGATCAATACTTCTTCCTGCCACTCTGGACCGACTGGCGCGTCGGCCCGTCCCCCGGAATTCTCGACTGGTACACCGTCATCGGCGCGGTCGTCGCTCTCGTCGCGCTTGCGATGCATGGCGCGCTATGGCTTGCCCTCAAAACCACAGGCGATCTCGAACTCCGCGCGCAGCAACTTGCAGCACGCGCATGGTTCGCGCTCGCTGCCGTCACCATCGTCAGCCTGTGGGCCACAACCTCCGTCCGCCCATCCACACTCGACAACTACCGCCACTACCCGGCGCTCTTCGCGATCCCGGTGCTCGTCGCCATCGCCCTCGTCGCCATGCGCCGCTTCTCCGCGCGAGGCCAGCATCTCCATGCCTTCCTCGCCTCCAGCGCATATCTCGCCCTTATGCTCGCCGGGGCATGCGCGGGGCTCTATCCCACCTTGCTTCCCTCATCCATCAACCCTGCAGACGACATCACCATCGCCAAGGCCCTCTCAGGTCCTTACGTCACCCACATCGGCCTCATCTGGTGGTGCTTTGGGATCCTGCTCGCTCTCGGATACTTCGCCGTCACGTACACGCTCTTCCGCGGCAAAGTCCGCGCCGACGCGGAAGGCGGCTACGGCCACTGATTTCTTCGCTCATTCTCCCGCCGGCGTCGCCGATGCGGTCGCCACCTTCAACACCGCCGGCTCCTGGTCCTTGGTCTCGAATTTCTTATAGAAGTTTCTAAGGTTGGGATACTCATCCGTCTTGTAGAAGATCGTCCCCAACTCAAACCTTCGTTGCGTGGTAATGCTGGTGGGTGTGGCGGCAGGATCGAGTTTATAAGCCGCGAATCCCTGATATAGCTCCTCATCTTTGGCCGGAGAGGACTCTAACGTCAGACTGGCTGGAAACGTATATCGCGTAGCGTCCTGCACTATATTCGCGTAGTTGAAGAAAATCGGCGTCTCCCGCTTGTCGTGCGGGAACGTCGGCTTCTCATTGGCCACAAAGATGTCGGCCGGCACCAGCAGGCGCTTCCCGGTCGGCGAGCCGACGGCTCCTTTTACCTGGAATACGGCGGAAAGCGGTTGCTCGTAGTCGTCAAGGTTCGTGATCGCGCCCGTCTCAATGTCCATCCCGGCCGGCAAAAGATTCTCGACCGAATCGTGCAGGTCCCGTTGCAAACCAGTCTGATCGCCCAACAGATACCGCGTCCGCCATGAGAGCGCGGGAGCTCCCGTCCATGTCATTCTGACGGTTCCGGTCACCTCGCCGTGGTCGTCCATCTTCAGGTCGGCGACCCGCTGTGTGCGCGAATTGGTATACGGTTCATCCGGCGTTTGCGCCAGCGCGCTGCCTCCGTCCGTCTGTCGCAGGCCATTGGCGTCGCTGTGCTTCCAGGCCAGGTGGCCGTATGGGCAATACCGCATACCTGGATCGAAATACTGTTCCTTGCCGCCAACCGTCACGATCGCGATTAGATCGTTCAGCTGCGAAAAGCTCATGTAGTTCGGGACGAATACGTCGCGATCGCGGTTGGTCACCGCCATCACGTAGCCCTTCATGCCTGCCGCCCGCGCCATCGCGACAAAGAGTTCGGCAATCTCATCGTCATCGCCGCGTTTGCGCGTCCAAATGTCATCGGTGGACTTTGCCGGGCCAAACCCCTGCGCCTTTTCCTCCTGTGCGGACTGTGCGCGGCTATAGCTTGAGTTGTCCAACTTCATCACCGCCGCATAGATCTTCCGCAGCTTCTGTTCCTCGGTGTCCGTTGGCGCTACCAGCGCGGCTACCGCCTCCTTTACTTTGCCGTTAGGGCCGATGAATTTGTCCGCATCCTTAGCCCATTTCTTTCCTTCGCTCTTCCAGTACTCGTCCGTGGATCGATACGTCGCGTAATAGAACATCACGCGATACGTGAGGCTCTTGAACGGCGGCATGAACTCTTCGTCCGGTGTTGGCTTGATGTCATGAACAGTCAGTTCAAAGAGCTGCTGCCCATCCGCCATGTGTTGCGGCTTCACGGTGTAGCCTTCCGGCAGAATGGGCGCCCACGCAATGCCGCTGGTCAACTCCTCGCCATGCTCTCCTTTGGACACCAGCTGCTTGTCCGTCGGCTTCCACAGATAATGTGCTTTGCGCGTGTAGAGCTCCGACTGCACGAACCAGTCGGGTGGGATATACATGTTGTCGTCATAACGCAGCGAATAGCGGAACTCGATGATGCTGCCCACCTCAACATCGGGCAGCGTAAATACCTTCGCGGTCTCTTTATAACCCTGCGATTTTTCGATCACCTTCTGATACGGCTTGCCCGTAAACGGAATAATCGTTCCGTCGGGATGGATGGTGCGGCCCTGGATGTCGGAAACGCTGTAACCGCCGTTGTCTCCCGCATCGTACTGGTGCAGCTCGATGTTGGCGTAGTCCTTGCCGCGTTCGGTCAGCACCTTGATCCGCGCATACTTGGTCCACACATGGAGTTGATCGTCGGTAATCTCTTCGCGGAACAGGTACACCGCGGCCGCGCCGGGCACCTCCGGCTGCGCCGTCATCTTTAGTTCCTCCTCCGTCGGCGGCGTCCACTGCGCGCGCGCGCGAAGACCTGTCGAGACCAGTACAAGAGCAGAAAAGCTGACGAGAAAGAGGCGATGAACGCTGCGCTTCATGGAAGTTTCCTTATTGTGATTCGTTATTGACAGAACTTGCATCGTTGGATGACCGCACTATTGCCGCTTCAGCACTGCCCGGCTCTGCTCGTCGGCGGTAATGGCGCTGGCGAGCTTCTGCACATCGGCATAGCGATTGGCGGGCACCGTAACCTGACGGATGGTGTAGCTGCGTTTGTAGTGCAGCGTATTCCCCTTCACGTCCGTCGTGCTCTCATATTCGGCAAAGCCGACGTCCAGCTTGACAGGGTCGGGCACCTCGTCCACCGCATAACCGGCCGGAAGTTCAATCGAATATTCATCCGTCGCCTGCATCGTTTCGCCCAGATCGATCGGCACCGTGCGCGCTTTATGGTCCGTGTCCGGCGCCAGCGATCCCAGCACCCGCGGACGCACCATCAGCAAAGCCCCCATCGATCGAGCGTAGTTGTCCGCCGTAATGCCATAGCTAAGCGTGAAATCCTGGTTCAGCGAATCGGCGTTCGCGGCCTTCACGTCAGTGGCATTGAAAGTCGTAAAGTCATGCTGCAACGCGTGGTCGATCAGGTCGCGCTGTTCCTTGGCATCGCCCGCAGCGAAGATCTCGCGCCGGTACTCCGATACATCGCCGAATCGCTTCTCACTCACCGTTCCGCTCAAAACTCCATCGCTGGCCAGCTTGAAAATCGCGGTGCGACGGATCGTATTCAGCGCGGGATCGAGCACCGGCAGCAGTACGGCCTGGGTGTCCGCTCCATCCATCAGAATGCCGTATCCACCCTGTAGATCGTGTTCCAGTTGGCCGAACGGAGTCAGCTCCGAAGTAGGATCGAAGATCAGATACCGCTTTCCGCGAATCGTGACAATACTGTGCAGCCGCGACGACTCATATCCGCTGGGCACCTCGATGGCGGCAATCATGTGGTTGCCCACCAGCGACGGCGCCGCCGGATCCACCACGCCGCGTTCGGAATCCACCATCATCAACTCGGCGTGGATGCCGACCGCCGACAGCATCGCGCCGGTCAGCGTCGCCTTGTCCTTGCAGTCGCCATACAGATGATGGAATACGTCCTCCGCCGAATGCGGCTGATATCCGCCAATCCCCATCTCAATCGCGAAATATCGGACATGTTTCTGTACGAACTCGCCGATTGCCTCCGCCTTATCGTAAAAATCCGTCTTGCCGGCAGTAAGCTGTTGCGCCTTCGCCGCCAGGTCCGGAGCGGCCTCCATCCGGTCTTTGATCAGCGGCGCATACCATTGCCCGATACTCTGCCATGTGCTCGCCGTACCAAGGCCCGACGGACCATAATGCACGGTCATGCGGCCTGCCAGCGATGCCGGTGACGGCGAAAGCGGCACATGCTCCAGGTCCACTGCCGGCATGTTGTTCATCTCCCAACGCCAGCGGCGGTTCTCAAGATCGATCGGAGCGCCTTCCGCATGGTGTGCCCACACCGTATTGAACGTATAGCCGGCCGGAAGCTCCAGCGTAAAGCTCTGGTTCAGGTGCGGCAGCTCACCCTGAAAGTCCCACGTCACCTCATTCATGTAAGGCCGCTCGCGGCGCTCGTATTCGTATGCGATCACTCCACCGGGATCGCTCCCCGGAGCATGCGCTACGCGAAAACGGTCATCTGCAAAGACGAGGTCCCCGCTGCCGAACCCTTCGTCTGTGAAGTCCTTGTCCTTCATGGCATACTCGTGCCCGTCCGGAGCAATGCTCCACACGTTCATCGAAAGGATTTTCATGTCCTTGTCGTAGTCGACGTGGATCACACCTTCATCGCGTCCCTGCGGCCGCAGGATCTTCACCACGCGGCGCACATGCTTCACCGCACGGCCTTCCGCGTCTACCGTGTAGGTCCGCTGATCCAGCAGCACGACAGCATTGGTCTCCGGCGGATACGTCGGCAGCTTCTGCGCCGCGGCATCCTGTACCCAGTCGGGAACACTATCGCCCTTGGCGAACGCAGGAGAAGTGGCGGAGATAAGAAGGAGCGCAGCAATCACTCCCAATGTCTTGCCACCCGGGCAAACCCGGCCACCGAACCGCTTCTCGCGGTCCCCATCGCGGCACAACGAATGCCCGCCGAAGTTCATATGGCCCGTGCTCCTCTGCATGGCAAGCCGGCAAAACGGCGGTTTTCCCGCTATTCGCCCTGCAAATCTGCTTGAATGCCCACTTTATACGTGGGTCGCCTGCGCGAAGCAATGGAAATATTGCGTTCGTGACCTTCGGCGCATCGATTGACTCCCATTGGTAATCGAGGCTTCGATCAGAAACCGGGTGGCCTTTCGCCCCGGACGCCGAAAGCCTGCTCCAGCGCCGTTCCCGCCGCTCCCAGCATCGCCTCATCGAACAGGCCGCCCACCAGCGTCACCCCATGCGGCACACGCCGCGGCGGAGAAAACTTCGGCAGCGGATGCGCCGGATCGGGCGCCCAGTCACTGCGCGCTTGCGAGACTTCCACAAAGCCGGCCCGCAATGTAAGCGAAGGATGTCCCGTGAAGTTCGTGATCACCAGAAACTCATCCCTCAGCGACGGCACCAGCAGCAGATCCACCTCGGAAAAAACCCGCTGCATCTCCAGCGCGACCTTCCGCCGCAGCCGGTCCGCCTGCACGAAATCAACCGCGGACAGAAAACGTGCCTGCCGGGACGTATTCGGCCACGCATCCGGCACCTGCATCTTCAGTTGATCGACCCCGTGGCTCAGCGTCAATTCCTCGAACGACGCGCCCGCCTCTGCAAAAAGAATCACGTTGAGTGAATCGTAGGGCCAGTCTGGCAAAGTCACCGGGACAACCGTCATCCCCAGCCGCTTGACTGTCTCCACAGCCGCGCGATCCACATCCGTAGCGGACGGCGCATTCGTCCACGCCGGGATATACCCCACTCGCAGCTTCGCAAGGTCCGTTCCAGCCGCGCGCTCCAATGCCGCGCTCTCCGCACTACCGGTATCTCCGGCGTCATAGCCGCTGATCGCTTCCAGCACAAGCATCGTATCTTCCACCGATCGCGCCATCGGTCCCAGCTTGTCGCAGGTCCAACTCAAGGTCATCGCGCCGGTGCGCGGCACGCGCCCAAACGTCGGCCGCAGCCCGGTAATCCCACACCGCATCGTTGGACTCACAATGCTTCCCTGTGTCTCGCTGCCAATCGCAAACCCAACCAGCCCCGCCGCAACCGCCGCACCCGGCCCCGCGCTCGATCCCGACGATCCCTCCTCCGGCAGCCACGGATTCATCGTCTGCCCGCCAAACCAGACGTCGTTCAGCGCCAGCGCTCCCATACTCAACTTCGCCACCAGCACCGCGCCCGCTTCGTTCAGCTTCGCTACCACCGCTGAGTCCTTCTCCGGTATGCGATTGCGAAACGGCTCTGCACCATATGTCGTCGCAATACCCGCTGTATCCAACAGGTCCTTGGCGCCCCATGGAATGCCGTGCAACGGCCCCCGATATTTCCCCGCCTCAATCTCCCGGTCTGCCGCGCGCGCTTGCTCCAACGCATGGTCCTTCGTCAATGTAATGACGCAACGCAGTTGCGCATCGAACCGCTCCAGCCGCGCCATATATATCTGCGTCAGCCGCTCGCTCGTAATCTGCTTCGTCTTGATCCATCCGGCCAGCAGCGTCACCGGCGCGTACGCAATGTCTTCCTCGCGTGCTGGAAGCACCGGAACTCTATCGATCACCACCATCGCTCCGGAATTGGTGGGTACCGAAGTGTTCGGTTGGGCCACGCCCCCAATCGCCGCCATCCTCGGATTCCACACCGTCGCGGGGGCCAGCGAATCCTCCAGATGCACTTTGCGCGGCCCCGTACGCCGCTCGTACAACGCCGCCATCGATTCACGCCAGCTCCCGGCCGCCTGCACCCGCTCCGCCGGTGTCATCTCCACCTGCACCAGCTTCTCCGCCTGCGCGAACGTCTCCGCCGAAACCGCCGGTCCCACCGCTGGCGAAGTTCCGAATGCGGGCGGCATGCCCGGCTCGGCTTGCGAAGGCGGTTGGCGCATGGATGCAGCGGCCGCACTCCGAGAAGACGCACCACTCATCGCGGCGGCCACAAAACCGATCGAGCCCTTTGCGAGGAAATCCCGCCGCGACCCAGCCATCCATCACCCCCCGGTATGTCGGCGAAAGCAGCCGTCCGGCGCACAACCACATATACCACCAGGCCTGTGTCGCGACCGGCGAGCGTCGACGCTAATTGCTACCAAAATGCTACCAACTTATCGAGCAGCGGAAGACGGGGCTGACGGTGAGGGATCAGCCCCATTTTCATGATCGAGAGGAGCGGTCACGAATAATAGCTTTACGCACGTAAGCGTGTTGCACCTTTGCGTAAGCCTTATCTGTGTGGGGGAGCAAGCCGCCACGCATTGACCGTTGGATTTGTGGCGCTGATGGTGTTCGCGATCGGACAGCGTGTTCTCCCGGCCTTCTGCGGGATGCGCGTCCTGTGGAGCGACCGGTTGATGGGATGGTCACTCTATCTTCTCTTTCTGGGCTGCCTATTGCGCGCCGCGACCGAGCCGCTGGCGTATGAAGGTGTCTGGGCTCCGGCATGGAAGGTGCTGCCGGTATCGGCCGTCATGGAGCTTGCCGCCGTAACCGTGTTCGCCGTGAATATCGGCGTTACGATCGTTCGCCCGCCGGCTCATCTGACGCCTTCTGCACATTGACCCGCCGACGGATAGCGCACGCTCCCCGGTTGCCGTCCGCTCCGACGGTCCAGACAACCTCAGCCATCAACGATCGAGGCCGGCACGCGGTTTCGCCTGCCAAACCGGGTATGGCAGACCGGCGAGCCGATTGATGATCCAAGCCTGAATGACCAGAAGAACAACTGCGATCTCGATGATCGGAAGGTACAGCGGTTTGGCCAGGATTCCGAGGGAGACAATCATCGTGGTGGCTCCTGCCGGCGGATGGTTGACGCGCGACAGCACCATGAATGCGCCGGTGAGCGACAAGGCAAGCGCGGAGGCGAGAATGCGAGGCCAATAGACATGGCCTGCCGCGCCTTGAGGGAAGGCATGCATGCCGGTAACGTAGTAGGCGAAAAAGCCGCAGGCAAGTCCAATCGCGTGACCGAAGATGGCATTCCGCGGAGCCGAAGCCTCCGCCAGGGGAGAAAAGAAAAACAGATATGCGGTAGGGCCGAGCGATGGAAATACAAACGGATTGTGCGTGAGTACTGCCACGAGCGCCAACAGCCCAATGGTTACGAAGCTGTTGAGAAATACATAAGCCGCCCACACAACGCGCGGCGGAAGATGGGCGAGCAACCAGTTGAGCCGCAGCCGCCCAATGAAGTGATAAACATGCTCGCTCCACTGGGGAGATGAAGAATTCGGCTGTGTCAAAACTCGATCGGGCCTCCGTCAATGTGGTGGGTTCAAAACATTGTGACACGGCCACGTTAGACCAACCATGTGACTAAGCCTGTGATTTAGGTCACAACGGAAACGTGTTGACCATGCGCCGCCTAGAGGATGTTGGGCTGCGCACGACGCAGCGCTTCGGCTTCGATCTGGTGCCGCTGGTCTTGCTGTTCGCGATCGCAATTACGGGCTTGGCCTTACGGCCTCTGCAACATGGTGGCAGGGCCGGTACTACTGGTTTATCTCTCTCACGCATCAGGTGCTCGTGGTCGCCTGGGTGCTTTCGCTTCCTGTTCTGTCTATTACCAAAAGGAACAGAACCGCCTGTTCTGTCCCTGTCACGAAGGAGTCTTCGACACCAGAACCGGCGAACCGGTCGCCGGTCCGCCGGTGCGGCCGCTCTCCCGAATCACACTCCAGACAAACGCCGAAAAGCTGTATGCCATCGGGGTGGAACCATGACCACGCCTGATAGAAGCCATTCTCCGGGCTTCCGCGAACAACCGAGGCACCCTGTTCCGCCGCCGGGGGAAGCAGGCTGGTCGGGGCCGCCCTTCTGATCGGATTCCTCCTGCTTGCGCTCCAACTTTGGATCCTCACGGTTGCTCTTGAGGAGTTTCAAAGGCATAACAACGGGCGGACTTATTTGCTCGCAGGGATCTCCGCTGTCCTCTTTGCAGGCGGTCTGGCAGTACGCTGGCTGCTCAGACGAACGCCCTCCATCCGGGGAACTTCGGTCTCTCGATCGAATTCGCGAAAAATTTGAAACCGGTTCTCCAAGTGAAGCGAATTGGAGCAAGGGAGGCTTCGTCACCGGAAGCTAAGGTATTGAAAGGATTGGTGGGCACAGCAGGATTCGAACCTACGACTTCCACCGTGTGAAGGTGGCACTCTACCGCTGAGTTATGCGCCCGGACAATGTCTTACTCGGCGTGCGGCAAATGCTCCAGCTCTTTGCAAAGTATGCATACCGCGCACCGCATATCTGCCGGATCCGCTTTACAGGCTCTACTACCTGCAAAAACACCAGTAAGAACTGGCCTTCCCGGACTGTCATGAGTCTAGCACAAGCCACTTCATTCGCCCATAAACACTGGCTGAAACGAGCCATCCATGCGCGCTAGGCCCTCGCGCACAGCGAACGATCCAGGCATCCAGCGGCTCGCGAAGGACCGCGGGAAGAACATGCCGCAGCGGCCGCCGCGGGCCGTCGTTTGCTATCACAGGTCAAGCGCAATCAGCCCGTCGATTACACGTCGCGCCTGGCGGTCGCTCGTGCCAAGAATGCTCGCAACATCGCCACGTGGCAGCTTCCCACGAATCGCCAAGCTCCAGTACCGCCAACGCTGTCAATGCCGCCGCATCCCGACTTTTCTGCTTATCTCACTGCAACCAAAGGAGAAACAAAATCTCCGCAATGCGGCATTTTAGTTCTGCTCCGCAGGCTATCATGGAAGTAGGTGGGGGAATCCTCGTGGCTCCGCCGTTTCGGTAATTGCTGAATCGAGACGGAGGATCGCTCAGGGATCGGCTTTGGCCCTCGTCTGGCGCGCACCGTCGCCTCTAACCTTCTGATTTCAGATATTTTGTGCGCAAACCGCCTGAAATCTATATTTTAGAGGACTAACCGTCGCGTAAATAACACAATTCAGATATTTTAGGCGACAAGATATCAAAATTAAAAAGCACTCCTCTCTTGGGCGGAGCGAATCTGGCAAAGCCGCACAAAGAGAGTCTGAGGCGCACGGCAGAACGTGATCCGCCTTCTGCACTTTTGGTCCGGTCCGTACCATTCGATAGTCGTCCCTGGCCCGCCGTCCCACGCCGCCAAGTACAATAGCCAAGCTAAGATGGCCCCACGCCCCGACCATCCCGACCGGCCTGGCGCACAAGGACCAGCCCCATCCGATCACGCCCAGACGGCTCAGTCCCCCCATCTCGAAAACTGCGCCGGCCCTGCGGAATTCCCGCAACCTCGCGAGGAAGATGGGGTTATGGAGGATATGGCGACCTTGGCCGTCAATCCGGGAGCAATTGGACAGCGATATAACGGAAGCGCTAACCCTGCCATCGCGCAAACCACCGCCCCTTCCGCGCAGTTTGCCGAGATGGAAGACTCCGCCATCATGCTGGAGCTGCGCGCCGGCAACATGTCCGGCTTCGATTTCCTGATCCAGAAGTACCGTAAGCCGATCGTGAACTTCATGTATCGCATGGTGCATAACCAGGCGGTCGCCGAAGAACTGGCGCAGGAGGTCTTTCTTCGCGTCTACCGTTCGCGCGAGACATATCGTGCAGAGGCCCGCTTCAGTACATGGCTCTATCGCATCGCCACGAATCTCGGCGTCAACTATGCGCGCGACACGCGGCATGAGCGCGCCGCCTCAACCGTCTACCTGGACGAGACCGATTCCGAGACCGGCACCACGCCGGATGTCGCTGACGACGAGCCCAGCGTTGAAGCATCCATGCTCCGTCGCGAGCGATTGAACGCAATCCGCCAACACGTCCTTGCCCTGCCCGAGCGGCAGCGCATGGCCGTACTGATGCACAAGTACGAAGGGATGGACTACAAACAGATCGGCGATGTACTGAAACTGAGCGAGTCCGCGACGAAATCACTGCTCTTTCGCGCATATCAAACCCTCCGCGAAAAGCTGAAGGAGTTCATCTAGAACCGGAAACTTTGACGTGCGCTTCCCGTCCATGAGAGCAGGAAGCAACCATAACCTCAAGCCCGGCGAGTTGTCCGCCACGGCTTCAGAGAACGAGACGCGGCAGAAGAATTCAGGACAGCCACAGAACGCGTCCCGTAGAAAGGAAGGATGAAATGAACTGCAAGACCTGCCAATCCGCTCTGCCTGACCTGCTGCTGGATCCCGCGGCCCAAAGTGCCGCCGGCGCGCGCGCTCATATTGCCGGGTGCGCCGAGTGTGCCCGCGAGCTGGCATCGCTCGAAGCGGCGATGTCGCTGCTCGATCTCTGGAAAGCGCCCGAAGTCTCTCCCTATTTCGATCAGAAGCTGACCGTGCGCCTGCGCGAGGAACAGGCCGCATCGCCGGCCGGCTTCTTCGAGCGCCTGCGCACCCGGCTCCAGTTGAATACCGGTCGCCAGTTTCGGCCCGCACTTGCCGGGGCCCTGGCCCTCCTGCTGATCGCCGGCGGCAGCAGTATCACGTTCTCCACGCTTTCCCGCTCCACAGGCCCGGCCGTCGTCTCGGCTCCGGTGAAGGACCTGCAGATTCTGGACAAAAATCAGCAAGCGTTGGAGCAGGTAGACCAGTTGCTTCAGGAGAATGCCGCTACAGATACTGATTCCGAGGTTGCAACACCGCAAAGTTAGGGTGGCTGCATGATCAGGTTTGGGACGGACTTGCGATCCTAAAAAGTCCTTCACCACTTCCGGCCCTGGCAGTAGACTTCAAAGGCGCTAACCTTGTGGATCCCGCCCTGCGGGACCGCAAACTGCAAGCTGCTCCCTTGAGGTCATTCGGCAGATGAAACAATCGGCGCGAATTGCAAGCCGCGGCCGATTCAGTGCGTTTAGGGTTCAATGAAAACGGCTCTTCCAATCCGGCTCGGTGTGGCCGCAGTATCGATTCTGCTGCTCGCCGCTGCACCTGCCCATGCCCGCTGGCAGGGCGCGCAAAAAGGTGCGCCCCCGCGCATCGTGCGCCAGCCACCGCCGCCGCGCCAGGGGCCAAACGTCAATGGCAACGCACCCTATCAGCAGCAGCGGCGGGCCCAGCAGCAGGAACGGATTCAGCGGCGGGGACATCTCGAAGACTGGATGCAGAGCCACAGCAACATGTCGCTCGCCGACCAGCAGCGTGCCATGCAGAACGAACCCGGTTTCCGTGAATTGCCCCGCTGGGAACAGCAGCAGGAGTTGAATCAGTTGGCTCGGCTGTATGCCATGACCCCGCAGCAGCGCGCCCGCCGGCTCAATCGCCTCGAGGCATATGAAGGCCTCAATCCCGTCGAGCGGCAGCAGTACGATGCTGCGGCGCGGCAACTTGGAGTGCTGCCGCGTCCCCGTCAGAACATGATCGCTCATGCACTGTTAGACCTGCGCGAGATGCCTCCTCCGCAGCGCGAGCAGGTCATTGACTCGCCCGCCTTTGCGCAGCAGTTTCCTGATCCGAACGAGCGGGCCATGATCCGCACCTTGCTTTCCGCTGAGCCGTACTCGCCCGCCCCGCCACGATAGACCGGAGACTTCCGCAACCACTGCAAAACCGGGTGTGTCGAACTTTCGGCGCTACCGGCTAATGCGCCTGGGGCCGCGCTGCCACTTTCACTCGCGGTGTTGGCTCAGTGACCATCGCGCTCGTGTCCTTCAGCGCCGCAATCGCCTCGTCGTACCGTCCCGCCAGCGAATTGCCGCGAATAATGGCCATCTCCTCCAGCATCTTCATGCCGTCTTTGAGATAGCTCATGCGGCTGCGCTCATCGTGCCCCCAGGTCACCGGAACCTCTCGGATGTCATAACCAAGCTTGCGCGCGATGAACAGAATCTCCGGATCGAAGCCCCAGCGCTCAATCCGCTGCAGACGGAAGATCACCTGTGCCGCCTGCCGCCTGAATGCTTTGAAGCCGCACTGCGTATCCTTGAACGGCAGCCCCATCACCATTCGCGTCACCCAGTTGAAGCATCGTCCGAAGAACCGCCGGTACAGCGGCTGATGAATCGTCTGCCGCGCTTTATCCAGCCAGCGGGAGCCAATCGCCACATCGGCGCCATCCGCAATCGCGGCAAATAGCCGCTCTGCTTCTTCCATCGGCGCCGAGAGGTCCGCGTCCGTAAACATCACGATCTCGCCCGCGGCTTGCAGCAACCCGTTGCGTACCGAGTAGCCCTTGCCCCGATTGCCGTTGTTCTGGATCAGGTGCAGCCGCGGATAGCGCTCCATCCAGCGGTGCACAATCTGGGGCGTGGTGTCCGTCGATCCGTCGTCGACGACCAGGATTTCGGCGTCCCATCCCTGCTTCTCGATACACTCCAGCACCCGAGTCAACGCATTCTCAATGCGTGCGGCTTCGTTGTATGCCGGAATCACGATGCTGAGATGCGGTGTCGGCAATTCTCTTACTCCAGGGGCGCCTTCATCATACTGCAATTATTGGACGGTTCAGAACCCGTTGTTCGGCTCAACTTTGCTTCTGAACAGTTCACCAATCGACACAATCGACTTCGCTTCCGCTTCCGAATTGGTCTAAACTCCAGAATCATGCCGGACGAGCCCTTTCTTCCCCCATCCTCTCAGCCGACTTCTGCCACTCCGCCACCTCCACCGCCCAGCGCTGCGCCGCCTGTCTATGGCTACGTGCCCGGATACGGCTATGCGCAACGCGGCGCCTACCCGCCATATACGCCGCCTCCCCGGCAGCGGCGCTCGCCGTGGTTCTGGGTTGCCGTCTTCGGTGGAGGTTTCGCCGTCATCGCCCTGCTCATCACCGGCATGGTCTGGTCCATCGTGAAGAGCGTCACCGGCGAAAACTCCGCGGGCATCGACGGTTTCGGATCGCGCATTGCCGTCATCGACATCAGCGGCGCCATCACCGATCCCGACAAGATCGACGACAGCCTGCGCAAGTTCGGCCAGGACGACTCCGTCAAGGCCATCCTCCTGCATATCAACTCGCCCGGCGGCGGGGCCGCTGCCTCGCAGGAGATCTACAACGAGGTCCGCCGTGTGCGCCTGGAGAACAAAAAGCCGATCATCGCCTCCATCGAATCCGTCGGCGCATCCGGCGCGTATTACATCGCCAGCGGCTGCGACAAGATCTACGCCAACCAGGCCTCCGTCGTCGGCTCCATCGGCGTCATCATGGAATGGACCAATTACGGCGACCTCATGCGCTGGGCCAAGCTCAAGAGCGTCATCATCCATGACGGCACGCTCAAGGACGCCGGCGATCCGACACGCGACATGACGCCCGAGGAGCAGGCCTATTTCCAGGGCCTCGTCGACAACATGTACGGCCAGTTCGTCCATGACGTCGCCGTCGGCCGTCACACCACCGACGATAAAATCCGTCCTCTCGCTACCGGCCAGGTCTGGACCGGCCAGGAAGCCATCGATCCCAAACTCGGCCTCATCGACAAGATCGGCGGGTACCGCGTCGCGCTCATCGATACCGCGCGCCAGGTCGGCATCTCCGGCGAGCCCGCCATCGCAAAGCCCGCCAGCAGCAGAGGCCTCTTCGCCACCCTCTCCGACGACACCGACTCTCTGCTCCCCAACCCCACCAAGCTGCTCGATCAGGCGCCCGGCTTCTACTTCATGTGGCGATAGCGACAACCTTACGAACGGCCATTTCGCTCGCGGTGGGCGCATCCCAGCCAGCAGCACGGCCTTCTTTTGCCCGCTCTAAGACTTTCGCAGCCCCACTCGATGCGATGCGCCCTGGTCTCCGATTTCTTTGCGGATTCAGTCCAGCAAATCCACTCATTCCGTGCCAGCGGCGTGATCTCCTCCCACATCGCGAGCGCTTGCGGATCCGACCTGAGCGCCTTCTGTAAGTCCGCCGGCAACTCATGCACAACCCCGCCGGAGATCTCTTTCACTGCCATTGGCGCTCCTGACTAGCTGATCTCAATTACCTGTTCGCTGCCCGCTGCAATCTTTTCCGCCCGCTCCGCGACCTTGCGCGCAATGTCGTAGAACGGCTTCGCCACCGCGCTCTCCGGCCCAGCCAGCGCCACCGGCATTCCACGATCGCCGCCGGACCGTATCCCCGGATCGAGTTCCACGCCACCCAGGAACTCCAGCCCGAACTGCTGCGCCGTCCGCTCCGCCCCGCCCGAGGAGAATATGTCGATCACCTGCTGGCAGTGGGGGCACGTGAAGTGCGTCATGTTCTCGACGATCCCGATTACCTCCACCTTCACCTGGTGAAACATCTCGAGCGCCTTCCGCGCATCCTGCAGGCTCACATCGCTCGGCGTCGACACCACCACCGCGCCCGTCAGCGGCACAGTCTGTACCAGCGAGATCACCACATCGCCGGTGCCCGGCGGCAGGTCGACAATCAGGAAATCCAGCTCGCCCCACTCCACCTGCTGCAGAAACTGCCGGATGATCTGGTGCAGCATCGGTCCGCGCATCACCATCGGCTTGTCGCCCGGCGCAATCAGCCCAACCGAGATGAACTTCACGCCATGCGCCAGCAGCGGCTCAATCCGGTTGTCGCCGACCACGTTGGGCTGCCGTGTCTGCCCCAGCATCGTCGGCACATTCGGCCCATAGATGTCCGCATCGACCAACCCGACCTTGTTTCCCAATGCCGCCAGCGCCACCGCCAGGTTCACCGCGACCGTGGTCTTGCCCACTCCACCCTTGCCGCTGCCCACCGCAATCACATGCGCTACGCCTGGCAATGGCTGCGGCGCCTGCGGCATCCGCGTCGCTCCTGCTCCCATATGTCCCATTTCGTTGCTCCCCAAAACCCTTCGTGTTTGTCATTCTGAGCGGTACGCGAAGAATCCCCGCATCTGGTGGCTGCCGATGCTGCGAATTCGCCGGCTACAAGTCCCAGCCCGAACCCAACTTCGCGCGCAACTCTCTCGCCCGCTTGCTCTCCACCGCCCTCAGCTCTCTTCGCCGTCCTGCATCTTCATACCGCCGCTTCTGGTGCTCCGTTTGCGGGACCACTGCCGGGACCGGAATCCGGTTGCCCTCCGAATCCACCGCCACATACGTCAGATACGCCGACGAGACGTGGCGCAGCGTCTGGGCGCGCGCATCCTCCACCATCGCGCGAACGCCAACCTCCATGCTGGTGCGGAACGCCCGATTCACGCTTGCCTTCAGAATCACCAGGTCGCCCACGCGCACTGGCGCCACAAAATCCAGGTGGTCCATGCTCGCCGTCACCACAATGGCCCGCGCATGACGCCACGCCGCCACCGCACCTACCAAGTCGATGAACTGCATCAGCCTGCCGCCGAACAGATTCCCCAGCGCATTCGCATCCGCCGGAAAGATGATCTCGCTGCGCTCAGCCTGCGACTCCGCAACCGTGCGCGAAGTGACCTTGCTCTCGCTCATCCTTTCATTCTAGAACTAACCACGGATTCGCACGGATAACCACGGATTACACCTTTTGCCTCGCTTTTGATCCGTGTTCATCCGCGTAAATCCGTGGTTGCTTTCGTTCTTCTAAAATGCCGGTATGGATAAGCTCGCCGCCCTCAACGAGATCCTCCAGCTCGATCCCACCAACGCCTTCGCGCGCTACGGCCTCGCCATGGAGCACGTCTCGCAAGGCAACGCGGATGCCGCGCTCACCGAGTTCGCCACCCTAATCCAGCATCATCCCGACTACGTCCCCGGCTACCAGATGTCCGCACTGACGCTCGCGAAACTCGGCCGCGCCTCCGAAGCCATCGCCCGCCTCGACGCCGGCATCGCCGCCGCCCAGCGCACCGGAAACTCACACGCCCTCTCCGAAATGCAGGCCCTCCGCGACGACCTTAGCTAAAGCACAAAAAGAACAAACCGGATCAAGACGGATGAGCACGGATCAAAACAAAAGAAGCTTTTATCCGTGAGTATCCGTGAAAGTGCGTGGTTGCTTTTAAATCTCTCCGATCGCCTTCATCCACTCCAGCGGCAACCTGACCATCGCATCCGGCTCCGCCGCATCCAGCGTATGCGGCGCCAACCCATACAGACACCCCACCGACCGCGTACCGCAGTTCTTCGCTGTCAGCACATCCACCGCCGAATCGCCGATCATCACTGTCTCTTCTGCCCTCACACCACCCGCCTCCGCCATCAGTGCCATCAGCCCCGCGGGGTCGGGCTTCTTCGTGTGGAAGCTGTTGCCCCCGTAGTTCTGGAAGAAAAACCGGTCCAGCCCAAAATGCGCGCAGATATCGCGCGACGGACGCACCGGTTTGTTGGTTAGCACCGCCATTGCCACGCCGGGAACCTCCGCGCGTAATTCGTCGATCGCTTCGCAAACGCCCTCATACACATACGTGAAGTCCAGCTTGTGCTCGCGGTAGTAGCCAAGGAAGAACTCGATCGCTCCGGCCACATACTCTTCGTCGTGAATATCGCCCTCAGGATCGCCCAACGCCCGTCGCACCAGCATGCTCACGCCATCGCCGATGTACGTCGCGATCACCGCATCGGGCAGCGCCGGCCGCGCCAGATGCTTCAGCATTGCATTCACGCTGTTCGCCAGGTCCACCCGCGAATCAATCAACGTCCCATCCAGGTCGAACACTACCAGCTTCGGAACCATCTCTCCATGCTACTGCTCGAAGCTGTTATTCCATCGCTGCACCACGCTCGTCTCGCGCTCCCAGCCCAGCACGCTCACGCTGCCGGTCCCCAGCACCAGCAGGCTGCCGGCCACCGGCGCTAACCCGATCCACCGCGCGGCCAATATTCGCAGGATGTGCGCGTGACCGAACAGCAGCACGCGATTCGTGCCCGGCTTCGCATCTGGGTGCCCCACATCTCGAATCTGAGATGTGGGTTGTCCCGCCAGACTTAGCGCCCTGGCAATCACGCCATCCGCCCGCCCGCCCACCTGCTCCAGGCTTTCGCCGCCAATCACCGGGTCCTTCCACACGGACCATCCCGGAATCTCCCGCTGGATCTCCGCCGTCGTCCGACCCTCGTACACGCCGTAATCCCACTCGCGCAGCCCTTCGTCGACGATCGCCCGATCGCCAAACCCGGCAATCTCGCACGTCTCCCGCGCCCTTCCCATCGGGCTCCGCATCACCGCGCAGAACTCCACGCCCGCAAGATACTTCCCTAGCACCGCCGCCCGCGCGCGCCCTAGTTCCGTAAGGCCTATATCGGTGCGGCTGGTGTGCTTGTTCTCCGCGCTCCACTCGGTCTCGCCGTGCCGCACCAGCCACAGTTCCGTTCCAGCTCCATTCGCCACTCGCACTCTCTCCCTGTATCGTCTAATCTCATCGCATCGCGCGGGAGCGCGCAACCGCATGGCTGAAACCCATCCGCAAACCGC
>DATNAU010000068.1:0-4128 GCA_035572415.1 Acidobacteriaceae bacterium
ACGATTTCGGGCTTGGTGTCGAGGAGCTTGAAGACGCGCTCGCTGGCGGCCATGGCGGCCTGCAGGATGTTGTATTTCTCGCTGAGGTCCTGGATGGGCCGGAAGAAGCGCTGCGCGTATTGGATGAAGCCGATGAGGACACCGATGGTGATCGTCCCAAAGAAACCTGCAGCGCGCGATGGGTGGAGTCCAAGCGATGCGGCGGCGCGGAGGAAGGCATCGTTGTGCAGTACCGCGCGGCCGCCGACCCAGATGACCAGCCCAATGGCGGCGGAGGAAAGGAACTCGACGACGGGGAAATACCATGCGTAAGCGAAGATAGCGTCGGTCCAAGCCTGCTTGTTTTCGGCGTTGACGTGGGAGAAGTCGGCGAAGGCGCGGCGCTCGCGGTTGAATAACTGCACGATCGGCATCCCGGAGACATACTCCTGCGTAAAGGAGTTGATCTTCGCCGTCGCGGCGCGCTGACGGCGGTAGCTCTCGCGCACGCTGGCGCGAAACATGCGTGTGACGAAGAGAATCGCGGGGATGACGGCGAGCGTGAGCAGCGCGAGCGGCCAGTTGATGCTGACCATGATGGCGACGATGAAGCTGAGGGTGAAGACATCCTCAAAGATGGCGAGCACGCCGGCGGTGAACATTTCGTTGAGGGCGTCAACATCGGAGGTGAGACGCGTGACCAGCCGGCCGACAGGGTTGCGGTCATAGAACGCGGGCGACATGCGCTGCAGGTGGCGGAAGATCTGGCTGCGCATGTCGAACATGACCTTTTGGCCGGTCCACTGCATGAGGTAGGTCTGGAGCAGTTCGAGCAGAAAGGTGAAGACAAGACAGCCGAGATAGATGAATGCGATGTCCGTAACGCCGGCGATAGCGCTGTGTGGATGGAGATGGCGCGGCAGCCAAGAGCGAAGCCACAGCATGTTGCGCGACGAGGATGAGGTGATCCGAGCGGCAGGGCCGGACATGTAGGTATCGATGGCAATGATGACCAGCAGCGGGCCGGCGGAGTCGCTGGCCGCCTTGAGAATGGTGGCAACGCAGGAGATGGCAACCTGCAGTTTGTACGCATGCAGGTAGGTGAGCAGGCGGCGCATCAGCCGGCTGTCATAAGCCTTGCCGGCGACATCGTCATCGTGCGCGCGGGAGGCGGGCTTGGCGGGGTCGGCGGTTTTGGTGCCGGATTGCTGGCTGGATTGTGTCTTCTGCGGGTCGGCCATCTGGGTCGGCGTGGGTCGTATTGATTTTAGATGGCGCAGCTGTGGCGAGGATTCGGGCGTTAGTGCGGCCGAACCATGGCGGACGGCTCGGGCGGAGCGCAGGCGTCCGGGACCTCTGGGGCTGAGGTCGTGGGATTGGAGTCGAGATTTTGCGCGGTGATGGTACAAGCTGCGGCCCCGAGTACAGGTCCGATATGCTTTATCTGCGCAAACACGACGAGTCTCATGCCGTCCTTGATGGACACTTCTGTTCGGGGGGAACCTGGGCGAGTGGCAGCGTAGACCGGCTGCCTCGCTTGAACCATAAACGCACGACTCCCAAGAATCTGCATGTGCATCGAGCTGCCAACGCGGCCGAGCCAGCGCACGACTCCTGGATCGTGAAGGGTGCGGCCGTTGTTCTCGCCCGCCTGTACCTCGGTAGTATCCTCTGGGTCGACAAGCGCTGCGTAGAAGTTGATGTACCGGGCATCCGGTGGGGCGGACTCCACTGAGAAAGTGAATTCATTGCCATGAACGCGAACTCCAGTGAAGCGAAGCGGAACCGGCTTTGCTGCCGCGGCCTGCTCGATCGCGCTGCGCACTGCTCCGCTGTCCGATCCGTCCAGTTGTTTGTCGCCGTTGATGACGAACTGTGGAGTATACACGTCACCAAGCTTGAAATAGCTCTGGTACTCTCGCTGGCGGTCGGTGAGCTCGGAAGATGAGAAGCGATCACGCCAGCCGAGATGGTCCCAATAATCGACGTGTTCTCCGAGCACAATGATGTCGGCGTTGGGAACCGGTTGATGCTGGTCGAGATCGGCGAGCAGGGCATCGGCGGGCGGACAACTGGAGCACCCTTCCGAGGTGAAGAGCTCAACGATCACGGGATTGGCGCCGGCATGTTGTGGCGAAGCAGGCGAATTGGGATCGGGGTGGGTGATTCCTGCCGCAGTTTGTTTTGCGGCGACAACACCGAGGTGGTGCCGGTTGCCCAGGATTACCAGCGGAAGTCCCAAAAGAATTGTCAGACAGCCAGCCAAAGATGTGCGGCGGGAGCTCTTGGAAAGGGGCATCGCGATCGAACCTCTGGAACAGAGATTAGACGAACTGAGGGCCAAACGACGTGAAAGAATTATTCCGTGAAGGACTCGCTGGGTATCTATATCTCGGTGCCGTTCTGCAGGGCCAAGTGCACCTACTGCAACTTCGCGTCAGGAGTGTTTGGCGCAGAGCGGATGGATGCCTATGTGGATCGCGTATGCGCGGAGATGCGGGATGCTCGCGGGTGGGTGGCTGGGTTTGAGGCGCGGTGCGGTCTTGGCGAAAGGGCGCCGATTGAGTTGCCGGAGCAGGTGGACTCGGTGTATCTCGGCGGTGGAACGCCCAGCCTGCTGAGTGGTGAGCAAGTGCGGCGGCTGTTTGGGGTGGTGTCCGAGCAATTTGCGGTAAGCGTAGCGGCGGAGATCACCCTGGAGTGCGCACCTGGGCAGATCAGCGAACAGACGCTGGAGGCGATGCTGCGCGCGGGTGTGGATCGCGTGAGCTTCGGCGTGCAGAGCTTCGTTGATGCTGAGGCGGCGGCCGTAGGGCGGCTGCACACACGCGCCATGTGCCTGGATGAGATTGCGCAGATGCGGACGGCGGGCATCGAGAATCTCAATGTGGACCTGATCTGCGGGTTGCCGCGGCAAACGCGCGAGAGCTGGCGCGAGTCGGTGGATGTTGCGATCGCCAGCGGGGTGCCGCATATAAGCGTGTACATGCTGGAGGTCGATGAGGACTCGCGGCTCGGGCGGGAGGTTCTGGCCGCAGGGAAGAGGGAACAGGGAACAGGAAGCCGGTTGAGGTACAGCGCGGATGCGGTGCCCTCGGACGATGCAATCGCGGAGTGGTATGCGCAGGGATGCGAATGGCTGGAGGCCGCGGGAGTTCGCCAGTATGAGATCTCAAACTTCGCGCGGAATGGGTTCGAGTCACGGCACAACATGCGCTATTGGAAGCGTGGGCCATATCTGGGGTTTGGCCTCGATGCGCATTCCATGCTGCGTGCCGGGATGGGCGGGGTGCGGTGGGCGAATGAAGATGATTTGGACAGGTACGAGGTTCAGGGTTCGGGGTTCGAGGCGGGTGCGAGGGGCGAGGAACAGGCAAGCGGCAGTCCACTCAAGGTGCTTGATCTGTGTGCGGAACAGCCCCGGCCGGAGTGGATCGGTCGCCAGCAGGCCTTTGAAGAGGCGATGTTTCTCGGGCTGCGGATGAATGAGGGCGTCGATATGGATGTGCTGCGCGCTGAGTTCGGGTCGGAGTTGGTGATGGTTGCGACGGGTGCGGTTGAAGAGATTGAAGAGGCCGGCCTGCTCGAACATAATGGCTCGCGTCTGCGGCTGACGGCCCGCGGGCGAATGGTTTCCAATGAGGTGTTCAGCAGATTGCTGGTGGGCGCGGCCGTTTGAAAAAGACAAACGCGGGGGTCCCTCGACTTCGCCGCTCTGCGGCTGCGCTCGTTGATGACGGCTTCCCAAGGATGGAGGCAGGACGTGATTGATCTGCGCAGCGATACGGTGACCAAGCCTACGCCGAAGATGCGCGCGGCGATGGCTGCGGCGGAAGTGGGCGATGACGTCTGGGGCGAAGATCCGACGGTCAACCGGCTGGAGGCGCGCGCTGCGGAGATATTCGGTCGCGAGGCAGCGCTGTTTGTTCCGACCGGATCGATGGGAAACCAGATTGCGATCCGTCTTCATACGGAGCATGGCCGCGAGGTGATCTGCGAGGCGCGGGCGCACGTGCTGGACTGGGAGATGGGGACGGCGGCGGCCTTTTCCGGCTGTACGGTGCGGCCGGTGGAGGGCGAGCGCGGCATCCTGACATGGGAGCGGATCAAGCCGGCGATCTTTCGCGGAGTGCGGTTCCACACGGAGAC
>DATNAU010000069.1:0-15073 GCA_035572415.1 Acidobacteriaceae bacterium
GGTCGATCACCATCACTTCAACCTGGGCTCGGCGTCCATCGAGGTTCAACCCGAGTTGATCGTGCAGCACAGCTTTCAGGATTCCGGTTGCGTCCGGCCTCGCCACATCCATGTTCTTGCCCGGTTCAGGAATGTACCCCGTAAAGTCGATGACGAAATCATATTTGCCTGTCAGTCCTGTCTCGTCCACGACCGGCATCTGCAACGGGCCGGCGATGAAGTTGGCCCATTCGCGAATGGGCATCGATTTCGCAATCGATCCATTTGCGGAGTTCTCGCGATAGGGAGGCGCATCCGGAGCGGCGGCTGGCTTAAGCTTCGCCCCTGTGCCGGCAACACTCAGCACCAGCGCCTTCATCTTTCGTTGCTCGCGATGAAATGCGAGATGAAAGCGCTCGGCCAGCAGGCCCTGCAGCATGATCTTCATTTGGCCCGCGTTCGCAGGCCCATCGGCCTTCGCCGTGATGTCGAAGCGGTCGGACTCGATCCATCCAGGGCCGGAGATCTGGCTGTCCTGCACGTCATAGGCCCACTTGATGCAGGACTGCACCATCACATCTTTCATCCGCAGGGTATCGCCGGCGACTTCGAAGCTGCCGTCATGCTCGAACTTCACATCAGCCGCGCTCGGCCGGATGGTGGCCACGGCAAAGGAGGAGTGTTGACACCAGGCGATGGCCGTGGGGCACAACAGAAGTGCGGCGGCGCCAAACCGAAGATTCATAGAAAGTGATACGCCGCGCAGGCGCGATCGGTTCCCCATCGCCATGGAAGGCGCGGAGTTCCATGGAATGGCGATTTTATTGTGTGAAAACCTGCTCAATTTGCAGCCGGGGACGCGCCTTCCACCACTGGGCGCGGTAGACTCAAAAGTGACTATGCCAACCAAAAAAGAACTGCTGAAGACGCCCATCCGGCACATCGATATTGCGAAGTACAACGTGGTCCCGCTGGTGGACGCGATGGCCTCTATGGCCTACACGTCGCGCGACACGGCGCGCGCGGCCTCGATCTACGAGATGATGCTGCGCGATCATGACTGCGGTGTCATTCTCTGCCTTGCCGGCTCGCTGATCTCCGCCGGACTGCAGAAGCTCTTCGTCGACCTGATCCGGAACAACATGGTGGATGCCATCGTCTCCACCGGCGCGAACATTGTGGACCAGGACTTCTTTGAGGCGCTCGGCTTCCGCCACTATGTCGCCGGCGACGAATACAAGTATGGCAATGGCGACGGCGAGCTGCGCGAGTTGATGATCGACCGCATTTACGACACGTTCATTGACGAGGAAGAGCTGCGCATCTGCGACGAAACCACGGAGAAGATCTTCAACTCGCTGGAGCCGCGTCCTTACAGCTCGCGCGAGATCATCCGCGAGATGGGCGCGTATCTGGACCGCGAAGGCAGGACGCCGGCCGGCGGCAATGCGGACTCGATCATCTTTGCGGCTTATGAGAAGGGCGTGCCCATCTTCTGCCCGGCGTTCTCCGACTGCTCAGCCGGCTTCGGCTTCGTGGCGCACCAGCACGCCCGGCGCGGCAAGCCCATGGTATCGATCGATTCGGCGAAAGACTTCTACGAACTGACGCAGCTGAAGATCGCCAATCCCACCACCGGCCTGCTGATGATCGGCGGCGGCGTGCCCAAGAACTTCGCGCAGGACATTGTGGTCGCGGCGGAGATTCTCGGCGTCGACGCGCCGATGCACAAGTATGCGATCCAGGTCACCGTCGCCGATTCGCGTGACGGCGCTCTGTCGGGTTCCACACTGAAGGAAGCGAGCTCCTGGGGCAAGGTGGACACCACCTATGAGCAGATGGTGTACGCCGAAGCGACGCTGGCTTTGCCGCTGATCGCCGGCTATGCGCTCCACAAGGGAGCAGCCGAGGGGCGTTCGGGGAAGAACTGGACCGAGACGCTGGCACGGGTTGCCGAGCCGGTATCCGCATAACCGATCGTCCTGAAAGCATGGAAGATGCTGCGCGAGCCGTGGGCTGCGCTATAGTTGTAGGTGCTTCCACTGGTTCACTTTCCTCTTCCCGCGTCGCATCACGCTATACCATGGAACTTCGGTGATGACAGCGCACCCTCCGATCCTGTTGTTGCTCCTGCTGGTGAGCGTGTTTCTGCTTGGCCTACACACGCTGCGGCAGAGCTCGCGCACCCGCGGCCTGCGGCAGGAGCTGGACCGGCTGCGTGAGGAACTGATCCGCAGCCGCGAACTTGCCGAGCAGCAGAAGGCCAAGCTGGCACAGCGCTCCAGCCTGGACAATGTCAAGGATGAGTTCATCTCCACCGTCTCGCACGAGTTGCGTACCCCGCTGACCAGCATTCGCGGCGCGCTCGGCCTGCTCACGTCCGGCATGCTGGGTGAGATTGATCCCAAGGCGCAGAATCTCCTGCGTATCGCCGCGGCAAATACCGAGCGGCTGATCCGGCTGATCAACGACATCCTGGATCTCGAACGCATGGAATCCGGCAATGCGCCGCTGCAGCTGCGGCGCTGCTCCATCCTGGAGTTGGCGCGCGAGGCGATCGACGCGATTACGCCAATGGGCGATGACGCCGGCATCCGTCTGGAGTTGAACTCATCGGCGCCGCGGGATGCCATTTATTTCGACGCCGATCCGGACCGCATTGTGCAGGTACTCACCAACCTGCTTTCCAACGCCATCAAGTTCTCTCCGGCTGGATCGACGGTCTCGGTACAAGTGCATTCGGACGTGAATTCGCTGCTGCTGAAAGTTGTCGACCAGGGCCGCGGCATACCAGCGGACAAACTGGAGGCGGTCTTCGACCGGTTCCTACAGGTGGAGTCGGCTGATTCCAGCCGCAAGGGAGGCACCGGTCTGGGGCTCGCAATCTGCCGCAGCATCGTGCATCAGCATGGCGGCGCCATCTGGGCGCAGCCCAACCATGGAGGCCCCGGCACCACCCTGTGGGTGCAGTTGTCGCGCTCGGCCCGTTCCTCCGACAGGACTTCGGCTGCGCCCGCAGCCATCGCAAGCGCAGAACGCGGCGAGGGGCTGGTCCTGGTCTGCGACGACGACCCCGGAATTCGCGTGGTGGTGGCCGAACAGCTGCGCCAGCATGGCTACGACATACTGGAAGCGGGAAGCGGGCAGGAAGCGCTTTCCGTCGCTCGAGAGCAGACGGCGCGCGCGGCCGGGCTGCGCAGCGATGCCGGCCTCCCGACACAGCCCATCGCCGCAATCCTGATGGATCTCTATATGCCTGACCTGAACGGATGGGAGGCATTGGAAAAACTGCGCGATTCACCTGCCACCGCATCCATACCCGTCATTGTCCTCAGCGTCAGCCCGCCCACGGAACGCGTTCTGCCCAAGGGGGCTGCGCAGGGCTGGGTGCAGAAGCCTTTCAATGAGAGCCTGCTGCTCGCGGAACTCCAGCGCGTGCTGCACGCCGCGGGCGGCGCAGGTCAGGTGCTGGTCGTGGAGCAGGATGTGGAGATAGCCGGGGCGTTGGTCACGAGCCTCAATGGTTCCGGCGTTCGTGCCGCACATGTCGGCACTCTGCAGCAGGCAGTCGATCGCTGCATGATGGGCGCCCCGGACCTGCTGGTTCTCGATACAGCTTTGCCGGATGGCGACGGGCTTTCGCTGGTAGACTGGATGCGCCATCAGCCAGTCCTGAGCACGTTACCGCTGATTGTGTATTCAGGGCGCACTCTTTCCGAGAGTGAAATGCAGAGATTGCGTGCCGGCCCGGCACAGATTCTCGATAAGGCCAGAGTTCGCCCCAAACAGGTGGCGGACCTGGTATTGATGCTCGTGCAGCACCGGCCGGACACGGCTGCGGTCGCATGAGCGTCATGAGAGACTGGAAGACGTCCCATGCGCAATATCCTGATCATCGATGACGAGGACGACATCCGCGAGGTCGCCGCGCTGTCCCTGGAAGCGACCGCCGGCTGGCACATCACCACGGCAAGCTCCGGCGCGGACGGCATTCGCGCCGCCGCGGACGCCAGGCCCCACGCCATCCTGATGGACGTGATGATGCCCGGCATGGACGGGCCGACAACCTTCCGCCAGATGCAGCAGGACCCGCAGATCGCCGGGATTCCCGTACTGTTGCTGACGGCAAAGGTGCAGGGAGTGGACCAGCGCCGCTTCGCCGACCTCGGTGTGGCGGGCGTCCTGTTCAAGCCGTTCGATCCGCTGAAGCTGGCCGACCAGATCTGCCAGACGCTGGGCTGGGCGGATGAGTCGCTGATCTGACTTCCGAAGCTGCATCGCGGACACACATCCCTCGCAGATCGATCGCCATCTGAGGCCTCATATGAGCGAAGTGGAAGACAAGACCACCGCATTGCTTGCTCAGCTCTGGGTGAAGAACCGGCCCATTATCGAAGAGCGGCTGGCGACGCTGGACCGCGCTTCCGCGGCCGCAGCTTCGGGCACACTCAGCGCCGATCTGCGCAAAGAAGCAGCTTCGGCGGCCCACAAACTTGCCGGCGCGCTGGGCATGTACGGCTACGACGAGGGAACGCAGATCGCACGCGAGATCGACGCCTTGCTTTCGAACGAGATTCCTGCGGTCGCGCAGCTTGCGGGTCTGACTGCGCGGCTGCGTACCTCGGTGTTTCCGGAAGGCAAAGCTGCCGCGGATTGATTGTTAGCGGGGAAAACCCAGCGCCGCTGCCGCTACATCCTCGGCTGCCTCAAAGCCGTGATACCGGCCCATCTTCCGGCCGTCGGCATATTCGTTGTAAAACCACGGATCGACCACAGCCAGCACGCGGCCTTTGCCCACATGCGCGACTGCAATCATCACGTCGCCGTGGTCGGTGACGATCGCCTTCGCGCCTTTGCTCACCGTGATGGTGCTGGTGTCCTTCATGTACGCCGTAAAAGCCTCAGGGAAGAGGCCGGGAATCGCCGGGATTGCAACCTCGCCGGTGGAGTGGTCCGGCTCGACAACGTGATGCGACAGCACCGGATTGAAGTGCACACCAAGCTGGTCGGCGAGGATGTTGAAGTGGTCGAAGTCGGTGTTGTCGCGGTCGTTGGAGAAGAGCAGCAGGTTGCCGCCGTTGCGAACCCAGGCGACGATCGCGTCGGCGCTGGCCTTGTCCATGTAATGCGGATGCGGGTTCTTCGAGGGATTGTCGGGCGAGGCGATGATGTAGACTTGGGCCTGCGCGAGCTTCGCGGCGGTTGGAGCGGTGGGCAGCGTTGCGAGCGTGGCTCCATAGCGCCGGAAGGCGCGCCCGAAGAAGGAATAGCCGTTGTTCGAATCGTCATTCCACTTGTAATGGAAGAGCTCGGTCTGTCCCAGCGCGGTCTGGCGCGTCTGCGAGTTGAACCAGGCGTCCATCAGGACCGTCATGCCGCGCGCGAGCGTTGCAGTCGATGCCTGTTCCATCTCGGAGGCGGCGAGCATGTATGCGCCGACGCCTTTGGAGTCATTGTCGACCACCTTTTCACTGAGGTAGTAGGCGTAATCGCCCGACCGATACGGCTTGCCGCCCAGTCCGCCGACACGAACGGTGCCGTGCAGGGTCTCCATGCCGTCGGCGTCGGTGGTGATGAACTTTGCGTTGATGGCATCCCACGCCCTGCGAGCCACAGCTTCGTCCGCAACCGGCAGATAACCCTGGCGCACGCCTTTGGCGAGTGCGTAGGTAAACATGCAGCTGCCCGATGCCTCAAAATAATTTCCCTGCTCCCCGGGATGCGTCATCACCTGCCACCAGAGACCGGAAGCAGGGTCCTGCGCCTTCACCACGGCGGCCATATTGCGCTCGAGCGCAGCCACCAGCGCGGCATGCTGCGGATGGTCTTTAGGGAACCAGTCCAGCACATCGACCAGGGCCATCCCATACCAGCCCATGGCGCGCGCCCAGACCTCAGGACTCAGGCCGGTGTTTTTGTCCGCCCAGGGCATGGCTTTCGATTCGTCCCAGCCATGCCGCAGCAGGCCGGTCTTCACGTCGCGCATGTGCTGGTCCATCAAAAGAAGCTGTTTCGCAATGTCGTCCCAGTCGGCCTTCTGCTGGAAGGTGGCGGCATACGCTGCGCGGAACGGCTCCGCCATGTAGGCGCCGTCGAGCCACATCTGGTTGGGATAGACCTGCTTATGCCAGTAACCGCCGCTTGCGTTGCGCGGCTGCGCGGCGAGCCTCTCATGCAGAAACTCTGCGGCCTTGGCATACTTCGCCTGCTGCGTCACGCGATAGACCAGCAGGTCCGCGCGCCCCATCTCGATGTCATCCAGCGTGTGCTGATCGTTGTAGCCGCGGATTCCTCCGTCTTCGCCCACATACTTGTCCACCGAGGCCTTGATGTAGGCGAAGTCGCCGGGCGTCGCATTGGCATGCCATTCGGCCGCGATGCCATCGAGCAGTACGCCCTCCTCATACGCCCATTTTCCCGGACCCTCCATGGATGAGGAACCGGCCGGCCACTTTGCGATGACCGTCGCGGCCATCTTCTGGCCGGGAGTGGTGGGGACATGGCCCGATGCCGGCGCAGTTTGCGCGGCGGCTGCTACGACTAAACCCAACGAAGAAATAATTGCTGCTGCGGCCAAACGAATCATTCTGTGGCTCTCCATTACAGGTTCGCCGTCCAGCACACCCTGCATAGCCGGACTGCGACAGGTCCCCCTCCCCCCATACTTAAATCTCAAGATCTTGTTTCAAAATGACTTAGCCAAACGGAAGAGCTAAAATCTTCAATACAAATTACTTGGCGTAACCGATGCAGATTCAACAAATTAGTGGCCATTAGTTTGGCCGCGAACACAATCCTGAGGCTGGTGGATTCGGTTCCTCTAGTTTCCATTTTACAAGGTATGTCAAGCCTGCAATGGATTTTTCGAGCTTGACAATGTACTAGTGAATTAGTACATTGATCGCGATGGCAGCCACACCCCGATCTGCGGTGTTCGCCTTTCGGCTGGATCAGCACTCCGGCGTGCCCGTTTATCGGCAGCTGATTGACCAGGTACAGGCGGCAACGGCAACTGGCCAACTGCGTTCAGGCGACCAACTCCCCACCATCCGCGGGGTCGCGGTCGATCTGGCGATCAACCCCAACACGGTCTCTCGCGCCTACCGCGAAATGGAATTACGCGGCATACTCGACACGCAACAGGGGACCGGCACATTCATTGCGGAGAAGCCAGTCGAACGGAGCGACACGGAGCGAAGGCGGCAAATGGCGCAGCTGGTAACGGAGTTTGTCGCCCGGGCAGGCGCGTCGGGCTTTACAGTAGGCGATCTTCAGGAGGCGCTGCATGAATTATCCCGCGATGTTCCGCACGCGAAGCAACAAGAACGAGGAGGCGCCGATGGCACGGCTTAACGAAGTTAACCAAGTAGGGCTGCTGGTGTTTTTTGCCTTCCTGATAGCAGGGATCGCAGGCAGCAAGTTTGCGAACTCGCCCTGGCCCGCCGTCGCCGGCGCTGCGATTGGCGTGTACTTCCTGCTGGCGATCAAGGTTGTCGATCAGTGGGAGAAAGTTGCGGTGCTACGCTTCGGGCGCTATCGCGGGCTGCGCGGGCCGGGTCTCGTTGTGATCATTCCCGTCCTCGATACGCTCAGCCGCTTTGTCGATCAGCGCGTGCGCGTCAGCACGGTGAGCGCCGAATCGACTCTCACGCGAGACACGGTTCCGGTGAGCGTAGACGCCATTGTCTTCTGGCTGGTGTGGAATGCGGAAAAATCGATCCTCGAAGTGGAAGACTATACCGCTGCCATCACGCTCAGCGCGCAGACGGCGTTGCGCGAATCCATCGGCCGGCATCACCTGGCGCAAATGATCACCGAGCGCGAGAGCATGGGGCACGAACTGCAGAAGATTCTGGACGAGAAGACCACGCCATGGGGCATTACGGTTCAGTCGGTGGAGATTCGCGATGTACGCATTCCGCAGACGCTCGAGAATGCAATGTCGCAACAGGCGCAGGCAGAGCGCGAGCGTCAGGCCCGGGTGATCCTGGGGGATGCGGAGGTGCAGGTTTCGGAGAAGTTCGCCGAGGCTTCGCGCGTATATGAGAACAACCCCGGCGCACTGCACTTACGCGGTATGAACATGCTGTACGAGGCGATGCGCGACAAGGGTTCGATGGTGATTGTGCCGTCGTCGGCGATCGATTCGATGGGCCTGGGCGGAACTTTGGCCGCGACCAGCATCGCGAAGGCGCAACCGTAAGATTTGTGCGCACTGCGAGGAGAAAAACACATGCGCAGCTTGATCTATATTGCCGCTTTGCTGCTTATGCTGGCAGGTCTACTGCTGATGCTGGCTCCGACGCTGCACGCCCAGCCTTGCGCCGGTGCGCCCCCGGCGTCAACTGCTGATGCTAGCGCGATGCACTTCGACGTCGTCTCGATCAAGCGCGACAAGACAGATCACATGGGGCCAGCGATCGTCTCTTCTCCGCCTGACAGCGACACGATGACGCTGCTCAACATGTCGCCGCATATGATGATCGGCACCGCGTACGGACTTCCGCTGCACGACGAGATCATCGGCCTTCCGAACTGGACGGACTCTGAGACCTACGACATGGAAGCGAAGATATCGCAAGAAAATGGGACGGCATTCCGCAAGCTGCTACCGATGCAACGCAACCCCATACTGCGGTCCGTGCTGGCCGACCGCTTTCACTTGACCTGTCATTTTGAGACTCGCACAGAGCCTGCATACGCACTGGTCGTCGCGAAGGGAGGTCCGAAGCTGACTCAGGCGGAAGCCAGGATGCTGCCGAATGGCTTGAAAGATCCTGGCGGGATCAGAACAGGGCGGAATGCCATTGCAGCGACTGCCGCGCCTATTTCGCTCCTGGTGGCTGAGCTGCAACAGCGGCTTGGGCGGCCGGTGGTCGACCGGACGGAGCTTGTGGGCCGGTATACGTTCAAGCTGAACTGGACGCCCGATTCCGCATCCGCTCCGAATGCGCCGGATGCAGACACGGGGCCGTCGATCTTTACCGCGGTGCAGGAACAGCTTGGATTGAAGCTTGAGGGGACTCGTGCGCCTGTGCAGGTGCTGGTCGTGGACCACATCGAGCGACCGGCCGAAAACTGAGCTCCGACCTCGCGCCATTGCCACTCAACTCCGCTTCCGGTTGATATACTTGGCCTTTCTGCCCGGCGCGCGCGGAACGGGTAACGGAACCGTATCGCCACGTGCCACGTAAATTGTCAGGATGGGCGGCAGGGAAGTGGCCTGCTGTTTAAAGAATCGCCACCATGCCCCCACACGTCTTAAGGGAGACCATTCAAGGCAGGGCCAGTGTCCAGTGCAGTTCGCGGTCGGTGACGAGTTGCGACTCGCGGGCGATTTCCTCGGCGGCTAAAGCCGCACAGATTCTGATCGATCAACGGCGCGGCTAAAGCCGCGCCCTTTCAAAACGTTCGCGCTGAGAGGGACGAGTGAGACTGAAGGATTTGCAGGCTGCGGCAGCCGTGCTGCTGCTGGTGATGAACTGTAACGTGCTGCCGGCGATAGCGCAGCAAACCGGGCCGACCTCAACGCAACCCGTCCCCACTCCCGCTGCTCCGCAGGCCAGTCCCACCACCCCTGCACCGCAGAGGGCGCCCTCAGGCGCAGATCAAAACAACCTGCCGCAGATGCCTGAGCCGAAATCTGTCGGCCCGTTGTATCTGCGGGACACCGGCATTGACTACACACATTCGCGCGAGTGGTTTCCCAACCCGCTGAAGGTTTACGCGCCCACCAGCGTGCCCGCTGCCCGCCTCGGCAATACGCCGCGGCTGGACCAGCTGATGCAGGACGGCAAGATTTACCTGAGCCTTTCAGATGCTGTTCTGCTTGCGCTCGAAAACAACTTCGACCTCGCGATCGCGCGCATCAACCTCGACATTGCGGACACAGACATTCTCCGCGCGAAGGCCGGCGCGGGACTGCGCGGTACTCCGACGGGTCTGGTAACAGGCACGCTGGGAGGCGTGGGCACCGCGGTCACGGGCGGCGGCGGCCCGGGCGGGACCTCGAGCGGAGCGGGCGGCGGCGGCACTGGCGCAAATGGGCTGGTTCTGAGCACCAACGGCGGCGGCCCGCAGCCGGAGAGTCTCGATCCGGTGCTGACGGGAAACCTGCAGTACGAAACGCTGGACCAGCAGCAGTCGAATCTGCTGTTCTCGGGCGGCAAGTCCTCACTGTCCACCAACACGGCCACTTACGACTTCGGCTATCAGCAGGGCTTCGTGACCGGAACGCAATTGAACGTGACTTTCAATAACAGCCGCATCACCACAGACAATCCCTTCAATTCCTACAGCCCGGACATCACCACGACCTTCCGCGCAACGGCCACGCAGCACCTGCTGCAGGGCTTTGGCCTGGGGCTGAACCAGCGTTTTATCGTGCAGGCGAAGAACAATCGCCGCATCACCGATTCGGCTTTCCGCCAGCAGGTGCTCTACACCGTCAACCAGGTGGAGAACATCTACTGGGGACTCGTCAGCGCATATGAAGATGAGCAGGCGAAGGAGCGTGCGCTGGCGCAGTCCACGCAGCTCACGCAGGACAACCGCCGCCAGTTGCAGATCGGCACGCTCGCTCCGCTCGACGTGGTGAATTCCGATGCCGCGGTGGCGACGGACCAGCAGGCTCTCACGGCCTCGAAGTCCAACCTTGAATACCAGCAGCTCATCATGAAGCAGGCCATCGCGCGCAACCTGGAAGATCGCGCGCTGATCGACGCGCCCATCATTCCGACGGACCGCGTGGCTCTGGACCGCTTGCCGGAAGAGGACGAGTCACAGGACGCTCTGGTGCAGGAGGCTTATACCAGCAATCCGTCGATCGAGCAGGCCGCGCTGGCGATGAAGAACAACGAGATCACCATGAAGGCGGAGCGGAACGGAATGCTGCCGACCGTGGACGCCTACGCGTTCTATGGAGCGAGCCAGTTGGCCGGCTCGCAGAACCCAAGCAAGAACTGCAATCCCAATTTCGGTTCGACGACGTTTATTCCATGCACCAGTACGAACGGCGGAGTGTCGCCGATCGGCTATGGGACCGCCTTCGGCAACCTGTTCAACAGCTCCGCGCCGGACAAAGGCGTGGGCGTGAACATCACCATCCCGCTGCGCAATCGCGTGGCGCAGGCCGACCAGGCGCGTTCGCAGATGGAGTACCGCCAGGCTCAGATGCGGCTGCAGCAGCTCTACACGCAGGTACGCATCCAGGTGGTGAACGCGCTCTACGCACTGACCAATGACCGCGCGCAGGTGAATGCCGCCAAAGCGAGCCAGCAGTATGCGGCACAGTCGCTGGATGCGGAACAGAAGAAGCTCCGCCTCGGCGCATCCACTTCCGCCAACGTGCTGCAGCAGCAGCGGAACATGGCCGCTGCGGATGCGACGCTCATCTCTGCGACGGCGGCCTATGCGCGCGATCGCGCCGCGCTGCTCGAACTGGTGTCGAAGACGCTCGATCGCTATGGCATCAACATTGAGGATGCTGCCACCGGCACGGTCACCAAGGCGCCGCTGATCCCAGGCCTCACCGCTCCAACCGCGCCGGCCGCGCCGAAGCCAATTGAGATCGGTCCGGCGCCGCAGCAGTAGCCGCGAGGTTCAGCGAGTTCAGCGAGTTGGCTGCGCAATTTGACGGCCTGTTTCCCGACTCGCGCGCGAGTTGCTGCCTCGCTTTCGTGTTCAGTTGACTCAAACCAACGTGCATGGATCGAATGGGTTAGCGTCAGCCTGCGGTTACCCGCGTGGGAGTAACGCGAACTTGCGTGGGATTGGCCGCGCCAGCCTTGGGTCTAGACTTGAGTATGTGGGGAAGAGAGGCGCGCGAAGCCTTCGCGCGCAGACGATTCCATTCCATTCGCGTGCCGGCCAACTTCCAGTCTGCACGCGCTAACCGCACCAGGAAGCAAGGGGCCCGGGGAATTGCAGGATTGTATGGATGAGGTGTTGCGCGGCAGTCAGACGGCGAGTGTGGAGCATGAGAACAATGCCGGAGAAGGTCAGCACGATCACGCGAACGCTTTAGCGAGCGCGGCCTCGGCGTACCTGCGTTCCGCGATGCACCAGCCGGTGCGCTGGATGGAATGGAGCGAAGCGGCATTTGAGCGTGCACTGAACCAGGACAAGCCTGTGCTGCTCGACATCGGCGCGGTGTGGTGCCACTGGTGCCACGTCATGGACCGTGAATCCTACGAAGACCCTGCAACCGCGCAGATCATCAACGAAAATTTCATCGCCATTAAGGTTGACCGCGATGAGCGGCCCGACATCGATACACGCTACCAGGCAGCCGTCTCCGCCATCAGCGGGCAGGGCGGCTGGCCGCTGACGGCATTCCTCACGCCCGAGGGCAAGCCGTACTTCGGCGGGACGTACTTTCCGCCGGAGGACCGTCACGGCCGCCCCAGCTTCCAGCGCGTGCTGCTGACCATGGCCGAGGCCTTTAATGCGCGCCGCGCCGAGGTGAATGAATCCGCGGCCAGCGTGATGAATGCCATCGAGCATAACGAGTCTTTTTCGGGCCGGTCCGCCAACCCTACGCCGGAGCTGGTGGAGAAGATGGCCATCGCCGCGTTGAAGAGCGCGGACCTGCGCCATGGCGGCTTCGGCGCGCAACCCAAGTTTCCCCATTCCGGCGCGATCGATCTGCTGATCGATGTGGCCGGCCGCGACTCCGCCACCCAAATGAAGATGAATGGCGGCGCGGTCTCCGTGCCGGAAGCCGCGCGCAAGGTTGTCGAGATTACGCTGGAAAAAATGGCACAGGGTGGGATCTATGACCACCTCGCCGGCGGCTTCCATCGCTATTCGGTGGACGAGCACTGGACGGTGCCGCACTTCGAGAAGATGGCCTATGACAACAGTGAGCTGCTGAAGAATTACGTGCACGCGTACCAGGCCTTCGGCAATGAGGAATACGCGCGTGTCGCGCGCGACATCATGCGCTGGATGGACGAGTGGCTCAGCGACCGCGAACGCGGCGGCTTCTACGCCTCGCAGGATGCCGATTTTTCGCTCGACGATGACGGCGACTATTTCACCTGGACGCGCGATGAAGCAGGAGACGTCCTCACCGCGAACGAACTTGCCATCGCCGCCGTGTACTACGACATCGGCGAGATCGGCGACATGCACCACAATGTGCGCAAGAATGTGCTGCAGATCACGCAGCCGCTCAGCGCAGTCGCCAGGAAAGCCGGCGTAAGTGATGACGATGCGCGCAAGATGCTCGACAGCGCGAAGAACAAGCTCTACGCTGCGCGTTTGACGCGTCCCACGCCTTACGTCGACAAGACGGTCTACGTCGCGTGGGACGCGATGTGCATCTCTGCGTATCTCGAAGCCGCGCGTGTGCTGGGCATCGAGTCCGCTCGCGCCTTCGCCCTCAAGTCGCTGGACCGCGTGCTCGCCGAAGCCTGGGACGAGAACACCGGCCTTGCGCACGTCGTCGCCTATGGCGAGAATGCAGGGACCGCCGCGCGTGTTGCGGCTGGGCTCGATGACTACATCTTTCTCGGCCACGCTGCCCTGGACGCCTGGGCCGCAACCGGCGAGCTGCGCTACTACATGTCTGCCTCGCGGCTGATGGCCACCGCGCTGGATCGTTTCCATGACGAGGCAGGCGATGCGTTCTTCGACACCGAACGGCCCGCGGCAGGCGAACGCCGCATCGGCGCTCTTGCCACGCGCCGCAAGCCGCTGCAGGATTCGCCCACGCCCGCCGGCAATCCCATGGCCGCTGCGCTGCTCACGCGGCTCAGCGAACTGAACGGCCGCCTCGACTACGCCGAAAAAGCACAGGAGACCCTCGAAACCTTCGCCGGCGTCGTCGAGCACTTCGGTCTGTACGCCGCCACCTATGGCCTCGCGCTGGATCGCCTGGTCCGCGAGCCGGTGCAGGTCTGCATCGTGGGCTCGGATGCCAATGCCCGCGCACTCGAAGAGGCTGCGTTGCGCGGCTACGCGGTCAACCGCACCGTCATTCGGCTTGCCCGCATTGAGGCCGGCTGCCTTCCGCCTGTGCTGGACGCGACCCTGCCGCGTTTGCCCAGGGTGGACGGCAGCTTCGCTGTCCTTTGCAGCCATCATGCCTGCCAGCCGCCGGTCACCAGCCCCGACGAACTGGCGACCCTTCTCATGCGCTCGCTCGCCTAGTCCCTAGTACCTTGTACCTAGCGCTTTTCGACCTGGGTACATGCATTTCAAACTCACACTCGCGTATGACGGAACTCCGTATCACGGCTGGCAGATCCAGCCCGGCCTCGCCAGCATTCAGGGCACGCTAGCCGACGCCATCCATCGCATCACGCGCGAGACGGTTCTGCCCCAGGGCTCAGGCCGCACGGATACCGGCGTGCATGCGCTCGGCCAGGTTGCCAGTGTCTCCATCGCCGTGCCTATCCCTGCCGACCGCTTCCACCGCGCGCTCAATCATTGCCTTCCCAATTCGATTCGCATCCTTTCCGTCGAAGAAGTCCCCGAGACATTCCATGCGCGACACTCCGCAATCTCCAAAACTTACGAGTACCGCATCTTCCCTCTGCGCAGAGGCACGGAAGCAGGGGTGCCCCATTCATCGCGCGGCACTTTGCGCGATGAGTGGGATGAACAATGCGCGCCGACCGCGATTGCCTGCTCCCCATTCCTTGCCCCCTTCGTCTGGCCCTGCCCATGGCCGCTCTCGCTCGACGCGCTGAATCGCGCCGCCGCCCTCGTCCTCGGCACGCATGACTTCACCGCCTTCACTGCCTCGCCGGCCTCGCCCGAAGACGCGCCCGCCACCTACGTCCGCACCATCACGCTCTCGCGGTGGCACGCGGAAGGCGACCTGCTGATCTATCGCGTTGCGGCCAGCGGCTTCCTGCACCACATGGTGCGCAACTTTGTCGGAACTTTTATCCAGTGCGGAGCAGGCCGTCGCGATCCCGCATCCATTCCCGCGCTGCTCGCCGCGCGCAGCCGCGCCCTCTGCGGACCCACCGCGCCGCCCACGGGTCTCTTTCTCATCTCCGTGGACTATCCTCCAATGCATTCACTCGGCACACGCGCTCAACCAACGCAACTAACAACGAGCAACTAGCAACTACCTGTGACC
>DATNAU010000070.1:0-46015 GCA_035572415.1 Acidobacteriaceae bacterium
GCAGGGCCCATCCGGCTCGTCGCAGGGACAAAGCGCTTCCGGAGCGAAGAAGCGGCAACAGTCTGCTGATCCGAAGCCCTGCTCGGTCATTCCGGATCCCGATCCATGCGGGACGACCCCGAAACCGGCTTCCAGCGGGCAGAGCACGCCCAGTGCAATCGATCGGTTTCCTTTTCCCGCGTCGGGGTCCGCGGATCCCTCAAGTATTGCGGCGCCTGACATTGGCGGACCGGAAGTACCGCAGTCGCCGGCAGCCGGAGCACCATCTTCGACAAGCCCGACCGAAGCCACAAAGAAGTTTCCCTACCCCGGCGTGTCCGCAGCTCCGACTGCGTCTCCGGCGGCGCCGATCTCACCCACAGAGAGTGGAAGATCGAGTTCGAGCAGCTCCAGCGACGGTGGTGACCCGGCAGACGCTCTGCCCGGCGATACTCCGGACTTGAAGGACACAGGTAGCGAGGGCTCGCAAAGCAGACCCGCCGGCCACATTTTGCATCGGGCTGCGCCGAAGGTGAAAGTGCAAACCGCGGACGATCGCGAAGCCGAAGATCTCGACGTCGCAAAGTTCTACCTGGATAGCGGCGACCTCAACGGGGCCTACTTGCGCATGCAGGACGCCGTGAAGACTGTCCCGGACGATCCAGACGCGCACTTTGCTCTGGCGGAGTTGGCCCAGAAACTCGGACGGAAAGAAGAAGCGATTGCCGAATACAACGCATGCCTCAAGCTGGATCCGACGGACAAAGAGAAAAAGGACTCGACCAAAGCGTTGGCCCGCCTGGCGAAGTGAGATGCTTTCTCAGGTCAGTTTTTGTGGTCGGACGATAGCCATGCCCGAAGAAGACGGTTCCGGCGCAGCCGGTGGAGGCGGCGGCGTTCCGTCGGCCGCCAACGCAGCATCCATTTCCTCGTCGTCCAGCACCAGTTCCTCATCGACGCGCAGATAGCGGCGCATATAGCGCAGCGGTTCTTCGGCCACTGCAAGCTCTTTCAGGTGGTAACGCCACGCGTCATCCCGTGTGCTTCGGCGCGTGTAACCCTTTCGGATTACGGTACCTATGGTGCCATCCTTCTTGCGCCGGGTGAAGGATTGCGTCGGCACTTGAAAGGTAATCCGCTCCCCAGCTTTCCAAAAGCTGGAGGCGAATTCATGAGAGAAAAGCAGGGCATAGTAGCGGCGCTCTGCGGCCAAATTCTCGACTGCCTGACGTGTTGTTTGCCACGGAAGTCCAAGCCGTCGAATGTACCATTTGCGGAACTCAAAGCCGTTGGCCCGCGCCTGCGCGATCAGCAATTGAAGCAGCTCAAACCGTGTCATCTGGTGGTGGTCCTGGGGAGAACTCGTGAGCCGTAGCGGAAGAGCAAAGGTTCAGGCTCCGGCGCACGAAGACATTATCGCCTCAAGCAACTCCGAGCCTCGGTGTGAGCATCAGACTAGTATCCCCTTCCATGGTTTGATGGACAGGGTAAGTAAGGGCGAGGCCAATGCGCCTTTGCACGTTCGTCTGATTGCACTTCCTGCTGACCGACGAGCCGACAAGTCGCTCGGAGGAGGGTTCCAATGGTCGTCTGCCCCAGGTGCCACGAATCAAACTTCCACCGCTCGCACCGCCGACGGTTCGATTTTTTCCCCCGCTTACTGGGAATGATCGCCCTGCGGTGCAATCTTTGCGACCACCGCTTTTTCCGTCCGCGTCGTTCCATCCTGCATTCAGGACACTCCAAGCTGCCCGCAACCGCACCTGCACCTCACTAAACCCTGTGGGAAGATAACTGTGGGACCGGTAGGCAGCGTGGTGCCGTGCCGTCCAATGAAACAGGGGTGGCTAGCGCGTGCCGCGGTGGTTAGCTGAGAAACGAACGAAGAACAAAAAATATCCGTCACTGCGACGTACCGCGAGGCTCTGTCTCGGGCTGGCTACTTGCCTGCTGGGAGCGCGTGCTCCGGCCCACGGCAGTGCTGGCGGATTTCGACAGGCAAGTGCCCCGGTTGCCGTTCCTCATCACACCGATCCTCTCAATCTCGATCCGCTGGTGCGCGAGGCGTACTCCCGTTTCTACATTCTGGATTACGACGGCGCGATCGAGCGTTTCGAACAGGTGCTCAAAGCGCATCCGCAGGACCCGATGGCGTATGGGTATCTGCAGATGGCTACCGTCTTTCGGGAGCTCTACCACCAGGACCTGCTGGACACCACCTACTACGCACACGACTCGTTTCTTACGTCGAAACGTGACGTACGCATATCTCCCGCGACGCGGCAGCGCATTGAGTCTTTGACCGATACGGGCATCAAGCTCGCCGATGACCGTATCAAGGCCGATCCCAACGACAAGGACGCTTACTTCGCCCGGGGTTATTTGCGTGGCATACATGCTGCCTTCATCACGTTGGTCGACCATAGCTACGTTGCAGCCGCGCGTCAGGGTTACGCGTCGCGCGGGGATTCTGAGCAGGTGCTCAAGATCGACCCCGACTACGCTGATGCGAAGATGGCGATCGGGATCCAGCAGTTTGCCGTGGCAAGCCTGCCGCGCTTCGTACGCATCATGGTGGGTATTGTCGGTGTGGGCGGCAACAAGGAGAAGGGCTTGCAACTTCTGCGCGAGGCTGCAGCGCATGGCACGATCACTTCGGTCGAATCGCGCACCGTCGAATCGTTGTTCCTGCGTCACGATGGCCGCTATCCCGAAGCGCTTGCGGTGCAGCACGGCCTGGCGGCGGAGTATCCGCACAATTATTTATTCCGCCTGGAAGAGGCCAACCTAACAAAGGATGAAGGGGGCGGGGTGGCCGCGATCACCCGATACAAGGAAGTCCTTGCCGATGCTGCCCGGCCGAAATACTTTATCGATCCCAAGCTGCAGTTAGCCTACTTCGGCCTGGCCGACACGGAGCGCGGCCAGAACGAAATCGAAGCGGCGGCTGATGACTATGTTCGTGCCGCCGAACAGCCCAGTTCCTCCGATTGGCTGCGCAAGCGCGCGGACTTGAATGCCGGTGAAATGTTTGACCTGCTGCACGAGCGCAGCCGTGCCCTGCAGTATTACGAGCTTGCCTCAGCCGCCGGCGGCGACCAGTCTCAGGCCGACACCGCGCGGCGGCTGCTGAAGACCCCTTATATCGGCAAATAGCCCTGCGATCTGGAAGGGAACCGGCGCTGACTTTTCTGCGTATACCGCGGAGGATGTGGCAGAATTGATGCATCCGGAGGCGCTCCGATGTTTTGCACTCATTGCGGAAAAGAGATCGACGCTGGGGCGCGGTTTTGCCCTGCATGCGGCGCAGTCATGCAGCCAGTGGTGGTCGGCCGCGCGCCATTTCCTGGCCAACTCGTCCGCCTGCGCTATCCACGAGTCATCGGCGGCGTCTGCTCCGGGTTTGCACAGCACTACGGATGGGACCTTTCTCTGGTGCGGGTGATCACCGCGCTGATGATCGTGTTCACCGGCGTCGGCCTCTTCGCGTATCTGGCCGCATGGATCATCATCCCTGAAGCTCCCTATGCGCTGCCTGAACCCACTTATCCGCCAGGCAGTGCTGGACCTGTTGTTTGAACGCTCGAACGTCACGATTCAAGCGGCAACCGATCGCGCATGTTTCCGCGCGACCGTTCCGCTATGTAAGCCAGATACTCTCCTGCGATGCTGTTCCGCTGGATGCGCTTGCTGATGAATACGGAACGCCGCTCTATGTCTACTCAGCGGCGCAGATACGCGAGCGCTTCGGGCTGTTCCAGTCCTCTTTTGCCCAGCAAGGCGACGGCCTGCCACTCACGGTCTGCTACGCCGTTAAAGCCAACTCGGCGCTTGCGATTCTCCGCATGCTGGCGAAGCTTGGCGCTGGGTTCGACATCGTCTCCGGAGGAGAGCTGGAGCGTGTGCGCCGTGCGGACAAGACTGCGCTGAAGCGCGTCGTCTTTTCGGGTGTAGGCAAACAGCAGTGGGAGATCGATGCCGCGCTGAAGGCGGGAATACTGCTCTTCAATGTAGAGAGCGACGCGGAACTCGCGCTGCTGGCTGCGCGAGCCAAAGCACTGAACACGCGCGCCCGATTCGCGCTGCGAGTGAATCCCGATGTCTTCGCGGAGACACATCCCTACATCTCCACAGGCTTGCGTGAGCACAAATTCGGAATCGAGATCGGGAAAGCCCGGGCTATCTACAAGAAGGCCGCAAGATCGAAGTGGCTGGACGCTGCGGGCGTGAGCGTGCACATCGGCTCGCAAATCCGGTCCGTCGAGCCGTTCGCAGCGGCGCTTTCGCGTGTTGCTGCATTGGTGGGCGAACTGCGCAAAGATGGTCACCGTATTCGTTACATCGATGCAGGAGGCGGTCTTGGGATCGACTACAACGATCCGGCGACGGAACCTGTTTTCGATGCGACGCGCAAGGTGGCGGATTACGCCGCAGCTCTGGGCAAGGTTGCCGCGCCGCTCCAGTCGGATGGCCAGCCCATCCATCTGATTGTGGAACCGGGGCGATTTCTCGTCGCCCAGGCCGGAGCCCTGGTCACGAGGGTGCTGGCGGTGAAGCAGAACGGAAAAAAGATCTTCGTCATCGTAGACGGAGCGATGAATGATCTTATCCGTCCGGCGCTGTACCAGGCGCATCACGAGATTGTGCTCGTCTCGCAGCCGCGTGGCAGGAAGCGGCTTGCGCCCGTGGATGTCGTCGGGCCGGTGTGTGAGTCGGGCGACTTTTTCGCCCACGATCGCGCGCTGCCGCCGGTGAAGCCCGGTGATCTGGTTGCGCTGCTCGATGCGGGTGCCTACGCCATGAGCCAATCTTCAAACTACAACACGCGGGTTCGGCCTGCCGAAGTGCTGGTGGATGCAAGCGAAGATGATGGTGCAAAGATCAGGCTCATCCGGCGGCGTGAAACGCTGAAGGAGCTATTCGCGCCAGAGCTTCTTTAGTTACCCAGTTACGCTCCAGCTTTGAGGAAGAGAATTGCCGTATAAGCCGGGATCAGCTGCGTTGCAGAACGGCTCTCCTGAGAGTCGCGGGTGAGTAGAACGCCTGTCTTTGCATCGAGTGCTGGCCCGCTGAGAACGAGTCGATTGACCGGCCTGCTGGCGAATGGCGCCGGTAGCTGCACTGTCAGCGCCTCGGGACCTTTGTTGATGACCGCCAGCTTTGTCGCCAGGCCACGCGTGCCAATCCACGCTGTTGCGTTCACGCTGGAGGTGATCGTGCAAGGCGCGACGCTGAACTGTGCGAACTGCTGCGCGAACTGCATCCCGTAATAGACGGGCCGAGGTCCGGCAGTTGTGGGGTCTGTAGTTTCGATCGGCGTATAGACGCCCGTGCCACCGCCGTGGAGGTTGACGCCGCAGAATCCAGCCGCCGCGCTCGCGAGCATGAAATCCGCGGCCCACAGCGCCGAAGCGTAAGCGTCGCTGACACCTGGCCGGCCGCCACCGAAGCAGGAATTCCCCTCATCCATGCGGAAAGGCGTGCCGCCGGCGGCATAGCTGGCCGCGTGTGCGCCGGCGATGAAGTTGCGAAGCGCAGGGCTGTCTTTCTGGAGCAATCGCGCCGCTGTCATGGACGGATCGCTGGCTGGACCCATGCCATAGAAGTGCGCGGTGATCAGGGCCGCATCGCCGCGTGTTCGGCGGGCGAACTCCAGCACCCACGTATCGATCTTTCCGTCGGTGTCGGGGCCGGCGATACGCGCCTGCGGCACTGCGGCGCGGATGGTCTTGACCCACGCCTGCCATTCCGTGAAGTACCGGTCAAAGTTGTAGCCCTTCGCGCGGAAGACGGGATCGTCGCCGTAGCCGTCCGGCTCATTGCCAAGAACGAACGCGACGAGGCGATTGCCCATGGTGCGCGAGACGAAGGTCGCTTCGTCCGCGGCACGAGCGGCGCTGCCAGAGGCGAAGTTCAGCCCGTAAATGAGCCGCCAGTTCACAGCTTCGAGAAAGCCGCGCAGATTTCGAATCGCCTTGCGGGTGATCATGCCGTGCTTGTTCTTCTGGATAGAGGTGTCGACGAGCGGCCACTCCCAATAGTCCTCAATTCCGTGGCGCACGCCGCGAATTTGAAGAGGATCGGTCTGCCCGACGCCCTCCCACGGTGTGATGTTGCTCAGGTGGCCGCCGAGGCGTAGTACGCCAGAGTGGTTGAGGTCGCGAAATGCGCGGATAAGGGCGGTGTTTTGAGGTGAGAAAAAGTCCGCGTTGTAGAGCTGGCCGCTCTCGTAACTCAGGCCGGTAAAGTCGGCAGGCATCACAGCGCCGTTCGTGCGTGGCATTCCGATTTTGATCGCCTGGTCCGATGCAGCGTGACCGATGTGTGTAACGGCAGTTGCTGCGGCCGATGCGGCGAGAGAGACGAAGCTGCGACGATTCAAGACACCTCCCCAGAATCGCAGATCAGTGTACGCAACGCGAGCATGGCACGGATAATGGGAGGGAGGTGAGGAGATGATTCCTGACGGAACGCGCATCGGCCATGTGCATCTTAAGGTGGCGGATATCGACCGCGCGCTGAAGTTTTACTGCGGGGTACTGGGATTCAAGGTGCAGCAGCGGCTTGGACCATCTGCAGCCTTTATCTCCGCCGGCGGCTATCACCATCACATCGGGCTGAACACGTGGGAGAGCGCAGGCGGAGGACCGCCTGCACCGGGAACGACCGGGCTGTACCACCTGGCCATCCTTTATCCAACGCGTGCCGATCTCGGCCGCGCCCTGCAGGCATTGATCGACAATGGCATTCAACTCGAAGGCGCCTCGGACCACGGAGTGAGCGAAGCGCTGTATCTGCGCGATCCGGACAACAACGGCGTCGAGCTTTATTGGGACCGTCCGCAAGCCGAATGGCCGCGCACCGCGAAGGGTGATCTGGCCATGTATACGCGTCCTCTCGATCTCGGCGCGTTGCTCGCAGCGGCGCACGCGAATGAACACGCTCCCTCGCATGTTGGAGAAGGACCGAAGGACCTGTGACCGCTCAACTGTGCAGTACGGCTTCGCGGCTGATGAGGGTTGCGCGAATGGCCTTCAGGCCCTCTTCGATCTGCGGCGCCTTCTCAAGCACAGCAGTGCCGTTCTGCTCCGTCACCAGCGTGCGCAGCAGATCGCACTGGCCGATCAGCAACTGATCATAGTTGATCAGCGTCTTCAGCGTGGGAGCCTCCTGCCGATAGCGCTGCGTCATGCGGTCGTTTTCCGGTGCCGGCAGTTGCTGCAAGTGCGATTCCACCGCGCATACATCGCGGTGCAGGCGCTCGAGCTTCTGCGCGGCGGCAACTGCTGCCTCGTCGGCGAATGGCTTTGCCCGCGACGGCGGGGGCAGGAACTCGCGCCGGTAGTCTGTCTCCGCCGCGGCGATTGCAGACGCAGCCAGTCCCAACAGCCAGGCTGCTTTGCTGCGCACCAATTGATCATCGGCGCGCAGTTGGTTCTCCAGCCGATAAAAGTTGTAGCCCCATCCGTGGAACAGGTTGATTGCGATCTGCTCAAGCGGGCCCGCATCGTAGAAGCCGGACACTATTTGTCGCCTCCCTGCAGTCCGGCTTCAGCACCGACACCATAGAAACCCTGCGGTTGACCGCCGATCTGGAACGGTACGCCCGCGGCTGCATTTGGTGCGGACACCAGACCCTTTTCCGCCATGCGCAGCGCCAGATAGTAGCGCACCGCCTCGATGGGGGACAGCCCAATCGCCTGCAGCGAAATCAGTTCGCGCATGCGTTCGTCCTTGGGCATGATGAGGATCTTGATGTCGTTCAGGGTTATCCCGTAGGTTTTCAGAAAATCGGTGAGGTGGCTCTTGACCAGCTCGCGCACCTGCCCGATGTGCTCGTTGATGTCTTCCATCTTCGTGACCTGCACCACTTGATTAATCGCCTGTTCGATCGCCGGCCCGGCGTAGTCGGCCACTTCTTTCGTGTCAATGAAGCTGCCGTTGAATGGCAGATGCGTGATCAGATCCAGCGCGGCCTCTTTTGTGTCGACGTGGATGTAATAGTCCACCTGGTAGGCCATCTCCGCCATCTCTTCACTGGTGGCGACGCCCTCGCTGCGGATCAGCAGCTTCGAGCGGTTCACGTAAATTACCTCATAGACCCATGGCGAGTTGCCGCCAAAAAAGCCCTGCGCGATGGATCCCAGCAGCGGTTTGTCCGGGGTGGTCAGCGCGTACTGGCCGGTCTCATAGACATTCAGCACCGCACCGCGCGACTTCAGCACGCAGAAGTGATTGCTCTCCACGGTCAGCAGAGAGCCGGAGACGATGCTTTCGTCGACGATCTTGACCGCAAGGCTTTTCGTGCCGAGCATGTCGGTGCCGTCATTGCGAATGGAGGTGATGACCTGCCGTGAGATTGCCATGAGTGCGTGCTCCTCAAATGCGAATTGGATTTCGCAACCAAGCATACACGCGGCCCGTGTACTTCATGTGTCTAGCCCTCGGAGGCATGCTAAAATCGGGCGTTGTGCGAAGGGCGCAGGATCGCGCCGTTTGTGCCGAATCCATACAAGACAGGCCCCCGAGGGGCTGAAGAGGGTTTCAATGTCCGGGCATTCCAAATGGGCAACGATCAAGCATAAAAAGGGTGCGGCTGATGCCAAGCGCGGTAAGATATTTACCCGCCTGATCAAGGAAATCACCATCGCGGCGAAACAGGGCGGCGGTGATCCGGACGGAAATCCGCGCCTGCGCACTGCGATCGCTGCGGCCAAGGCGGAGAACATGCCCGCCGACAATATCAAGCGCGCAATCCAACGCGGCACCGGCGAACTCGAAGGCGTGAGCTACGAAGAGATCGTGTATGAGGGTTATGGCCCCGGCGGCGTGGCCGTGATGGTACAGGTGCTGACCGACAACAAAAACCGCGCCGTGAGCGAACTCCGGCACCTCTTTTCAAAGAACAGCGGCAATCTCGGCGAGTCCGGTTCGGTTGGTTATCTGTTCACGAAGAAGGGGTTGATCGTGGTGCCGAAGTCAGCTGCCAGCGAAGAGAAGCTGACCGAGATTGCGCTGGAGGCGGGCGCGGAGGATCTTTCAGAGGATGGCGACACCTGGGAGGTGACCACCGACCCAAAGGAGTTCGACCAGGTGCTGGAGGCAATCAAGGCGGCCAAGATCGAGCCGGACGTCGCCGAGGTGACGATGATCCCATCGACTTACCAGAAGCTCGAAGGCACGCAGGCATCGGCGATGGTTCGGCTGCTGGAGGCGCTCGAAGATCTGGATGACACCCAGAATGTCTACAGCAACTTCGATATGGATGAGGCAGCGGTCGCCGCGGCGGGATAATGGCGGGAGCTTCGCAATAGTTGAAATGGGCCGCCGCGTCGCCGGCGGCTTTCTTCTTGTAAGCCGCGTCGCGATCTCGAAATGAACGGAGCATCGGCTTGAGTCTCAAACTTCGCAATCTTTTGCTGTTCCCAGTTCTTGTTACGGTCTTAGCGGTCGAGGGACCGGCACAGTCCGTCGCGCAAGCCCCGTCCTCTGACGTGAATGTTCTTCGCGGTGAATCGCATCCCTTTGAATGGGGCGTCCTGACGCAGGGCGGGTTTGGCGTCACGGAGAACCGCAACAGCTTCCGCTTCTTCTCCGCCGGCCTGCACGCCGGCCAAGTCCTCACGCCGACCGTCGGTAAAAACATCCTCCGCGGCGACTTTGAATACGCGATGGAGTTGTGGCCCCTGTGGCAGTCCTATACGCCTACCGGACTGCGGCAGAACTGCGCGCCTCTCATCGGGTTCAGCGGCCTCATCGATTGTTCCGCACCCTTTAAGATCGGCGGGACGTTCACAGGCGCGAGCATCACACCCATCATCCTGCGGTGGAACTTCGCAGGTACGCCCCACTTTGCGCCATGGGCGCAGGGGGCAGGAGGTGTGGTGTGGACCAACCACAAATATCCCGCCTTCGGCGGCCCTCCGGTCAGCTCCGGCGGAGTAACGAACAGCTCGATCGGCAATAACGCCGCCAATTCCGATACCAGCGTGTGGAACTTCACACCGCAGTTCGGCGTAGGCGTACACTACTTCGTCACCCCACGCCGTTCCGTGGATTTCGGCGCGAACGCGATTCATATCTCCAGTGCATCGCTGGGAGACAAGAACCCGGGTGTAAACGCCAGCGTGCAATTCTCCATTGGCTATACCTGGTGGAAGTAGCCTGGGCAGAGACGCGCCAGAGGACTCGATGTCGCCAACCCAAAACCCGGACGCAGTCGTCGAATGCGTGCCCAACTTCTCAGAGGGTACGGACGCTGCCAAGGTAGCCTCCATCATCGCCGCCATGCGCGTCGATGAGGTGCGTCTACTTGACTGGTCGATGGATGCAGCGCATAACCGCTCGGTCGTCACCATCGCCGGTCCTCCAGCGGCGGTTGTCGAATCCGCCGTGCGCGGCGCCTCCAGAGCCGCCGAGCTTATCGACCTGACACAGCAGACTGGTGTGCACCCGCGCATCGGCGCGGCCGATGTGGTGCCGTTTGTGCCGGTCAGCGGAATCTCGCTGGCGCAGTGTGCGGTGCTGGCACGACAAGCGGGGATGGAGATCTGGAGGCGAGCGCGCGTTCCAGTCTATTTCTATGAGGCGGCTGCCGCACGGGGTGATCGCATGAATCTTGAGGACGTGCGCCGCGGGCAGTTTGAGGGACTTCGCGAAACCGCTCATCGCGATCCGTTGCGCCGGCCGGATGTTGGCGGACCGGAGATTCATCCCACCGCGGGAGCCTCAGCCGTGGGCGCGCGACGCTTTCTGATCGCTTACAACATCTACCTGCAGCCTGCCGTCCCAGCCAGGGACTTGCCGGCCTCGGCACAGCCGGAGATCAGCGCCGCCCGGGCGATGGCCCGTGCTATCCGTGCGTCGGACGGCGGCTTGAACGGCGTCAAGGCGATCGGGGTCAATGTCAATGGGCGGGCACAGCTCAGCATGAATATCACCGACCACCGTGCCGTCCCGGTCGCGCAGATCCATGCCCGCGTGGGCGAACTCGCGCGAGACCACGGGGTCTCCATCGCGGAGGGCGAATTGATCGGCTTGATTCCGGAGGAAGCATACGATCCGGCAGCCAACTGGCTTCGCGAGATTCCAGGGTTCGATCCCAGCACCAAAGTACTGGAACGACGGTTGAATCATCCCTTGCCCTGGCCAGGCGAATAGGCGCTCGTGCACTCGAAACAGGTACGGTTTCTACCGCGAAGGTGGTACACAAGACGGAACGCCGGGTTAAACCTTTGCATTTCCTGCACGTCCAAGCGCTCAACCACCGCGTGCAACCCTTGATCTCGGCGGTGTTTCGCGAAACAATAGATAGCTGGGCGCAGGAACCACTTACGCAGCCAAAGCTCGGTTCATCGTCAGCAGGCTAAGATTCAAGCAACGCCGGGAGTCCATTTTGCGCAATCTCTTTCTCTCCATCCCTCCTTTCATCCGCAGGACCGCCGCAACAGCCCTCGTTGCGGGCGTGGTTCTTGCAGCACCCGCCATGCATGCTGCGCAGCTGACGAACGACGCGCGGACGTCGATACCACACGACGTGCAGCAGATCATCGTGGTTGACTATCGGGCGATGCAGAACTCCCCCGCGGCGATGAACCTGAAGGATCGGGTGATGCCGCCCGAGCTCAAGCGGCTGGAGCAGGCATTGGTCAGCTCCGGCCTGAAGGTGGATGCTGATACGGATGCGCTGGCGTTCGCGGCGTTCCACACACCGAATCCCACCGGCAAGGGCGGCGAAGTGGAACGTATTGTGGGTATTGCGCAGGGCCAGTTCCGCACGCGCGAGATACTGGCGAACTTCGCAAAAACAAAGACGAAAGTGGATCAGCTACGCAGCAACAGCATCTACCCGATGGGCTCTACTGGCTTCGAAGTGGTATTTGTGAACCAGACGACCATGGTCTTCGGTGACCGCGATGCGGTGCACGCCGCGCTCGATGCCCGCGACGGCTTCGCCCCGAGCTTTCTGACCAATGGGGACATGGTGAACGAGATGGCGCAGGTGGATACCCACGCCGTCTGGAGCCTGCTCGATCCCAAGGGCACGCAGACCATGATGAAGAGCGTGCTAGGTGAGGCTTCGCAACTGGCCGATTATGACACGGTGAAGAACCGGATGAAGGACTCACGCTACACGATGGACTTCAACAACGGCGTGCGCTTCAACATGACGGTGGACATGTCTGACACGTTCACCGCAGCCACGTGCGCCACACTCCTGAAGGGAGTGGCGCTGCTGAAGAAGCAGCAGGGCACGCCGCAGGAGAAGGCCGCGATCGATGCGACCAGCATCGGCTCCAGCTCCGGCAAACTCAGTGTCGACTACTCATCATCGGACAGCGAGTTCGCGAGCTTGCTGACCTCGCCCCTGTTTCAGGCAGTGGTGAAGTAAACCGCGAGGTTTAGTCCTCCTTAACCCGCTTAACCGTGAGCCGCACTGCAAACTGGGCGCCCTCGAACTGATAGCACTGACGCAGGTCGCCACGGGAGTCGGGCGTGCCAAAAGCGCTAGAAGGTACAGAGAGGCCCGCGCCCGATGCAGGCGGTCGCAGGCGCCGCTTCCATCCTCCGGCGAGCACGTTGCACAGCTCGCCTATCGCATCGATCGCCATCTCATCGTCCGCCGCCTCGCCGAGAAACATATGGGCCAGTTTCGCGGCATCGGCTGCGGCAAACAGCAGCAGGCACTCTCCGACCAGCGCACCGGAAAACCTGACTCGCGCGGTGTTATCGGACGGCGCGCCTGCAGGTTCCGTCGGAACGCACTCGCACCCGAGCATCGCCGCGAAGACCTCCAGAACAGTCTCGTCCATCAGCCTCTGCCAACGCTCCGCTGCGTTGCTTTCCAGCATGTTCACGCAGTCCCCGCAAGGTCCAGCACGAGATTGCGGATTTGCTCAACCGAAAACGGCTTGGCGATGAAGCCGCTGGCTCCCGCAGCCAGCGCAAGCTCGACCAACGGATCGCAGGCGTCCGAAGTCACCATCACGACGCGCGCGGTTGTGAGCCCGCGTGCGGCGAGTTCGCGCAGGAAGCCGACGCCGTCCAGCCCCGGCATGTGTACATCGCAGAGGATCAGGTCAAATAATTCACCGGACTGCTCCATCGCGGCAATCCCTTCGGCGCCGTTGCCGGCTTCCACAATTTCTTCCAGCTCCAGCCTAGCTTCGCGCAGAGCCTTTCCAACGATGCGCCGCATCAGAGCGGAATCGTCGATAATCAATACCCGCATGCCACCACTCCGAGAGTCCCTCTGAACCTCTATCGGCGGGAATGAGGTGAACCTGAGCGATGGCAGCGAGATGCAACCGCGCGGCCGCCTATAATCGCTCTAGAATGCTCGAAACCGCCCGATTCGTGTGGAGTACGACGCGTGGCCACCGTCTGCGTCCATGGCGGAGTCCGTTGCTGCGCTGGCGGCTGGAGACGTTCACGGGCAAACATGCGGAAGACGTTCGCGCGCGCGATTTCTGGCGGTTTCTGATTGACGAGCGCGGGCAGATTCTTCGCTTTTCCCGCTGGCTGGCGGAGATGCGCGGCTATTCGGGACACTTCGACCGGTAATCAGCAGGTTCTGTTGCCGAATGTCTGATTGGCATCCTCCTCGAACCTCGAACCTTGGCCCTCGAACCTTGAGACCGCATCCCATACAATCGACGCGACGAAAATTCTTCACACGTGAGGTCATCGGACCATGGGCGATTGGATCAAACTGAAGGCGGACGACGGACACGAATTCAGCGCATATGTAGTGAAACCGGCGAGGGAGCCTGTAGGAGCTGTTGTGGTGGTGCAGGAGATTTTCGGGGTGAACAAGTCGATCCGTGCCGTGGCGGACTACTACGCCGGGCAGGGCTTTCTCTCGATTGCGCCTGCGACGATGGATCGCCTCGAGCGCAGTCTGGACCTCGGCTACGGCGAGGCCGACCTGAAGAAGGCCTTCGGCCTTTATCCGAAGCTCGACCCCAACCTCACGCTGCTCGATATCGCCGCTGCCTTTCATCATGCGAAGCAGGAAGGGAAGCCGACTGCCGTGCTCGGCTTCTGCTATGGCGGGCTGACTTCATGGGTCTCCGCAGTGCGCGGCGAGAACGTTCGCATGCAGCCCGATTGCTGCGTCTGCTACTATCCCGGCGGTATCGGGAAATTCGCCAAGGAAGAGCCCGCGTGCCCGGTGATGATCCATTTCGGCGGTGCCGACGACCATATCGGGAAAGACCAGGTGGATGCAGTCCGTGAGGCGCATCCAGAGGTCGAGATTTACGTCTATGACGGCGCGGGCCATGCCTTTGCCAACCCTGACCGACCCAGCTATAAAGGCGATGCGGCGAAGCTCGCCGATCAGCGTTCACTGGAGTTTCTGCAGAAGCATCTGGCCTGAACACGGAACAATCGGCGCCCGAATAGCGTTCTATCTTGGAAGAGCAGGAAAATCGAGCACCGGAGAACGAAATGGTCCGTCTCACCCCTTATCTGCTGTTCAATGGGAATTGTGCGGAAGCGATGACTTTCTACCAGAACTGCTTCGGCGGAGAGTTGATGCTCGTCCGGTTGGGGGACACCCCGATGAAGGACAGTGTCGCGCCCGAACATCACCACAAGATCACGTACGCGCTTCTCAAGAGCGGCACGGTCGAGTTCTCCGCGACTGACTGGCTGCACCCGACGCGCGCGCCGGTGCAGGGAAACACGACGGCAATTTACGTCAGCGGCAATCAGCCGGACGAGCTCAAAGCAATCTTTAGCAAACTCTCCCATGGAGCGGGCAGGGAGAATCTTGTCGATCTGAAGGAGATGCCATTCGGGTTGTTCGGCCGGCTCACCGATCGGTACGGTGTGGAATGGTTTTTCCGCGGCGAGAAGGCCGGCGATTAGTTCGACCCTGCACGCCTGAATTCATGGAAAGGGCTCATTCTCCGGAGCAGCGCGGATTGCCGCTGGCCGCGCCGGATGCTATCTTTAAGGGAACACGATTGAGTGAATTGGAAAGAATTGGGAGCACCACCCCTGTGCTGGAAACCGCAAAGAAAACGGACATCATTCAGAAATATCGCACGCACGACTCCGACACCGGCAGCCCGGAGGTTCAGATCGCCCTGCTCAGTGAGCGCATTGGCGAACTGACCGAACACTTCAAGACCCACACCAAGGACCATGGCTCGCGCCGTGGCCTGCTGATGCTGGTTTCGAAGCGCCGTCGCCTCCTCGACTACCTCAAGACGGCCGATTCGGACCGGTACCGCGAGGTCATCGGAAAGCTCGGCATTCGCAAGTAGACGCTACCCTGGGAAAGTCCCACGACATCACATGGACTCCGGCAAGCCCCGCAAAGCCACGGCTCATCAACTTCCATATCCGCAGGGCCTCGTCCGCGGACGGCGGAGCTGCTGATGCCGTGTGTGCTTGCCGTTTGCAAAACAACGGCCGCGCCGGCTCTTTCGCCGCATTGCCCCAAAACCAAAATTTCCATGCAGCTCGCAGCCGCGTATCGCGGCACGCCGCTGCATCGCCGCGTGCGCGTTTGACTGCGCGGGCATACAAGTTCCCATAACGAAAAGAAGACAAAGAAGAGGTACATCATGAAACAAGAAGTTACAGTTCAGCTTGCCGGCGGCAAGCAGATCACATTTGAGACCGGCCGCCTCGCCAAACAGGCCTCCGGCGCCGCGCTGGTCTCCAGCGGCGACAACGTCATCCTCTCCACAGCCGTCTCTGCAGACCCCAAGGAAGGCATCGACTTTTTCCCCCTCACCGTCGAGTACCGCGAGTTCACCTACGCCGGCGGTCGCATCCCGGGCGGCTTCATCAAACGCGAAGGCCGACCCTCTGAGAAGGAAATCCTCACCGCGCGGCAGATCGACCGCCCCATTCGCCCGCTCTTTCCGGAGACCTTCCGCAACGAGACCCAGGTCGTCGCCTTCGTCTATTCCGCCGACAAGGAGAACGATCCCGACGTCCTCGCCATCAACGGCGCATCCTGCGCGCTCTCGCTGTCCGACATCCCCTTCCACGGCCCCGTCGGCGCAGTCCGCATCGGCATCGTCGACGGCCAGATGATCGTCAACCCCGCCTACGCCGAACGCGCGAAGTCCATCCTCAACATCATGGTCGTCGGCACCAAAGACGGTATCGTGATGGTCGAGTCCGGCGCGAAGGAGTGCTCCGAAGAGCAGGTGGTCGACGCCATCGAGTTCGCGCATGAGCAAATCAAGAAGATCTGTGCCGCCATTGAAGACCTCGTCTCCCGCGCCGGCAAGACCAAGAAGGTTCCTGCCGCCGCTGAAATGGACCAGGCCTATCTCGATGCGATGATCGCGAAGATCGGCGATCGCCTGACCGATGCGCTGAACACGAAGAAGTACCCCAAGTTTGAGAGCTACGCCAAGGTCAAGGAGATCAAGGACGAGCTCAAGAAGGAACTTCCAGAGGGTGACGCCGCAGCTGCGAAGAAACTCTCCAAGTATTACGAGATTCTCCGCGAGAAAATCTTCCGCGATCAGGTCCTCAATGATCGCGTCCGTCCCGACCATCGCGCCTTTGACGAGATCCGTCCCGTCTCGGTTGAGGTCGGCGTGCTCCCCCGTGTGCATGGCTCGGCTGTCTTCACCCGCGGTGAGACGCAGGCCCTCGTCACCGCAACCCTCGGCACCACCGACGACGCGCAGCGCCTGGAATCCTATGAGGGCGAGATCAAGCGCCGCTTCATGCTGCACTACAACTTCCCGCCGTTCTCCGTCGGCGAAGTCGGCCGCATGTCCGGCGTCGGCAGGCGCGAGATTGGCCACGGTGCCCTCGCGTCGCGCGCCATCGAAGCGGTCCTCCCGCCCGAAGCCGATTCCCCGTATACCCTCCGCGTGGTCTCGGACATCCTCGAGTCCAATGGCTCATCTTCGATGGCCACCGTCTGCGGCGCATCGCTCGCGCTGATGGACGCCGGCATCAGCCTCAAAGGCTCCGTCGCCGGCGTCGCGATGGGCCTCGTGAAGGAAGGCGACAAGTATGCCGTCCTCTCCGACATCGCAGGCGCCGAGGACCACTACGGCGACATGGACTTCAAGGTCGCGGGAACGCGCAACGGCATTACCGCCCTGCAGATGGACATCAAGATCATGGGCATCACTGCCCAGATCATGCGCGAGGCGCTGGCCCAGGCCAAGCGCGGCCGCTTCCACCTGCTGGACATCATGGATGCGACCATTTCCTCCGCGCGCGAGGAGAAGTCACAGTTCGCCCCGCGCATTCACACCCTTCAAATCCCAACCGACAAAATTCGCGACCTCATCGGTCCCGGCGGCAAGGTCATTCGCGGCATCATCGATGCCACCGGCGTCAAGATCGACGTGGACGACACCGGCCGCGTGAATGTTGCGTCATCCGACGCCGACGGTCTTGCTCAAGCCATCCAGATGATCTCCGATATCACCGCCGTGCCCGAGGTCGGCAAGACCTACCTCGGGAAGGTCGTCCGCCTCGCGGAGTTTGGCGCGTTCGTCGAGATTTTCCCCGGCACCGACGGCCTGCTCCACGTCTCGGAGATCGCCGAGCACCGCGTCGCGCGTGTGCAGGACGAGCTGCGCGAAGGAGATCAGATTCTCGTCAAGGTGCTCGCCATCGAAGGCAACCGCATCAAGCTCTCCCGCAAAGCCGTGCTGCGCGAGCAGCGCGCCAAACTCGGCCTCGCCGACCCGGCGCAGGGCGGCCACTCCGAAGATGGTGGACGCGGCCAGCATGATCGTCAGGCCGCGGCTGCACCTCCCGCAGCTGACTTCGACGATGAGGGCGACGATGACTCCGAGGTCCTCCTCGAAGGTGGCGCTGACTTCGACGATGAAGAAAGCGACGACGGCGGCGAAGAAGGTGATGCAGAGCCAAACTTCAATCGCGCAGAGCCCGTCCAGGCTGGCGCACCGCAAGGCGGCGGCCGTGGACCTGGCGGCGGTGGTCGCGGCCCCGGTGGTAGCGGTCGTGGTCCCGGCGGTGGTCGTGGCGGACGTCGCCGTCGCGGCGGACGCGGTCCCGGTCGCGGTCCCGGCGGCGGCCAGGGCGGCAACCGCTAAGATCACAATTCAAACACTGAACAAAATCAGCCCATCCCCCGCAGTGAAGGATGGGCTGATTTGCTGCCCGGGAACAAGGCCCTATTGTGCCAATGCGAGGGTGGGTTGCACAGGGATGTCCAGGCGGCCTGCGGGCGGTGGAGCAGGGAAGTTCTAGTCGCCGTTGTCGAATTCGAGGCTGATGTAGTCCTTATCTGCGTGCGAACAGAGTCACGCGGACGAAGCGGGGGAAATAGCGGGACATGTCGTCCATGACGTGGTCGGTGAATCCGTTGGTGGCATAGGTGAGAACAAGGTCTGCGCCGCGCAACTCGGCGTGGGATTTGGCGGCGTAGACGAATGGATCGTGCTGGTCGGATTCCGGCGGCCGGTAGATGATGCGCGACGCGCTCCACGGCCCGGTGAGCGCGGGCGCGGTGCGCATGACGATGTCGGATGCGCCAAAGCCCTGGCTATTGATCTCGACGAAGCGACCGAGTGCGTCGCGCTGAATGCTGGTTTCGGTGTCGACGTCGCGGAGAATGGGCTTGCGTGAGGAAGTTGCGCGAGACCAGTTGCTGCCGGTCCACCATACGAGAGAAGAGAGATTTCCTGCGAGGAGATTTTGCGGAGTGATGCGAGCGAGGTAGAGATTGTGGGGATCGCCTGGGCCGAAGAGGTAGACGAAATTGCCCTGCTGAAGAACGGCTGAGGCGAGGATGATGTCGTCACGGCGCTCGGCGATTTTGCGCGGATGCCATGAGGAGGGATCGGCGTCGGGATTGGAGATGAGGTAGGCGTTCCACCCAACACCTCGAAAGCCGAGAGAATTCTTTGTGCGATCCGGCGCGACGCGTTCGCCGAAAACGATTAGCGAGTTGCCGATGCGAATGCCGGAGTGGGGCCAGATCCAGGCGTCGCCTTCGGAGGGAAGGATTTCGGAGGGCTCGTTGTGTTGTGTGCGCCAGAAGAAATTGATTGCGGCCTCCGACGGATCGTAGCCGTGTTCGATGGCAACTGTGTTGTGGATGAAAGCGGCGCTACGGCGCGAGTGGCTGCCGGGATGCGCGATCCATGTATCGCCGAAGAGCCAGAGAACGCGGTTGTTGCCGAGGTCGATTGAGAAGGCGGCGTCGGAGCCGAGCCAGCGAGGGTCGGAGTGGAAGAGGCGATCGGCGGCAGGCCACGCGCTGGCAATTTGGGCGGGGAGGTTCGCCGCGAAGGTGAGAAATAGAAAGACAAATGCGGGGATCCCTCGGCTCCGCGCTGCGCGCTCCGCTCGGGATGACGGCATCATTCGGCAATCTTACTGTCCCAGGTGCCCAAGTGCGAGGCACCTGGGCACCCATCGTTTGTCGAAGACGCGATCTCATTGCACAGTGGTGAGGGTGGGTTGCACAGGGATGTCCAGACGGCCTGCGGGCGGTGGAGCAGGGAAGGCCTTGCTTCCGTCGTTGAGTTCGAGGCGGAGGTAGTCCCACACGACGCCGGTGGTGACATCGCCGGCGGGCACAGTGAAGGTGATGGCGTTCTCGCCGGGCCTGAGCAGCGCAGCGTCGAAGGGTTGCGCATATTGGTTCCAGACGCCCTTGTCCGTGTTGTACCGGAGCGCATTCGTCGCGACGGGATGGATTGTGCCCACATCGGCTCCGTTGACGCCGATGGTGAGGCTGCCTGGCGCCGCGGGAGTGTTGCCGTTGCCGCCGTCAGCGCCGGCGAGTGCGATGCGGAGGATGGCGGTCCCTCTCGCGGCTTTCGCGACTTTAAACTTCACCGTCCAGGTGGTGGCGCGGCCGTGGCCCCACTGGCGCCACATGTCCTGCTGCCCATCAGGAAGATTGACCCAGCCGAAGCGCTGATTGAGCGGGTCCTTCGCGGCGGGATTCTTCCAGGCATCGGTGGTGGAGTGCGGAACCTCTTCAAAGAACCAGTCGCGATGATAGTCGCTCTTGCCGATTGTGTAGGTGATGTCGTTGGGGAAGAGATCGCCGTAGCGGAGCGGCCATCCCCACAGCCAGTAGTTGGCACCGTCGCCTTTGTAGAACTTGTCGGCGGTTCGGTCGGGATAGCCGATCTCCCAGAGCTCTCGGCCGTAGCGCACAGGCCGCCACGTGAGCTTGCCCAGGTTGAGTGTCTGGCCGGCGGTGACAGTGATGTCAGTCTTGGCATACTCGCCGAGAACGCCGTCTGCGAAGGCGTGCAGCGTATACGTTCCGGGGCGGACGTTGGCGATGGTAAAGCGGCCGTCTCCCGAGCCGGAGCCGTCGGCCCAGAATTGGTAGTAGTTGCCATCGTGCGGCCAGGTGACGACATTGCCGTTACCCGCGCGGAGTTGAAAGCCGCCCGCGGTATTGATGTAGTTGGGGTGGGCAAGGCCGATGGTGAGGTGCGGTAGCTTCTTGCTGGCGGCCTGCGGATCGTCGAGGACAAGCTGGCCGGTGACGGTAGCGCGGCCGTCTTTGTGCGGATAGTCGACGCCTTCGGCCCAGGCGAAGGGCCATGCAGCCTTTTGTTTCTTGGATTCGGCGACGGCGTCCTGCCAGAGCGCGATGGCATTGTCATGCCACTCGCGCGGGATGGCGAGTTCGCCCTGGCCTGCGGAGGCGTGGAGCGCATCGAGTTCGGCGGGGGAGGGATCCTTGGGATCGGCGATGGAATTGAAGTAGACGAAGATCGGGCCGACAACGTGCTTCCAGTCCTGGCCGGCTGGGATGTGGTTGATGGCGCCGCCGGCATAGTGGCCGCTGGTCCAATAGTCGAGAAGGGTGCCGCTCATGTGGTCGATGAGGTCGAGCTTCTCTGAGCCGCCGCCGATGTATTCCGACGACGGGTTCATGAAGTAGACGCCGATGTGATCTTTGGTGGAGGACCATCCCCACGCCTGCAGGCGATACATCACGGCGTTGTAGCTGTATTTGTGCTCGACGGAATTTTTATAGATGCCGCTGGTGAGGATGCGCTGCTCCTTGGCATGGATAACGACGCCCTTGCGCAGATCGGCATCGGAGGTCATCAGCTGGTTGCGGTCCTTGTCGACGGACAGCCAGTCGAAGGTGCGGTTCATGGATTCGAGGATGAATCGGCTTTCGCCCTCGCCTGCGGGTGGGTATGAAGCTTTGTGCGTGTACTCGGCATAGGTGTAGAAGCCCGAAGCGCCGCGCTCGAGCGTGTAGCGGGTCTCAATATCCATGCCTCCGCCGCGCGGGCCCGTGGGACGTGCGCCGCCGAAACGCACCGCGGGATTTGCGCCGGGACCACTGGCTCCGGGAACGCGCTGCTCCTGCGCGAGGGGGACGCCCGAGCCGGGAGGGCCTCCCAGCGGGCTGGGATGATTCGGATCGCCGGGATTGACGCCGAGCACGGAGACTTCGGCGCGTTCGCCGAGATTGGTGGCAGGATCGATCGTGACCCGTGCCGTGATGGTGCCGGAAGGCGTCTGCTCCCAATACTCGCCGCGCGTGAGGATCTCGATGCCGTGGTAGACCAGCGAGGAGAGGTTGCCGTTGCGTTTGAGCACGGTCATCTTGACGATGCCGTTGTCCATGGTCCAACTGTCGCCGTTGTCGATGAGCGTAACCGGGGCGCTCGTGGTGACCGGGGCGACCTTGGGCAGTGGCTGCGCGATGGCGAGGGTTGCAGAGAAAGTTGCAGATACCAGCAGCGCGATTGCTCGGGTCATTGGCGAGGCCTTTCACAACATTCGAAATGGCAAGCCCTCCTATGCGCAGAAAATACGCATCAGGAGGGGGTGCCCGCACACCGATTCAATAAAGCTCATTTGGGCTCGGAGGTGAGCCGGACCGTGCCCAGCAGGCCGGAGGGAATCGGCTTGACTTGGTTCAGGTCCTGCATCTGGAAGCGGTCGCCATACTTCGCGATCAGCGGGCCGTAATCGCGCGGGGGCAGTGCGGACCATGCGTTGAGCGCGGTGTTATAAACCTTGATCTGAATGTGGTTTATCCCTGGCCTCAGCAGCTTGCTCACATCGAGCCGGTACGGTGGATGCCACAACGCCCCTGCGGCCTGACCATTCACGATGACCAATGCAGCTTCGCGGATAGGCGGATCGTACCAGGCATGCATGCCCGGGCCAGGCCGCGTGATCAGTGGATTGGGCAGGCCATTGGGGCCGAGGACTTCCGGTCGCTGCGCCTCACGTTCCGGCGGCCCGTTCGGCGCGCCGGGGATCGCGCTGCCGCCAAGCACCTCAAGATAGACGGGGCCGGCAGCAGCCTGCTTCAGCGTCAGATCGCGCGAGTAGATCGCCTCGCCGGAGTAGTGCAGGGTGGAAGGATCGGCGATCCAGTCCCTGAGGCTGGATTCCTCTACAGTCTTGTGGTCGCCGACGAAGTCGACCTTCCAGTCGGTTGAGATATCAGTGTCGAGACTGCCGGATTTGGCGGAAATAGTCGAAGGCTTAGGCGCAGCCGCGTTGGAGAACACGAAGACGCGCGACTCATAAGGCGCGAGATGCAGCGGTTGATCCGATGCGGACGCCGGTGAAACGGCTGCTGTGTCCGTATCCCAGCGCTGGGCGGATTGGAACGCCGTGGCGAAGGACGCAGTGGTATCGATCGCCTGATTGGAAGTGTTTGTGACGAAATAGACGTCGGCATTGGGCAGTTTGCGGCGAATAAAGCCGATCTCTGATCGCGTCCAATCATCGGTGGCGCCGACCGAGAAGTCGGGCTTGGCAGCGTTGTGCAGTGCCTCCGGCAGTTGCGATACATCCGGGATCAGCGGAATCGCTGCTGTGTCGGCAGAACTGAGCGGCCTGCCTTCAGCATCGAGCGTAGGCCGCTTGCCGATCGCGATCACGTGTCCGCCATGCTGGGCCCATGCAGTGATTTTGTGCAGCGTCGCGACGGGAATGCGATCTGTCGAGGGAATCACGAGGATCTGGTGCGAGCCCAGACCGACCCTGTCTACGGCTTCGGCGTCGATAAAGTCCACGTTATAGCCGGCCGAAAGAATCGGCGACATCAGCGGCGAGACATGCGGGCCGAGCGCTCCGGTCATCGTGGTGTGAGTCGGCGAGAAAGTAGACCACACATCGTCTTCCGGCAGCAGGATGGCTACCTGGTTCGCAGGCTGCCCTTGGCGCAGCAGCCAGCTCATGCGGCCGATGTAGCTTGTGACAGCAGGCATGACGGGGTGCCATGGATTGTGGTCGTTGAAGACAGCGGCGGCATACAGTGACCAGCCCGGCTCCGGCACCTCATGGTCTGGCGGCGAGTAAGGCCAGCCATGGCAGATGATCTGGTTCTCGCCCATGATGAAGTCGATGTCCGCCTCCGCCTTCATATCGAGCGGCGTCGCGCGAAAGACCGGCGAGTGCAGCCAGGTAAACGTTTCACCGGAGGTCACCGGGTTGCCGAAGACGTGATTGGCAGACGTCGCCCAGCGCAAGGTTGAGAACGCACGCCACTGCGGACCTTCTCCCTCAGGCAGCGAAGCAAGATTCTGGCTTGAAAAGTCAACCGCTGGTTCACCATAGGTTTGCGAGCGGAACTTCGTGTGGTGCGCGATGGCCCACGCAGTCACCTGCTCAAGGTAGTTCTCGTTGATCAGTTCGGTAAGAGTTTTGCCGTAATCATGGCGCAGTGTGTCGACCGCAGGGCCAGTTCCAGCCACCAGTTCCGGCAGGCGGGCCACCAGGTCATACCCGCGGCGCTTGAGAAACTCCGCCGGCAGCTTCGGCGTCCAGTCGGAGCCATAGGCTTCGAGTGAGTCGGAGAAGATGGCATAGGGCGGCGTGCTGCCAAAGGCCTTGAGAATCGGCTCGCCGACTTTCTGAAGATGGTTGGCGACAGCCTCATGCGAGAAGGAATCCAGCACGTAGCCATCCGCGCCCACTGCGGCTCGCTTGACCATCTGCTTCGTATGCGAAGCAATAAAGAACACGGCGACGCGCGGGTGATCTGCCGCGGCGAAGGATGCGGACTGTCCGGAGACAGTGGCCGCCTTTGTCGAGGCCGCGTCGAACGATGGCGGTCTCGGCCCAAAACTACGGCCGCCGCCTCGACCACCGCGGCCTGCCGGTGCAGCTGCCGGTCCTGCCGACGGCTTTGCGGGTTCTGCGATTACGGCCGAGATGACGGAATCACCCTCGGACCAGTTGGGGCGATTGGGTGGGCCGGCAGGGATCGACGCAGTAGTTGCATTGGCCGGCACGTCGACCGTGACGGTATGCAGCGCGCCGGAGGCCTGCGATAACGGCGTGTTGGGTCCGCCATAGGGCCAGCCGGACCCGAGCGTGACGTCGATACGCAGGCCGAGCTTGCGGCCCTCCTCCTGCGCGTAGCGAACGTCGTCCAGCATCTCCGGGGAGAGGAAGGGAAGGTTCTTTAGACCCTTCGAGGGATCATCGAGCACGATCGGGTACTCAAACGCCATCTCCGCGCCCTGGATGCCGTCGGCCTTCATCTGCTGCAGCTCGCGGAGGATCTCCGGCTTCACCACCGCGAGACCGAACCACCACCAGCGCACCATCGGCCGCGCCTCATTCGGCGGGTTCACGAAATCGCGGTGAAGGGTTTCAAGTGATGATGCTGCACTGCTGGGCGAAGCAGTCCGCGTGCGTGCGGGCGCCCCCGCTGTCTGTGCGCAGAGCGAAGGAGCCGACGCGGCCAGCATGACGGCGCCGATGACACCGAGCGAAATGGCGCGACCGAGCGAGCGATGGTGCAGATGGTTTTGCATAAGGAATCTCCGGTGAGGGGACGCGCGGCGTTAGCGCAGAGTTTCGCCGCGCAAGCAACGTTAGTTCATTGGGAAGAATGTTTCAAGTGAGGAACACCGCCATATTCGGGATGGCAGTCGGCGCGCTTCGGAACAATCAATTCGGCCGCGAATCCGGGTCGATGGGCAAGTGAAACAACTCGTCCTGCAGCGTTTCTTTCGCCGGCTTTTCAGCCACCGGCTGCCGTCTGGAGGGTGACGTGATGACTGCCAGCAGACTGAGTTCTGAGATCGCGGCACGCGGCACATAAAGCCGTTGTGTATTGGAGCGTGTATCCGGCGGAGTGAGGAAGATGCCGGCATCGTCGGCCAGAGCGTCCAGTAACGTGAGATCGATGGGAGCGAGGCCTTCCAGCAGATCGCCAGATTTGAACGTCAGGCGCACCCAGAGACCTTCCTGCCGGGGGCGGGCGAGGAAGGTACGGCGGGTGAGGCGCTCGGGGTCCCGCGTGTCCGACAAATTGAAGTCGCGCACGAAGGCCACGGTCTTGAGGTCGGCAATCGGCAGCGCAAGGATACGTCCGGAGAGGTCGAGGAGATCGAGATTCCCGGAGTGGACAAAGCCCGCAGCCGGCAGGTAGCCAGCGATGGCATCGCCCGTAAAGCGCCGGACGAGGACTTTTTTGCGCGAGCTGGTGAGGATCGGGGGCATCTCGTGGAGCGATTGTCGCACGGTGGACTATGCGGCTAGCGAAAAAGGTCAGGCCACAACTGGCAATCCGGCCTAAACCATGCTAAAATCGCCACTTATGCGCCGCTTTTACGGCCATGTAAACGGCTGATTTGTATAGGCTTGCGAGCGGTTGGATCGCTCCGGCCAAAGACTGACTGGAGACCACCGGAACCCGTATGGCTGATTATATCTACCTGCTTGAGAGCCGTCTTTCCGCAGCGCAACAGAGGGCCCTTCAGTCGGTACGAGAGATCGCCCGGGCGAAGGGATTGACCCTCTTTCTAGTCGGCGGAGCGGTGCGCGACCTTACCGCAGGATCGCCTGTACGCGACCTCGACGTGGTAGTACAGGGCAACGCCCTCAAGCTGCGCAAGGACCTGGAGAAGTCGGGCGCCAGCATCTCCGGCGAAAACGAGGCGCTGCAGACACTCTATGTGCAGTATCCCGGCAATGTGCGGCTGGAGGTCGCCAGCGCCCTGCACGTCGAATATCCCAAGCCCGGTAAGCCGGTGGTGAAGCCCGCAAATATTCTCGAAGACCTGCGCCGCCGCGACTATACCGCGAACGCGATGGCGCTGTCCCTCAACGAAGGCTCCTACGGACTCCTGATGGACCCGCTGAACGGTGTGGCGGATATTGAGAGCCGCCAATTCCGGCTGGTCAGCCCATATGGGTTCATCGAAGACCCGGTGCGGATGATCCGCGGTGTGCGGCTCAGCGCGAGGCTGGGCTGGATGTTCGAGGAGCGGACCCAGCAGCGCTACGAAAACGGCAAGAACGAGGGGTACATCTCGGCGATGAGCGCATTCCAACGCGGCTACGAGGCCGAGGAGATCGCCCACGAGGATGATCCAGTCCGCGTAATCAAAGCGCTGGAGCGCGACGGCTGGATGAAGCAGATCGCTCCCGCATGGACCTCGGCGAAGGTAAATGCAAATGAGCTGGAAAAGCTTCGTGAGGCGCAGGCTCAGCTACAGATGCGCGGCATCGAAGCAGACCCGTCTGCGGCGCAGTTTCCGCTGATCACCGCGAAGATGTCTCCCAAAGATGTGAAGGCGCTCAAGAAGAACTTCCCTCGGCAGGGCTTCGTGAAGGAAGTGGATGCGTTGGAGGCAGAGGGCAAGAAGTTTGCCGCCGAGCTTACGTCAAAGCAGAATTCCGCCCCGTCTGCTGCCTGGAAGCTGCTGATGCGCTCGCGTCCGGAGGCGGTACTTTACGCGGCCTACGCGGTGAAGGGCGCGCCGGTGCAAAACAAGTTCAAAGCGTTCTACACAGACTGGCCACAGGCGCGCCAGAAGATCCCGTATCAGCTGATGCAGGAGATGCGTATCGTTCCCACCTTGCCGGGGTATGACGAACTGGTGGAGAAGCTGTTCTTCGAGCTGATGGATGGCAAGCTCTCGACGCCGGAGGAGATGAAGGTATATCTGGAGCCTTACTCGCCGCCCGCCCCGCCGCCCCCCGTGCATCTGCGTCGCGCGCGTGGCACGAAAAAGGAACCCAAGGCGCCGAAGAGCCGCAAGAAAGCCGCGGCAAAAACGGCAGATGGTCTGGACGACGCCGCAGCCGCGGAGCTGACGGCCGCGCTGGAGAAGTCCATGGCGGAAGGCGCGACTGGCGGTGATCTGCCGATGCTGGAACTGAAGGGCGGCAAAAAGGCCGCCAAATCCGGGGCGGGCGTAGCGACTGGGAAAAGCAACGCGGCGGCCCCTGCCGATACTAAGAAAGCGATTGCGGTTAAGAGGCCAGAACGGGTGAAGGCCGCCGTGAAGAAGTCCGTATCTGCGAAGGCTGCCGCGAAAACTCAACCGAAGAAGGCAGCCAAGTCTGCGCCGAAGAAGGTTGCGGCAAAGGTGGTGCCAAAGAAGGCCAAGCCGGCTGCGAACAAACCTGTAACGAAGAAATCGCCGAAGCCGGCAAAAAAGAAGTAATGCCGCGAACCTGATTTCAGATTGCACGCGACGACGGCCGCTATCCCTGATTGACTACTGGCAGAGAAGCAAAAGGGCGAAAAGCGCGACCCAGAGCACGCCCATGGAATGCCAGTACCATGCAGTGCAGTCGACCATGATCTGGCGGTTCTCCATACTCTTGAACGAATAGAGTCCGCGGATGGCGACCATGAGACCAACGAGTCCCGCGATAAGATGCAGCGCGTGCGCGCCCGTGATGATGTAGAAAAGCCCGGCACTGGGGGACTGGGAATGGTACGGCGCGCCCCGGGCTGCGAGTTGGTCCCAGGCTTTGAGCTGGCCGGCGACAAAGCCAATCCCCAGAACGAGTGTGGCGAGCAGCCAGGGCAGCGCGCGGCGCGAGATCGGTTTGCCCAGGCCGAACCACTCCTCCATCGCGTCGATCGGGTGGAACATGCGGCGGCGCGCGATCTCGATCGTTACCGAACTCAGCAGCAGGATTGCCGTATTGAGCCACAGGATGCGTGGCAGTTTTGTCGGCAGCCATGTATGGATGTAGTGGTTGTAGGCGTCAATGTGGGCTGCACCGCGCGTGACGAAGAAAACGCTGACGATGCCGGCGAAGAACATCGCAACCGCGCAGAGGACCAGAAAAAGATTGAAGCGGTAGGTGCGGAGGCGTGACCCGGGCCGCCGATGAGGTCCGTAGGGCCCGCTCCAGCCGTCGTTGTCGCCGCCGCCGCCGGTGCGTTTGAGATCGCGATCGTTGGGCGGACGCCGGCCGTGGCCGCCGTCGTTTTCACCGGGGCGGCGCGGGCGGCGTTCAATTTCCGGGGGTGTGATAATGACCGGCATCGGTCACCTCGGCGTGCGCTCAATGGCTAGAGCTTACTAGGATTGCGGGCGGCGAGCTACTCCCGTGCGATGACCGGCCCACATGATCCATTGGATGCTCGCAGGCGAGAAGTGGGCGATTCGGCTATGCTGGTTACTCGCCAGGGCGCGCTACCGGGCCAAAGCTGCGGGCGGAGGAGAACGATGCTGCGTCTGCTACTGCACTGGGTTCTGAATGCCATAGCGCTGCTGATCGTGGCGCATGTTGTTCACGGATTCGTCGTCAGCAGTCTCACTTCCGCGCTCATCGCGGTCATCGTGATTGGGCTGCTGAATGCCACCTTCGGCCTGGTTCTGAAGGTGATCACATTGCCGCTGGGAATTCTGACGCTCGGCATATTTTTTCTGGTGATCAACGCGATCATTTTGAAGTTTGCGAGCGCCGTCGTGCCGGGGTTTCAGGTGCTGAACTTCGGCGCTGCCTTTTGGGGCGCGCTGGCGTTGGCCGTTCTGCATATGCTGTTCGGCTTCCTGACGCCAAAGAAGCGCAACGCTTAGCGGGCTACCGGGCCTTCACATACACGCGGAAACGAAGCAGTGCCGACGCCGCTGCAGGGCGAGTGGACACGGCGTTCTTATCGCTCCGGCGACGCAGCGGATGCGGCGGCTCGCAGGTCGATTCAGCATTCCGGTAGACGAACGCGCGTGGCTGTTCGGTCTGTGAGTCGAGGCGTTGAAGCTGAGTGTGTTCCATTACTGCCTCTGAGTCCAGGTTTCTACCCAAGTCTAGGACCGGCAGCAGCGCGCGCACCTGGAAATCGAACAGGGCTGACGGTACGTTGGTACTGCGGACCTAGTGAACGAGCGCAGTTTTACCGTGGCGTCCTATTGATTCGGCGACTGCTTGTGCGCACGCACAATCTCCAGGAACAGCTGGTGCACGCGCAGGTCGGCGGAGAGTTCCGGGTGGAACGTAGCGGCGAGCAGGTGCCTGCTGCGGACGAGAGCAGGATAGCCGTCACGAGTGGCGAGAGTCTGTATCCCCGGGCCGACGGAGCGAATCCGGGGTGCGCGGATGAAGACCATCTCCAAAGGACCTCCAGGGAGCGAGGTGGGCTCGGTGAGAATCATGGAGTCGATCTGCCGCCCGTAGGCATTGCGCTCCACAGTAATGTCGAGGACCGCGAGCGAGCGCTGCGCAGGCGACTCAACATGCGCGGCCAGCAGGATAGCACCGGCGCAGGTGCCAAAGGTCGGCGTGCGGCGAACATAGTCCTGGAGTAGTTCGAAGAATCCGCCGCGCTCGAGAAACCTGAGCATAGTGGTGGATTCGCCGCCCGGCAGGACGAGGCCATCGAGCGAAGCGAGCTCTTCGGGCGTGCGAATCTCGATGGGCTCTGCGCCTATCTCAGCCAACCTGCGGGCATGCACATCGAACGCACCCTGGAGCGCAAGGACGCCGATATGTGACGCGTCCTCCTTGCGACTCACTTTGTCGCGCCAGGACTTGTCGGCGCTTTGGGAGCGGAAGGTGTAGCCGAAGGCGCTGGGTTTGGAGTTGCAGGCGGAACCGCCGACGGTAGCGAGTTGAGAGTGGGCGGGTGAAGACTGCCCTGCAGGTCCTGGAAATCTTTTTGCAGTTCACTGCGCATGTCCGCGACCCGCGAGTTTCCAATCTGGCCGAATTGCGAATTGATCTGGGGCAGCTTCTCGAGTAATGCAGCCCCCGCGGGCGTCTTATAGAACGCGATGATGGAGTCGAGTTGATCTTCCGTAAAGCTCTTCATGTAAAGATCGGTGACCGTGGGCTTCATCGCAACCCAGCCAAGTTTGGCGTCGATCACCTGTGCGGCGGTTTTCTTGAAGTCTTCAACCTTGGCCTTCTGCTCCGGCGTTGCGTCTGCTCCGGCGGCGCGATCGGCGGCCTCGTCCACTTGCCGGATGATGTTGTCCGCAATCTGCTGGACGATTTTTTGAGTCTGCTGCAGCGTCATCAACTCCTCGGCTTTAGTGCGTTGCGAGGCGTCATCGGCGCGAGCCGCGGTTGGAAGAGTGAGGGCGAGGAGAAGCGCGGAGAGGGCTGCGAGGCGGGCTTGAGGGAGGCGCTGCATCTATTTATCTTATCGGAGATCACGGGCTGGAATCGCAAGGAGCCGCGACAGACCTGTCGCATCGGGCTCTTTCGCCATGAACTGACCGGCGGCGCCCAGTGCCGCGCCCGCGGCCAGCCGTCCGCTACGGCACGCGCTCTCCATTGTTGAGGGCCAGCCCGTCGCGGTCCAGTCTCCCGCCAGAAAGAGGCCGGGAATGTCGGTCGCCTGTGCCGGTCGGGCATCGTCTTCACCCGGTGGCAGCGTGAAGGTCGCGCGAGCCTCTTTGAGCACGGCGGACTTGACCAGTTGTGCTTGCTTCGCCTGCGGGAAAAACCTGTTCAACTCGCGAACAGCCATAGCCAGCAGGTCCTCCCGCGATTTGAGGAGGTCCTCGCGCGAGCCGGAGATCACGACCTCAACATAGCTGCCCTGTTCCTTCGGATACTTTCGGATACGCGACTTGTGAAAGAACCAATGCACGGGCGATTCCAGCAGCCAAGCGTGATCGAGATCCGTGATCTCGCGGTCGAACCATAGCAGCACAGAGATGTATGGGGAGTGCGAGAAGCGCGCCATCTTTGCGAGCAGCTCGCGCCGCGCCGGTTCATGCGCCAGAACAGCATCCAGTGACATGGAAGCAATCAGGCGCTGCGTCTGCTCAAAGGGCAGCGCCAGGATGATAGCGTCGGCATCGAAGTCGCGGTCGGCTGTGCGCACGACCCATCTTCCGTCCTGGTGATAGACAATCTCTTCTACGCTGGCTCGGAGTTCGACCCGGCCTCCCAGCGAGCAGATCCGCTCCGCGATTGCGCCGTAGAATTCGCTGAGAGGGATAGTAGGAATACCGAGGCGTCCTCCCGAGCGATTCTTCAGGAACAGCTCGTAGAACACCTTTGCTGCGTACTTCATGGAGCTGCGCTCGGAGCTCTCGTTCATCGTCGCCAGCACCAGGGGCTCCCACAGATGCTGGATGGCGCGCTGGGTTTGGCGCGTGCGGATATACCACTGAGCCACGCTCTCGCAGTCTCTACCCTCGGCGCCGCCGCGAAACTCCGCGAGGCCGCGCGCGATGGCGAGTTTGTCGGCGACTTCCAACATCGGCGCGCACAGAAAGCTGCCGGCAAATTGCAGCGGTGCGGGCAGAGAGCCGATCTCGATGGTGGTCGCCCGCGGTCCGCGCGATCCGGTCGCCGGCTCAAGCCAGTTCTGGCGGTCATACCAGCGGATCTTGTTCGCCAGACCTGCTGCATTCGTGAGTTCAATCAGATTCGAGCAACACCCGACCAGCACATGCTGTGAGTCCACGATCTCATTCAGTGCCGGATGCAGATAGGAGTAGGCTCGGCCCCCGATGAGCGGCCGGCGTTCGAGCAGCGTGACGCGCGTGCCCGCGTGAGCCAGCGCCTCCGCGGCGGATAATCCTGCGACACCCCCACCTACGACAATGTATTCGCCGCGGCTCACGGCAATATCCTGTTCCATGCCGCCATCGCAATGCCACGCGCAAGGATAAATACCTTGGTGGCGGTGGGCACGGTTATTCTCTCGGCGAAAACTTCCATTTGGCGTTCGCCAATGCGGCTGAGCAGACGATGATAGATAGCCATCAGCACCCACATCGCGGCACGGCTGTCGCGGTCGACCAGCGGGACCAGCTTTCGCCCGGCGACGTAATATCGCTCCGCGCGAATGGCGAGCGTAGCCAGCATGCCACGTTCGCGCTCCGTCATCGTGCGGCCGGCTGCGAGCTCCCGCAGCTCGGGGACCGTCTCGCCGAAGTCTTCCATGAGGTCGAGCGGGATGTAGACCCGCCCGCGTTCGATGTCCTCCTTCACATCGCGCAGAATATTGGTGAGCTGAAAAGCGATCCCCGTCTCTTCGGCGAGCGCTTCGGCTTGCTTGTCTGAGTAGCCGAAGACGCGAATGGAAACCAGCCCGACGACCGATGCAACGAGGTAACAGTAGCGGTAGAGTTCCTCAAAGGTGGCGTAGGTCTGTACGCCGCTTTCATCGGCGGTCTGCGGATTGAGGTCCATCGTGGTGCCGGCGATCAGTTCCTCTAACAGCGAATCGGGAATGGAGAAGCGGTGTTGCGTGTCGCGCAGCGCACGGAAAACGGTCAGGTCTGAAGTCGCTGTGAGCGACATCGCGGAAGCCTGAGAAGAAGGTGCGTCCTCATCGCGTAAAGAGGTCGCCCGCCAGCCATCCAGCCACATAGCCATCTCTCCGCGCCGCTGTTCCAGCGGCTTCGATTCGTCGTCGGAAATATCATCCGCTCGCCGCATGAAGGCATAGATCGCGCACATGGCATCGCTCTTGTGGCGCGGGAGCACCCGAAAAGCCCAGTAGAAGTTCTTCGCTTCACGACGCGCGATCTCGCGGCAGTACGCGTAGGCTGCTGTGATGCTTGGTTGAGGCTGGTTTGCGGCCGTGCCTGGTGCGCTCACGCGTGCGGAGCTCCCGACTGTCCGCGACCTGCGCGCAGCTTGCCGAAGAACGCGCGCAAAAGCAGTTCGAACTTCTTGCGGCGTGTCACCATCGGGCGTCCGCGCAGTACGTCGTAATCCTGCGCCGCAATGCCGTCGAGAATGGCGATGCCGCCCCGGTAGAAAAGGTCAATGGTGATCCGCAGTTCGGGATCGACGGCGTCGCGAAGAGGCGCACCTTGGTTGAGCATGTCGCGCGTGCGGTCCACCAATGCGCGCATCATGGCGCCGAACTCCGGTGTAAAGATGCGGCCTTCAATCTGGCCGTCGGCTACGCCGAAGCGTTCCATATATTCGGCGGGGATGTAGCGGCGCGGAATTTCCGAGTCGCGAACGGCATCCTGCCAGAAGTTCGCAAGCTGCAGACCGGTGCAGATGCGGTCGGAGAGCAGCATGCGCCGCTCATCGCGATAGCCGCAGATCATCAACACCAGACGGCCGACGGGATTGGCGGAGTAACGTGAATAGTCGATGGCCTCGTCCCACGTGGCGTATGCGGTCTTGATCTGGTCCTGGATGAACGCGCGCAGCAGGTCATGGAAGAGCGAACGAGGCAAGTCGCAGGCCATGATCGTTTCATGCAGCGCGACGAAAACCGGATGGCGCGACTTCTCCGGCGCGTCATAGCATTCGTCGAGCATTCGTCCCCATGCATCCAGCAGGCGCAACGCTGTTCCGGTGCTCTCGACCTCGTCGCCCAGGTCGTCAGAGATGCGACAGAAGGCGTAGAGACTCCAAAAATGAGGTCGCACGCGGGCCGGAAGAAAGTACGTCGCCACGTGAAAGTTTTCGTAATGCGTGGTGGCAAGGTTGTGGCACCATGCAAGGGCCTCGTCCAGCGCAGGACGCTCATCGCGTGTAATGTACTCAAGCGGCGCACCTGCAAGCACGTCCATGGATATGGGTTCTGTATCGGCCAAGGCGCCAGCCGCGCTTGCCGGCGCTTCGGACGCAATGGGGTGCATCGCAGCATCCCGATCCGCAAGCTCAGCCGGGATTGTCATGCAGCGCTCCGGGCCGACGCGACCGGCGGCGGAAGCACCACCGTCTTGATGCCGCCCCGGTTGTCGGCGGAACGCGTGGTCATCGAGGCAAAAAGACCCGGCAAGTCGGCGAGCGAGGCCGAGCCGGTGATGAAGCCGGCGGCGTTGAACCTGCCGCTCGAGATCAACGCCAGCGCCGCGCGGCACGCAGCGGGAGTGTGGTGAAAGCTCGCGCGCAACGTAAGGTCACCGTAGTGCAGGCGATTGGTGTCGAGCGCGACGGACGTGCCGCTCGGCGGACCGCCGAAGAAGTTCACCGTTCCGCCCTTGCGCACCATGGCAACGGCCGCCTCCCACGTCGGGGGCGTGGCAACGGCTTCGATCACGCAATCCGCGCCGCGCGAATTGCCGGTCAACCCGCGCACCTGCGCAACTGCTTGTTGCATGGTTTCGGGGCCGGATGCGATCTGGATCACTTCTGCCGCGCCGAAGCGCCGGGCGGCAGCAACCTGGTCGTCGCGCTTGACCACCGCAATGACGCGCAAGCCCCGGATCTTTGCCAGATGCATGAACATCAGGCCAATGGGTCCTGCGCCGATGACCGCCATCGTATCGCCGGACTGCGCGCCCGTGTCGTTGAAGCCATGAACGACGCATGCCAGCGGTTCCGTAAGCGCAGCCTGTTCTAAAGCCAAAGAGTCAGGCACGGCGTAGGTGTTCTTTGTAACAATGCGCGCCGGGATGCGGATGTACTCCGCATAGGCGCCGTTGTTGAACAACAGATCTTCGCAGAGGTTGTGCTGCCCGTGCAGGCAGTAGAAACACTGGTCACACGGGGCCGAGTTGATGGGCACAACGCGATCGCCAACCTTGAACTTTGTCACGCCGCGGCCGGTCTCCACTACCATGCCGGCGACTTCATGACCGAACAGGATTGGAGGCTTCAGCATCATGGCGTGGTAGCCGCGCCGGTAAACCTTCAGGTCTGTTCCGCAGGTGAGCGCGGCAGCCACGCGGACGATCATCTCGCCCTCCGCTGCGCTAGGCATGGGAAGCTGCTCCATGCGGAGGTCTTCCTTGCCGTGAAGAACACCGGCCAGCATCATCCCGGTCGCGGTCTGGGCGCTCATAACACTATCTTCTCACCTTCACGGGATATGGGAAGGGCCGGCATTGATTAGAATGGAAGCCAGGATGAAAGCGTTTGCTGGCCCTCTAGAATCAGTCGAATTCGGCGTTCGGGCAAGGCATGCTTTTGCCACGAGCGACCCCTCGCTGGAGCCGCTTGCGGAAAAAGTTGCAGCGGGTGAGCGGCTCAGTTTTGAGGACGGTGTAACGCTCTATCGCAGCGGCGACATTCTGGCCGTCGGCTGGATGGCAAACGCTGTTCGCGAAAGACTGCACGGCGATATCGCCTACTTCAACGTCAACCGCCACATCAACCCCACAAATGTGTGTGTCGCAAGCTGCCGCCTCTGCGCCTTCGGCCGCAAGAAGGGCGACGCCGGCACATACACGATGGCGCTCGAAGAAGCCTGGGAAACCGCAGGTAAGGGACTCACTGAGGCCGTGACGGAGTTCCACATCGTGGGCGGCTTGCATCCTGACCTCCCGTTCGATTACTTCATGGACCTTGTGCGCGGCCTGAAAGAGCGCTACCCGAAGGTGCATATCAAAGCCTTCACCATGGTGGAGGTCGCGTTTCTCGCGAAGCGCGGCAAGATGACCATTGAGGAGACGCTGCGCCGCATGAAGCATGCAGGTGTCGACTCATGCCCGGGCGGCGGAGCGGAAATCTTCGCGGACCGGGTGCGTCATATCATCTGCGATCACAAGATCGATGGCGGCGAGTGGCTGGATACCGCGCGCACAGCGCACAGGATCGGCCTCAAGTCCAATGCAACGATGCTCTACGGTCACGTAGAGAACGACGAAGACCGCGTGGATCACATGCTTCGCCTGCGTGCGTTGCAGGATGAGACCGGCGGCTTCCAGACATTCATTCCACTGGCCTTCCATCCGGACAACACCGCCCTCGCGCACATCCCGAAGACCACCGGGATGATGGACCTGAAGCAGATCGCCATTGGCCGTCTGCTGCTCGACAACTTCCCGCACGTGAAGAGCTACTGGCAGATGGTCACGCCGGAGATGGCGCAAATCTCACTGCGCTTCGGCGCGGACGACATCGATGGCACGGTGATCGAGGAGAAGATCTACCACGACGCCGGCGCCACCACTCCTCAGGGCATGCGTCGCGCGGACCTTGTCCGGCTGATCACCGAAGCCGGTCGCGTTCCCTTCGAACGTGACACGATGTATCGCGCAGTAACCCGCAGCGAGGACACGTTTACCGTCGCTGTCTAGCTCTACGGAGCCTTCGTAATCGCTTCCTGATACAGCATGTCGCCTGCAGCCTTGTGTGCTGCGGTGGAGGGGTGGCCCTCGTGGTAGAAGAAGTGGGCAGCTGGGTCGGCGCACGGAGTGGGATCCTTATGCTGGAACGCGCGGCCGGCGCAGGGGTGCGTCGTATCCGTGATGCCGTATTTGGCAGGGTTTGTGATCACCTCGTCAAGGAAGGGACCCCAGTTTGAGTTCGCAATGCGAATATCCGGGTGCTTGGCGCGCTCCTCATCCGGAATCTTCGCCAGCTCCGGATTGAATTGCGTGCCGGCGGTGGCGAACTGCGGAATCTTCGTCGGCAGCAGCGCGACCATGAACCGCCGCGCGCCGAGCGCATACAGCGTATCGATCTCATCTTCGATGTTGGTGCGCGTGTAGCCCTCCTGCGTACCGCGATCGTTCAGGCCGCCGGCAAAGAAGAACATCGTGTTCTCGGCGTCAATCTTCGGGATGTCGCCGGTCTTTGAAAACGCCACGAAATTGGCCACCTGGTTCTTCATCCCGAACGACAGGAACTCTCCCGTGGGATAGCGTCGCCCATAACCTTCCCCGGTGCGTGCGCCGGAGATGGCGAAGTTCAGGCCCTGGCCCGTTGAGTTTGGATCGCCGTAATACGTGAACGGAATTCCAAGCCGCTGCGCCAGATAGACCACCGCCGTCGGGCCGTTGCTGTCGACATAACCTGAGCCGGAGTCGGAGTAGCTGTCGCCGAAGACATAGAGCGTGGTGTACGGGTGAGGATTGGGTGCTCCCGGGGACGACGTGTTCGCAGGTGTGGTTTGTGCAACGATCGTCGCAGCGGTAAGCAGGAGAGACAGAACGCAGAGAGTCCGGGTCATGGCGTGATTGCTCCGCCGAAAGTTTACATGGGGACCTTCTGGTCTTGCCGTGCCGGATGAAATCGAAGGCGGTGCGAGGTTACAGCATGGTGCTGTTCAAGAGCGCTTTATTCAGAAGTTCCAGCAGGATGTACGGGCGGTTTGTCATGACTGTACGGAAGGAATGCCGGGTTCTGCCTGTCCTCAGGAGGTTCTGCCAATTGAGATTGACCGGATGATAAGAGATGCTCAACCAGGCCGACGATTTTGGGGTTCCGCGAGAGGAGACCCCCGTGTAAGCTGGCGCAGGGACGAATTCAGCGCATGGGATTTTTGTACGGACTGTTTTATTCTCTGGGCCATCCCTGGAGCCTGATCCTGCTCGCCGCGGCAATCATTCACTTTGCGCGCAGGCGGCCAGACTGGTATTGGCTCTGGATCATTCTCTTTCTGCCCACGATCGGGCCCGCGATCTATCTATGTGTTGAGGCGCTGCCGGATCTGCAGCTTCTGCGCGGTTCGTTCAAGATTTTTCCGAGACGTAAGCGTATCCGGCAGCTCGAGGCTTTGGTCCGGCAGAATCCATCGGCAGGGAACTATGAGGAGCTCGGCGACCTGCTGCTGGAGGATGGCAGGTGCGCCCGCGCCCGCGAAGCGTTCGATCGCGCGATCATAGCACGATCGGACACGCTGGATGCGTTTTATCGGCGTGGGGTATGCGCGGTCCAGATGGGTGACGCTGCGGCTGCCATTCCCGACCTCGAAAAGGTGTATGCGAAAGAGCCCGGATATGACTTCTATCGCGCAGGCGGCCTGCTGGCCCATGCCTACGCCATGACCGGGCAGAAGGACCGCGCAGAGATGCTCTTCCGCGAGGTGACGGCGCGGTCGGTCTCGTCGGAAACCTATTTGAATTTTGCGGACTTGCTCGCCTCAGAAGGAAAGAATGCCGAAGCCCGTGAATGGGCCCAAAAGGTACTGGACAAGAAGGCCGCAATGCCGAGTTATCAGAAGCGGCGGGAGCGACCATGGTTCCGCAGCGCAAGCAAGCTATTAAAGCGTGTGCCTGCGTAGCGGAACATCTCAGTGGCGAGCAGTCCCTATCTCTTCTTCTTTGCCGTCTTCTTAGCCGCTGGCTTATGGGAATGCTTTGCTGCAGGTTTTGTAGCAGCCTTCGCGGATTTCAGCGATGCAGCCTTAGCCCCAGACGTCCTGCTCGCGCCATTGTCGGTCGGAAGTGCGGCAGCCTTTGGGGTGGCTTTTGCGGGCGCGGGAGCCGCCGCGGATTTTGCTGTGGATTTGGCCGGCCTCTCTGGCTGCTCGGCCTCGGCAGCGAGTTGCTCCGCATTCTGCCGCAGCGCATGCAGCACCACGCGGAACATCTCCTCTTCAGGCGCCGGCTTACCGGTAAAGATTTCAAACTGCCGCGCGCCCTGCTGCACAAACATCTCGACCCCGGTGATGATCGGGATTTGCTTCTGCCGCGCCATGCGGATCAGCGGCGTCTCCAGCGGGTTGTAGACCAGGTCAAAGACCAGCCGCGTCTGCAGGTGCTGCGGCTCCAGAATCTGCGGGGCCTTGTTGCCGGCCATACCGACCGGCGTGGCATTGATGATCACGTCGAACTGCGTCTTGCCCAGCGCATCGCGCCGCAGCACATGCGAACCGGATTGACGCGCCAGCTTCTGCGCCGTCTCAGAGGTCCGGTTCAGGATATAGACATCCGCACCGCGGTCACGCACCCCGAACACGGCCGCACGCGCGGCCCCGCCTGCGCCGAGCACCAGTACCTTCGCCCCCCGCAACGACAGCCGCTTTTCGAGCGGCCCTATGATCCCGGCGACATCCGTGTTGAAGCCGAAGAGCTTGCCATCCAGCAGGCGGATGGTGTTCACTGCGCCGATCTTCGCTGAGAGGGCGTCCGTCTGCTCCAAATGCGGAAGGATGTCCTCCTTGAGCGGCATGGTGATGGAGACGCCCTGGATGGGAATCTCATGCACCAGCTTCACCAGATCGTTCACACGCGCCGTCTGCAGTGCGAGATACACCGCGTTCACCGTCTCACGGCGGAAGGCCGTGTTCATCATGATGGGCGAAAGCGAGGAGCGAATAGGATTTCCGGCCACGCCATAAACCTTGGTAGCGACATCAACCTGGTCGATGCGATACGTTTCGACCAGTGTGCGGGCCGCAATCTGACCCGGGCCGGTCTCTTCACCAGGCGTAGCGGCTGCAAAAGTGAACGCGGAGCCTGCGCGGACACCGAGCACGCGCGAGATCACACCCGCATCGCCCATGCAGATGCCGATAACATTGGTATGGTCGGCCACCCGCTCCAGGAAGCGGATCAACGTGATGTTGTCGGAGAGGGATTTGGCCGTAGGAACAATCTTGACGAAGTCGGGCGAGAAGCGGTCGATCCGCGTGAGAATGCCGTCGAGGTCCTTGGTTGCGGTGAAGTCATGATGGCTGATGATGAGCGCCACGCCTGTCTCCCGCAGCTTCTCCACGCCCATCTTCTTGATGGCTTCAGCGGACTCGATCTCCAGGTCGACCAGCAGAAAGCCGGCATCTGCCGCCTTACACAGGACCTCCAGCTCGGCTGCGACATTGCCGCCAAACTTGCCGCCATTGGCCTCGCGTCGACAGGTTGCAATAGCCGTCGCCGCCGTGTTCTCGGCAAAAAATTGCTTGAACTTCGGCAGCGCGGCGAGCGGCTTTTCGAGATAATCCAGGCGGAACTCGAAGAAAGTGAACTCTCGAAGGGCGACGGTCGCCTTCTCGATCATCTCGGCGGCCGTCGAGCCAGTAATGGCGACGCATACCTTGGAGAGCCGGGAGCGGAGGACCTGCGGAGCGAGAGTGGACACAATCGTACTCATGGATGCAATCGCGTATCTTACAGAGGGGGCGGTCAGGATGCAAATCTGAACGTCACGTTTCTGTGTCTGATGAAAGAAAGCAGCGCGCGGACGCGGAAAAGATCGACCCGCCGGGACCCGAATCGTGCAGGCCAAACAGAAACGGGCCGCACGGACGTCATGTAAGTATAGCCTCTTGTTGAATATATGCAATGGACTGAAAGTAAAGAAGCAATTGCTGCGGTGGATTCAATCCTCGCCCGAGTCGGCCTGGCTCATGGCTCCCGGAAGACCCGAAGCGGCGCCTGGGAGGCGGGCGAACGAAAGAAGATCCCCAGGGCAAATCTCAGCCGATTGAACTACGAAAAGGCGGCGGTGATTCGGGCGACCGTCATGGAACAGCATCCGTGGCTCAGGCACGGATTCAGCACCCGGCTGGGAGGAGTGAGCGAGGTCTATGGGCCGCGGGAGTTGAACCTTGGATGGACGGCTTCGGACGATCCGGCAAAGGTCGCTGAGAACCGTCGGCGCCTGGCCAGCAACATTGCCGGAGCAAAGAGCCGGCCGCCCCTCGTGACGCTGCGGCAGGTTCACTCCAGCGTCGTGCGGATCATAGACCCGAACAGCGGCGCGCTCGCTGGAAAGCTCGAAACGGCAGAGGGCAAGGCGGTCATGCGGGGTGACGGCATAATGACCGACGTTCCCGGCGTGCTGCTGGGCATTCAGGTTGCCGACTGCGTTCCCGTGCTGATTGCGGATGTGAAACGCAAAGCAGTGGCGGCATTTCATGCCGGCTGGCGCGGAACGCTGCGGCGTATCGTCGAAGGCGGCGTCGGCCGGATGCGGCTGCGCTACGGCTCCCGCCCCGAGGACCTGATCGCGGTCGTCGGGCCTTCGATCGGCGCTTGTTGCTATTCGGTGGGAGAAGAGGTGCGGCACGAATTCGAGTCTCAGTTCGCCTATGCGCCCCAACTATTCAGCGAAGTGTATGACTCCGACCCGGTGAAGGAGAAATACCCGCTTCTTTTCCTGACTGCGCGCGCTCCGGGCCACTCGAACATTGGTCCGCAGATTCATCTCGATCTCTGGGAAGCCAACCGGCGGCAACTGCTCGACGCAGGCCTGCGGACGGAACACATCACCGTCATCGGCGAATGCAGCGCTTGCACACGGCTGAACAGTGGCCGGCTGAAGTACTATTCGCACCGCGGCGAAGCTGGTTTCGCAGGACGAATGATGGGTGTAATCGGCGTGGCAGGCTAATCTCAAATGAAATCGTTCGGCGACAGTTGCTGGTTTTTGCATCGATAGACTAGACACTGTGCCCCTGGAGACTCCATTCTCGGCGCGGACTGAAGTGCCACCCAAACCGGTGACCAGCGGTTTCGCGCCGCTGAAAATCGCCGTCTTCCGCGACCGCTGGATCGCCTCCACAGTCTCCAGTGTGGGCACGTGGATGCAGGACACGGCAGGCACGTGGCTGATGACCACGCTGACCGGCTCGCCTCTGCTGATTGCATTGATGCAGACCGCGGCCAGCCTTCCGGTGCTTGCCTTGGGTCTTTTAGCAGGCGCGACCGCGGACCTGTTCGATCGCCGCCGACTGTTGATCTTCTGGCAGAGCTGGATGCTCGGCTCGGTTGCCGTGCTGGCCGTGCTTACGTTCCTGGGCCACATTTCACCGTGGTACCTGCTCGCGTTCACCTTCCTCCTGAACTTCGGTTCGGCGATGAACAATCCGGCATGGCAGGCCATTGTTCCCGAACTGGTCCCGCGCGAACTGATCCCGGACGCAGTGTCCCTCAACTCCGGTTCGAATAACCTTGCGCGAGCGGTCGGTCCGGCGCTGGGCGGCCTGATGGTCGCCGCATTCGCGCGCGTGGACACGGGGTCGGCATGGGTCTTCCTGCTGAACTCGCTCTCCTTCGCGGGCGTGATCTGGGTGCTGATGAACTGGAAGCGAGTGCCTCTGTTCAAATCCGCGCTGCCGTCGGAGCGCCTGCCCGCATCGATCCGCACGGGATTGCGTTACGTGCGGTATGCCCCGAACCTGCAGGCATCGTTATTGCGGGCGTTCACCTTCACGTTCTTCTTTTCCGCGGTATGGTCGCTGCTCGCGGTCATCGCTCACAATGACATGCATTCCGGCGCTCTGGGCTACGGCATCCTCAACGGATCGCTGGGGCTGGGCGCGGTGTTCGCTGCGTTCACACTCGCGCGTGTTCGCAAACTGCTCACCACCGACCGGATCATCGCCATCGGTACGGCTTACAGCGTGGTAACCCTGGTCGTGATGGCGCGCTTCCACCAGATCGCGATCATCCTCCCGGTGCTGATTGTGGCGGGCTATTGCTGGACAAGCACAATGGCTTCGCTAAACACCTCCGTGCAGGTCAGCGTCCCGGCGTGGGTGCAGGCGCGCGCACTCGGGACGTACTTGATGGCGTTCCAGGGCGGCTTGGCGCTCGGATCAGTCGTATGGGGCGGCATTGCCCAGGCGAAAGGCGCGCCCTTCGCATTGTTGTGTGCGGCCGGCGGATTCGCGGCGAGCTATCCGGCGGTCCGCCGGTTCCATGTGCTTCGCGGCGGAATTCCCGACACCACACCGCACCAGTTCAGGCGAGCCGCGCCCGCGCTGGCTCCGTTTCCCAAAGGAGAAGAGGAGGATCCCGCGCAGGCCGGTCCGGTGCGGATCTCCATCGTCTACCGGATTCCAATGGAGAACTATGCCGAGTTCACCCGGCTGATTCATAAGCTGCGCGGCGTGCGGTTGCGCGGCGGCGCCCTGCGCTGGGGCGTCTACCGGGACGCCACCAATCCCGAGCGGCTGAACGAAACGTTCATCACGGAGTCATGGCTGGATTACCTGCGCTCGCGCGAGCGCGTGACCGCGTCCGACGATGCGATTCGCCAGAGAGTGTGGGAACTGCACCAGGACACGGAGCCGCCGCAAGTGACCTACCAGGTCTATGCCAAGGAAATTGCCAATCCCACACCGCATCAGACTCGCGGTGGAATCGGTCCGGTGTGATCTACTGCTCCCATGCTGAACTGGCTGGTGATTGGAATTGGAGACATCACGCGCAAACGCGTGATTCCTGCCATCGAGGCGGAGCCGCGCAGCCGTCTCCACGCGGTGCTCACGCGCGATCCGCGCAAGGCGGAGGCGTTTCCAGGCGGGGCGGTATACACGGAACTGAGCGCGGCGCTCGCGGACAACAAAGTCGACGCAGTGTACGTCGCCTCGCCTGTTGCGTTGCATGCGCAGCAGACAATCGCTTGTCTCCACGCGGGAAAACACGTGCTGTGCGAGAAGCCGGTTGCGATGGATTACACGCAGGCCCAATCCATGGCGGAGGCTGCTCACAAGGCAGGAAAGCTGCTGGGCATTGCTTACTTCCGGCGCGGCTTCCCAAAGCTGGTGCGCGCGAAGGAACTGATTGCGGCTGGCGCAATTGGCAAGCCGGCGTTTGTGAACGCCGCCTTCCAGAGCTGGCTGGAGAGCGAAGAACGCGCATGGCTGCGCGATCCGGCGCTGGCGGGCGGAGGGCCCTTGTATGATATTGCTTCGCATCGCATCGATGCCTGCAACCTCCTCTTCGGCCAGCCCGTTCGCGCAATGGGCATGCGGTCGAATACGTTGCACGATTTGAAGGTCGAGGATTCGGCGACGGTCCTGATCGGTTACGAAGGCGGCATCCATGCCGTGGTGGATGTGCGCTGGAACTCGCGCATCGTGCGCGACGAATTTCGCATCGTGGGGGTTGAAGGTGAGATCGACCTGACGCCGATGGGTGGTCCGGCGCTGCGACTGAAGAGCAGCGACGGTACTGTGACTGAGGAGAGCCTGCCTTCGCACACAAACGTCCACTATCCAATCGTGGAGAACTTCGTGAGTGCAGTGCTCGATGGCGCACCGCTGCTCTGTCCGGTCCACGAAGCGGTTCGCACCGATTGGGTGACGGAACAGGTGATGCACGCGGGATAGAGCCGGAGGACGCAATGTGCTTTTCCGCGACGGCGGACTTTGTGGGCAGTGCGGTACTGGGCGCAGTTGGCGTGGCGACGCTGCGCGAGGTGAAGGACCGCCGCGAAGTACTGCTGGCCGCCATGCCATGCCTGTTTGCCGCGCACGAGTTCATCGAAGGATTTGTGTGGATGGGGCTGGATGGGCGGCTGCCCGGGTGGGTCGCGCATGACGCGGGCTCGGCTTATGTGCTCTACGCGCAGGGCCTGTTGCCGTTCCTGTTGCCGCTGAGCGTCTACCAGATCGAACCGACGCGGAGACTGCGAAGACGGATGCTGGCCTTCGTTCTCCTTGGCGGAGCGCTGGCGCTCTATCTGCTGTGGGGACTGGTGGCGTATCCCACCAGCATCGCGATGCGGGAGCACAGCATTCTTTACGAGAATCCCATCACGACTACGACCGTTGTAGCTGTTCTGTACGTTATCGCGACCTGTGGCGCGTTATTCTTCTCCGGCTTTCGCAAGCTGGTCTGGCTGGGACTGTACAACCTGGGGGGCCTGACTGTTGTCGCGCTGGTGAAGCGCTATGCGTTTACCTCCGTATGGTGCGCGTATGCGGCCGTTGTGAGCATGATCATCTATTTCTTCTTCCGTGGCAGCGGCAGGCATCGGATGGAGCGGTATGCGACTGGACCAGGAAGATAGCCTGCCGGACACACGAGTTCAGCGGCTTGACTCAAGAGAAAATTCAGCGTCCGTGTCGTACAACGCAGAACTTCGCGACACCCTTGACGCTGAAGCCACAAATCGCCTTGACACTGGATGTAGAATTTAAGCTAGGAATTGGTATTGGAAGTGCGGCCTGAACGCCTGACTCCATGTCATTCCTGCCCTGCAAATTACTGATTGCAGAAATTTTGTGCGCAAACCCTTTGGTATCTATATTTTGCGAGGAGGTAGTGGGAGTAAGTCTTTATTTTGGAATATTTTGCGCCCAAAATACCCCCAAAAAAATTCTCAACTCCGAATGTGCTCTGGCCGGACGCCGACGCCGATAAAGCGGGCGGCGAGGCGGCGAAAAAAGGCGCTGCCGGAGAGCAAGCGGAGGATCGCCGGCGGCTTGACCGGCGCGGGATTGCCGAGGGTGCGCGAGAGCTGCTTGTGCGCGAATACCTGGAAAGCCTGCGTGATGCGCGTGGGGAGATGGCGGCGGTGCTGGACTGCGGCGAGGTTCATCTCCGAGACAAAGCCGGCGCGCAGGTAGGGCGTGAGGATGTTGGCGGCGGCGACCGCATCCTGGATGGCGAGATTGATGCCGATGCCGCCGACCGGCGACATGGCATGCGCGGCGTCTCCGATGCAGAGAAAGCCGGGCAGGTGCCAGCGCTCCAGATGGTTGATCTGCACGGTGAGCAGCTTGATCTGTTCCCAGGAAGTGAGGGTTTCGACGCGGTCGGTGAGGAAGGGAACAAGCTTGGCGATGGAGGCGCGGAAGGCGGGCAGCCCGTGGCGCTGCACCTCGGCGAAGGAGTCCTTCTTGATGATGAAGGCGCACTGGAAGTAGTCGCTGCGGTTGATGAGGACGGCGAGGGTGCCGTAGTTGATATTGCCAATCACGTTCGACGGATCATCAGCCCGGCGCGGGAGCCGGAACCACAGGACGTCAATGGGCACGCCGGTTTCGCGGACAGGGAGTTCGGCATCGGCGCGCATGAGGGAGTGGCGGCCGTCGCAGGCAACGGTGAGAGCGGCGCGGATGTCGCGCTCGCCGTTGGCGGTTTCGACCCGGGCGCCGAGGATGCGGCCGCGCTCGTCCGCAATGAGGCCGACAGCCTTGTGATGCATCAGCAGATGGAAGCACGGGAGCTTCGCAGCCTGGGCGGCGATGAAGTCGAGGAAGTCCCACTGCGGCATGACGGCGACGAATTTGCAGTGCGTGGGCACCCGGTCGATCTGCGCGACGGGAAAGGACTGGCCGCCAATGACCATGGTGAAGCTGCGGACCTCCTCGTGGGGCTGGCTAAGGAACTGGTCGAGCAGGCCGAGCTCGTACATCAGCTCGAGGGTGGAGGGATGAACGGTGTCGCCGCGGAAGTCGCGGAAGAAATCGGTGTGCTTTTCGAGCACGGTGACGTCGATGCCGGCGCGCGCGAGGAGGAAGCCGAGCATCATGCCGGCGGGGCCTCCTCCGACGATGCAGCAGGTGGTGGTGAGGGTGGCGGTGGATTGG